>NZ_FTNV01000003.1:0-300000 GCF_900156535.1 Roseovarius nanhaiticus | reverse complement strand
CATGGGCGAGATGAACCGCATTCCAGGCACGCGGAACGCAGGCAAGATCGAAACGGCGATCGGCGCGCTGCCCGCGCCCGATGGTGCGCCGCTTGGCCCGGTCACGCTCTGCCTGCGGCCCGAGCAGATCGGTATGGGCAAAGGCGCATGGGACATAGGCGCCGCCCGCATTACCGATGCCGCCTTCTTCGGCACGCATTTCCGCTGCCACCTCGCGCCCGAGGCCGCGCCCGACATGGACCTGATCGCGCATCTGCCCCCCAATGCCCGCCCCGACACGGGCAGCATCGTACAGCTTTCGGCGGACCCCGCAGATCTCAGCGTCTTCGAGGCCGAGGCATGAAGCGCGCCCGCCCCGAGGACTGGTACCGCGTGGAGCGCCGCGCGAATGACGTCACCTATATCTGCGAGCCGCATATCGAGGAATTCTATCGCTGCAACATGTGGCACGTCCGGGGGCGCGAGCGGGATATGCTGGTCGATAGCGGCATGGGCGTCGTCAGCTTGCGCGAATGGGTGCCGCTGGTGACCGAGCGGGACCTGACCGCCGTGGCCAGCCATACGCATTTCGATCACATGGGCTGCCACCACGAATTCGCCGATCGCT
This sequence comes from Roseovarius nanhaiticus, assembly GCF_900156535.1. NCBI lineage: Bacteria > Pseudomonadati > Pseudomonadota > Alphaproteobacteria > Rhodobacterales > Roseobacteraceae > Roseovarius > Roseovarius nanhaiticus. Next base: position 299,393 of record NZ_FTNV01000003.1, on the reverse strand, counting down.
GCGTGCACGAGGCCGAGGCGCATATCCTCGCCGATCCGACCAATGCCGCGACGCTGGCCGATCCCTACGTCACTGACGAGATCTTCACGCAGTTGCCGCCCCTGCCCTACAGCTCCGAGAGCTACCGGCTGAAATCTGCTCCTGCGATCCGGCTACTGGCGGATGGCGACATGATCGACCTCGGAGATCGCGCCTTCGAGGTGATCCACACGCCCGGCCATTCGCCGGGCGGTATCGCCCTCTGGGAGGCGAAGACCGGCATCCTCTTTTCCGGCGATATCGTCTATGACGGCCCGCTGATCGAGGATACCTACCACGCCGACGCCGAGGATTATCACCGCTCGATGGTGCGTCTTTACGACCTGCCCGTCGAGATCGTGCATGGCGGGCATTTCCCCAGCTATGGCCGCGCTCGCCACCGGCAAATCATCAAGGACTGGCTGAACGCGCATGAACGCCCCTGACTACATCTCGACCCCGTTCTGCGCCTTGACCCCGTCGTGGAACGGGTGCTTGACCAGCTTCATCTCGCTCACCAGATCGGCAGCCTCGATCAGCTCGGGCTTGGCGCTGCGGCCCGTCAGGCAGACATGCGTCATCGCGGGCTTCTGCGTCAGCAGGAAGTCCACCACCTCGTCGATATCGAGATAATCGTATCGCAGCGCGATGTTGATCTCGTCCAGCAGGACGAACTGGATTTCGGGGGCGAGTATCTGCTCCTTGGCGATCTTCCAGCCATTCTGCGCGGCGGCGATATCGGCCTCGCGGTCCTGTGTCTCCCAGGTGAAGCCCTCGCCCGAGACAAAGAACCGGCACTCATCGGCGAACCGCTCGCGCAGCAGCGTCTTTTCACCCGTGACCCACGTGCCCTTGATGAACTGGACGACCGCGCAGGGCATCCCATGCCCGATGCAGCGCATGATCATGCCAAAACCCGAGGACGACTTGCCCTTGCCGTCACCCGTATGGACAATGATCAGGCCCTTCTCCTCGGTCTTGTGCTTCATCAGCGCGTCGCGCTGGGCCTTGATGCGCTTCATCTTGGCGTTGTGGGCGGCGTTGATATCGTCGGTCATCGGGGCATCACCTTTGGTCAAAGTTCGGCCCGCCAGAGGTGTCACCTCGGGCGGGCCGCGTCAATCTCATCCGGCGTAGATCAGGCGAACCACCAGCGGTGATAGCCGCGCGCGCCATCGAGCTCCCAGACGGCCGCGATGGTATCCTCGCGCAGGACATTATCACGCCGCGCCGACATCCGCTCACGGAAGAAGGGCACGATCGTGCCCCCGTCATCGCGGCACAGCATTTGCATCTCGGCATACATCTCGGATCGCAGGGCGTCGTCCGTCTCGGCCTTGGCCTTGAGCAAAAGCTGGTTGAAGCGCTCGTTCTCCCAATGGCTTTCGTTCCAATCGGCACCCGCCTTGTAGGCTTGGCTGAACATGATGTCCGGCGTCGGGCGCGCGGCCCATGACACCACGCAGAACGGCTTTTTCAGCCAAACATTCGACCAGTAGCCATCAACCGGCTCCTGGTTGACCTTGATGTCGATCCCGGCGGGGCGGGCCTGCTCGGCAAAGAGGCTGCACATGTTCACGGCGCCCGCGAGGATCGCGTCGTTGACCGAGATTTCGACCGAGAGATTGTCCATTCCAGCTTGCTTGAGATGATACTTGGCCTTGTCCAGATCCTGCTCGCGCTGCGGCAGGTCGGCGTAATAGGGCATCGACGGCGCGATGGGGTGATCATTGCCGATGGTGCCGTAGCCAAAGAGGATCTTGTCCACAATCTCTTGCCGGTTGATTGCGTGCTTGAGCGCGAGGCGCACGTTCAGATCATCGAAAGGCGCCACGTCACAGAACATCGGCATGGTGATATGCGTGCCCGACGGCACGTTATCGAGAATGACACCCGGCGCCTGTGCGAGGCGGCCAGCGGTCTTCAGATCGACGTCCGTCACGGCATCGACATCGCCGGTCACGATGGCCGCCTGTCGCGCATTGGGATCATTGAGCACGGTCATGCGGACTTCGTCGAACCAGGCCCCCTCATCGATCCGGTGCCAGCCGTCATGGCGCACAAAGGCCGCGCTGATGCCGGGCGAGTAGTCGATCACCTTGTAGGGGCCACAGCCGATGCCGTTGGCCCAGTCGATGCTGCCATCCGGCTGCGCGGGCTGAATGGTCAGGTGGTAGTCGGACATGAGGTAAGGCAGATCGGCATTGCCGCTATCCAGCTCGAAGATCACCGCGTAATCACCATCGGCCCGGATATTCGTGATTCCATCCAGAAGCGATTTGGCCGCCGACGCCGACCCTTCGGCCCGGTGGTAGTTGATCGACGCAATGACGTCTTCTGCCGTCACCTTCTTGCCGTTGTGGAAGGTGGCATTCTGCGCCAATTCGAAGCGCCACTCGGTCGCGTCCTCCTTGGTCGCCTCCCAAGACAGCGCAAGGTCTGAGCCCAGTTCGTTCTGATTGGTGATTTCCGTCAGGAACGATCGCACGACATGGTTCGCTTGGATCATCATGATGCTCTCGGTCGTGGCCGGATCCCATGTGTCGGTCGAGCTGCCGTCATGCACGCCGACGCGGAACACTCCGCCGCGCTTGGGTTCGGCCCGCGCCGGCTTGGCCCAGCCCATCGGCAGGGCGGCACCGAGGCCGGCGGCCGCGCCGCTGGCAAGAACGCTGCGGCGGCTGGGGCCAAGGCGGCGTCCGGCAGTGGCCTGTGCGGGGGCCTGCGCATTGGTCGGCGGGATGCGAAAATCACTCATGGGGCTGTCCTGTCCTTCATTCCTTATCGGTCTTTTTAACTAGATCGTGGACCTGCGCTGTCCAGCGATGGCGCGGGGCTAAAACAGACCAAACAGATAATGCCTAAAAATTAGGCAGATTATTTGAGGCGCCCGCAATTTGGGCGGCGCTGCGTAAATCCCGCACGTCACGCGCAGATCCGCCTTACGCCGCGCCGCAGAGGTCGTCAGCTTCGGGCACAGGTGCAGACGACTGCACGGCCACAAGGGAGACACGTCAGGTGAAACTGATCATCGCAACGATCAAGCCATTCAAACTCGACGAGGTGCGCGAGGCGCTGACCGCAATCGGCGTGCGCGGCATGATGGTGACCGAGACCAAGGGCTTTGGCGCGCAATCAGGCCATACCGAGATTTATCGAGGCGCGGAATACGCCGTCAATTACGTGCCCAAGATCAAGCTCGAAATCGCCGTTGCCTCGTCGATGGCCGATCAGGTCTGCGACACGATCATGCAGACCGCCCGCACCGGCAAGATCGGTGATGGCAAGATCTTCGTACTGGATCTGGCCCATGCGGCCCGCGTGCGCACCGGCGAGACGGGCGAGGACGCGCTGTGATGCGCCGCCTCCCAGCTGACACTCACACTACAAAGGACAGGACAAAACTCATGTCATTCAAGACCAAACTTGGCATCGTCGCAGCGCTGATCGCCCTGCCCCAGATGGGCCTTGCCCAGGACGCGGCCGCCGCGCCCGACTTCAACGAGATCGGCCCCTATATCATGACGACCCTGCTTTTCTGCATGGCGGGCTTCCTCGTTTTCTTCATGGCCGCAGGTTTCGCCATGCTCGAAGGCGGGCTGGTGCGGTCCAAGAACGTCACGATGCAAATGACCAAGAACATTGCGCTCTATTCCATCGCCGCGATCATATACTGGCTCGTTGGGTTCAACCTGATGTATCCGGGCGAATTCAACGGCTATGTCGGCAGCTTCTTTGTGCCGACCGTGCTCGATCCGGTGGGCGTGGCCGCCGCTGACGCGGCGCTGGATTACGCGTCGATCGGATCGGACTTCTTCTTTCAGCTGGTCTTTGTTGCCGCCACTGCCTCGATCGTGTCGGGCGCGCTGGCCGAACGGATCAAGCTGTGGCCTTTCCTGATCTTCGTGATCGTGCTGACCGGCTTCATGTATCCGATCTCGGGGTCGTGGAAATGGGGCGCAGGCTGGCTTGATGCCGCGGGCTTTCAGGACTTCGCCGGCTCGACCGTGGTCCACTCGGTGGGTGGCTGGGCCGCCTTGGCCGGTGCCATCATCCTAGGCCCGCGTCTGGGCAAGTTCGGCAAGGATGGCCGCGTCCACCCCATGCCCGGCTCGAACCTCGCGCTTGCCACTCTGGGTACGTTCATCCTGTGGCTGGGCTGGTTCGGCTTCAATGGCGGCTCGCAGCTGGCCATGGGGACCGTGGGCGACGTGTCAGACGTCAGCCGTATCTTCGCCAATACCAACATGGCGGCGGCAGCCGGTGCCGTGACTGCGCTGATCCTCAGCCAGATCATGTATAAAAAGCCAGACCTCACCATGGTGCTGAACGGCGCGCTTGCGGGCCTCGTGTCGATCACCGCCGAGCCTCTTGCGCCCAGCCTTTTCGGGGCGCTCTGGATCGGTGCCGTGGGCGGCGTGATCGTTGTCGTGACCGTGCCGATGCTGGACAAGTTTCAGATCGACGACGTGGTCGGCGCCATCCCGGTGCACCTCTTTGCGGGCATCTGGGGCACCATCGCCGTCGTCTTCTACAATAGCGACGCAAACCTCATGACGCAGCTTCTGGGGATCATCGCCTACGGCGCGTTTACCTTCATCGCCAGCTTGATCGTCTGGGTCATCCTGAAGGCCACGCTGGGCATCCGGGTCAGCGAAGAGGCCGAGATCCAGGGCCTCGACATGGCCGAGCTGGGCATGGAGGCCTATCCGGAGTTCAGCAAGGGCTGATCGCCCGAAGGCTCTGAGAGAAATGAAAGCGCCCGGCAGGTTCTGCCGGGTGCTTTTGCTTGACGGTTTAGCCGGTTGCAAAGCTTGGATGCCGGCTGTCAGTAAATGACCGGCGCAGCGAAAGTCTGTTCCGAGCCCTTTGTGACCAATGATGCAGCCTATACATTATGGCGCTAAGGGCGAATTCTAGGCATCCGTTCCGTCCGGCGTGGTTCAAGCATCCAATAACCTTGTTTGCTTAGACATGTCGACCACTTTGGAGAAATAGCATACTATAAAGGAATCAAGCTTCTGTCCGGCAAAGGAAACCTACATGCGGCACTCAATCAAGGCTTCGGCTGTAGTTTTCACGGCAATGCTTTCAGTACAGATGGCATACGCGGAGGGCGCACCAGATCAAGACTTTCCACAACGGGAAGACTACTTCGCAGCCCCTGACCAGCATCGTGCGATAGTTGACTGCAACTATGAGCTTGGTAACGGTGGATATCCGAGCTTGCGGGCCACGTATGTTGCATATCCTTGGGGAGGCGACACCCTTATTCGGATAGTTCCTGATAGCAACGTTAGCTCCAGTGAGGCTGCATGGATTAACGCTTGCGCGGACAATAAGCTAGGCCGCGTCAGCGATCCTGCCGGTGCCAAGCCCTTTAACAGACAGCTTGGAAATTGCCCCCGATACGCTCCGGTTATCTACGGTGGCTCAAGCTATTGTGTTGGATCCTAAGGCGGGTGACAAAAGTCTTACCTTGATCGTTCGATGGCAGCTTCGTCCCGCGAAGCGTAGTGGCGCCACGCACGCTCAGCAAAAAAAATCATGACTACCCGCTCTCCATAGGTTTGCAAATCCTGTACGCCTGCCTATATTCATAATGTCCCTTCGGGGACTATGGACATAAACGCGCTCGTAATAAGCGGATCGGACCCGGGGGCGGTACCCGGCGACTCCACCAATCACCCTTCATTTGGGGGCGGATCGGGGTCGAAACAGGATCGACGAACGTCTAAAGGGGTTATGCTTTGTCTCGGCGGGGTGCCACCGTATCGGCCCGAACAGTACAATTGCAAATGACAATCGTGCTCCGGTTGCTCTGGCCGCGTAAGCGGTTCGAGGAATCGAAACCTAAGTCCTTGCGCCTAGCAGCGTAAGGCGGGGTCCGCAGGCACCTGGCAACAGAAGCCTGCACTTTTCACCTTTAAACTCTTAGATTTGCCAATGCAAGCCGCTCAGGCTTCGCACGCACCTTTCGCAAGCGAAAGACGCTTGGGCAACGGAAGTCTGCACCTTCATTTCCCGTTCGCCAGATACTCGCTGAATCCGTGACCCGTACACCCCGAATGACGCCGCATTGACAGCCGCGCAGGTCCCGGTGCACTCTTTGTTCATGGGGACGACAGCGACTTCCCCGTGAGGCTTTGGCCCAATGTCGCATCCTGAACTCGATTGCTCAGAGGATGCCATGCCAGACCCGAATTCCATCACACCACCCCAATTGATGCGCCTGATCGGCACGCCCGCCTGTCCCGCACTCATCGACATCTGCCTGCCCGAGGATTTCGCAGAAGATCCCCGACTGATCCCAGGCGCCCGCCGCGCGTCGCATCGCGAACTGGCGGCGCTGAGGCAAAGCCTCAACGGCGGCCCCGCAATCATCATTTGCCAGAAGGGCCGCAAGCTCAGCCAGGGCGTCGTCAGCGCGCTGCAGGCCGAAGGCGTCACGGCCGAATATCTGGCGGGCGGCGTGCAAGCGTGGCAGGCCAGCGGTGGCCCTCTCGTGCCGATCAACGCCGTGCGCTTCGATGCGGAGGGTCAAACCCGCTGGATCACTCGCGCGCGGCCCAAGATCGACCGGATCGCCTGCCCCTGGCTGATCCGGCGCTTCGTCGATCCGCGTGCCCGCTTTCTCTTTGTCGCCCCGTCCGAGGTGATGGCGGCGGCCGACATCTTTGACGCCACCCCCTTCGATATTGACGGGGCCGAGTTCTCGCATGAGGGCGATCTGTGCAGCTTCGATGTGATGCTCCGCCGTTTCGGCCTTGCCACACCCGCGCTTGAGCAGATGGCGCTGGCCATTCGCGCGGCGGATACCAACCGGCATGACCTGCATCCCGTTGCCGCGGGACTGCTGGCCATTTCGGTCGGGCTGTCGCGTCAATACAAGAACGATCACGCCCAACTTGAGGCCGCCATTCCCGTTTACGATGCGCTCTACCGCTGGGCGCGGGACGGGCAGGATGAGGGGCATGACTGGCTCCACGGCCAAAATGGGCGGCCCTGATATGCAGGTCAGCACGCGCGCTTTCCTGGCGGCCTTCGGGCGGATCGGCCTTTTGTCCTTTGGCGGCCCGGCGGCTCAGATCGCCCTGATGCAATCCGAGCTGGTCGAGCGGCGCGGCTGGCTGGAGCAGCGTCAGTTCCTCGGCGCGCTCAGCTTTTGCATGCTCTTGCCCGGCCCGGAGGCGATGCAGCTGGCGACCTATGCGGGCTGGCGCCTGCGCGGCACATGGGGCGGCATCCTCGCGGGCCTTCTCTTCGTCCTGCCCGGCGCGCTGGCCATCCTCGCGCTGGCGCTGGCCTACGCGCAATACGGCGACGTGCCGCTGGTTGCGGCGCTTTTTGCGGGGGTCAAGGCGGCGGTGCTGGTGATCGTCGCACAAGCGCTCTGGAGGTTGGGCAATCGCGCGCTGGAGGGGCGCGCGCAGGTGGTTCTGGCCGTGCTGGCCTTCGCCGCGATCTATGCCGCCGCCCTGCCCTTTCCATTGATCATCGCCGCCGCCGCGGCCTGGGGCGCCTGGGCCGCTCGGGGACAGCCGCATGGGGCGGCCGCGCCCATCACTCCGGGTCAAACGGCTCGCACGCTGCGCACCATCGCCATCTGGGGCAGCCTCTGGGCCGCGCCTGTCCTGGCGGCCCATGCCGCTGACGCGACCTTCCTCGCCGCCATCGCAGCTTTCTTCAGCAAGCTGGCGGTGGTGACATTCGGCGGCGCCTATGCGGTGCTGGCCTATATGACCCAGACCGTGACGCAGACCCATGGCTGGATCAGCGCGGACCAGATGATCGACGCGCTGGGACTGGCCGAGACGACGCCCGGCCCCCTCATCCTCGTGACGCAATTCGTCGCCATGCTGGCGGGCTTCGGCGCGGGCGGCACTGGCACCGCGCTGGCGGCGGGGGCCATGGCGCTTTGGGTGACGTTCGTTCCCTGCTTTCTCTGGATCTTTGCGGGCGCGCCCTATCTGGAGCGGCTTCTGGCGCAGCCGCGCCTGCGCGGCGCACTTTCGGCGATCTCAGCAGCGGTGGTCGGGGTCATCGCCAACCTCTCGCTCTGGTTCGGGCTCCACGTTCTTTTTGCGGAGCTACGCAATGGTCCCTTGGGCACCTATCCGGTCCTCTCCAGCCTCGATACACCCGCGGCGGGCCTTACCGCGCTGGCCGCGATCCTGATGCTGGCCCTGCGTATCCCGATGCTGCCCGCGCTGGCGCTGATGGCTGCGGCGGGCGGGCTCTTGCATCTGGCGCTCTAGCCGCGCGGCGCCCCTTTTCCTTTCCTCGGAATCCCGTATTGTGGGATCTAGGAAATACCGAGGGCCAAGGCATGTCGCGCACCATCGAATACGGCAATCTGATGCACCGGGCCATGCGTGGCCTGATCCAGGAGGTGCTGGAGGATGTCGCCGCAAACGGCCTGCCCGGCGCGCACCACTTCTTTATCACCTTCGACACCAACCACCCCGAGGCCGCGCTGGCCGATTGGCTGAAACAGCGCTACCCGAACGAGATGACCGTTGTGATGCAGCATTGGTACGACAATCTTGAGGTCAGCGACGAAGGCTTTGGGATCACACTGAATTTCGGCGACGCGCCCGAAAATCTCTATGTGCCCTATGACGCCATTCAGACCTTCGTCGATCCTTCCGTCGAATTCGGCCTGCGATTCGAGACACAGCCCAAAAGCGATGAGGACGAAGAGGACGAGGAAGCGGATCTGGACGAGGACACCGCGCCCAAGGGCGGCGGCGATATCGTCAGCCTCGACAGTTTTCGCAAGCATTGAAGCGGGGCGCGGGGCGCGCCGCCCGGCACCTCGCCCGTTGAACTTTCCGCACCAGACGGTAAGACAGGCGCAAACCTGACCAAGGAGCGCCCCAATGAGCCGCAGTGAGACCACCACCCGCACCGAAACCGACAGCTTCGGCCCGCTCGAAGTGCCGTCGGACAAGTATTGGGGCGCGCAAACGCAGCGCAGCATCATCAACTTTCCCATCGGGTGGGAGCGTCAGCCCATCGCCATCGTCCGCGCCCTCGGCGTGATCAAGAAAGCCTGTGCGCAAGCCAACAAGGAAAACGGCAAACTGGACGAGGCCCGCGCCGATGCCATCATCGAAGCGGCAAGCGAGGTCATCCAGGGCGATCTCGACGACAACTTCCCGCTGGTCGTCTGGCAGACCGGCTCGGGCACGCAATCGAACATGAACGCCAACGAGGTGATCGCCAACCGCGCGATCGAGATCATGGGCGGCACAATCGGCTCGAAGGACCCAGTGCATCCCAATGACCATGTGAACATGGGCCAGTCATCCAACGACACCTTCCCAACGGCGATGCACATCGCCGCTGCGATGACAGCCCATGGCGTGACGCTGCCGGGGCTGGAGAAGCTGCAAGACGCGCTGGAGGCCAAGGCGCAAAAATGGGCGCATATCATCAAGATCGGGCGCACACATACGCAGGATGCCACGCCTCTGACGCTGGGCCAGGAATTCTCGGGCTACACGCATCAGGTCGCCATGGGGATCGAGCGCATCCATGCCGCACTCGAGCGCATCTACGAGCTGGCGCAGGGCGGCACGGCTGTCGGCACCGGCCTCAACACGCAAAAAGGCTGGGGCGAGACGGTCGCCGCCAACATGGCCGAGATCACCGGCCTGCCCTTTGTCACCGCCCCCAACAAGTTCGAAGCGCTGGCGGCGCATGACGCGATGGTCGAAATCTCGGGCGCGCTGCGCGTCGTGGCGGGATCGCTCTTCAAGATCGCCAACGATATCCGCTTCCTCGGCAGTGGCCCCCGCTGCGGTCTGGGCGAGCTGATCCTGCCCGAGAACGAGCCCGGCAGCAGCATCATGCCGGGCAAAGTGAACCCCACGCAATGCGAGGCGCTGACACAGGTTTGCGCGCATGTCATGGGCAATGATGCCGCCGTCGGTTTTGCCGGCAGCCAAGGCCATTTTGAGCTCAACGTCTACAAGCCCATGATGGCCTATAACGTTCTGCAATCCATGCAGCTTCTGGGCGATGCGGCCTCGGCCTTTACCGACAATCTGGTGGACGGGCTGGAAGCGGACGAGACGCGCATCGACAAGCTGATGCGCGAGTCGCTCATGCTGGTCACGGCGCTCGCGCCCGAAATCGGCTATGACAACGCCACCAAAGTGGCCAAGACCGCGCACAAGAACGGCACCACGCTGAAAGAAGAGGCCATTGCGCTCGGCTTTGTTGATGCCGAAACCTTCGACCGCGTCGTGCGGCCCGAAGACATGGTCGGGCCGAAGTGACGGACAAGCCAATCAATCTGAACCGCGCGCGCAAATCCCGCGCGCGGGCAGCGGCCAAGGCCGAGGCGGATGAGAACGCCGTCCGCTTCGGCCGCACGAAGGCTCAGGTAAAGCGCGACGAGACGGAGGCGGCCAAGGCGGCGCGCCACATCGACGATCACAAGCGCGAGCCCTGAGACTGCCATGACCTTGCCATGACTCTACGCCCGGTCAAACACTCGCTTACCCTGCGCGGGCACCGTACCTCCGTCACCTTGGAGCCCGAATTCTGGCGCGCCTTCCGTGCCATCGCCGCCCAGAGCGGCACGCCGATCAATGCACTCGCCGCCGAAATCGACGCAGCGCGCGGCCCCGATCTTGGCCTCGCCTCGGCGATCCGGCTCCACGTGCTGCGCCACTACCGCGCTGCGGCGGAAAAAGGCCCAGACTGAAGGGCAGCGCATGGACAGCGCGCGGCCCGGCGGGCATGTTGGCGCGGCATTCCCAGACGAAAGCCCAGCCGCCCGTGACCGCCCTCACCCTCGCCAAATCAGACGATATCGACCGCATCCTGCCGCTCATCGCCGCCTTTCATACAGAGGCGGGGATCGCTCTGGACGAGGCCATGCGCCGCAAAGCGGTCGAGCCGTTGCTCGCAGGCTCGCCCCATGGTGCGATCTACATCGCAGGCCCGGTGCGCGCGCCGATCGGCTACGCAGCTATCAGCTTTGGCTGGTCGCTGGAATATGGCGGCCTCGACGGCATACTGGACGAGATCTACATCCGCCCCGGCGTGCGCGGCCGCGGCATTGGCACCGAGATTCTCTCGTCCCTACCTCGCGCGCTGGCGGGCGCGGGTCTGCGCACGATCCATCTGGAGGTGGCGCGCGATGATGCCAAGACGCGCGCCTTTTACGAGAAAATGCATTTTCGCGCTCGGGACGGATATATGCTGATGTCGCGCCCGCTCTGACCCGCCGGGGCGCTGCCCCGGACCCCGGAGTACCTTCGGAACAATGAAAGACTGGCGCTGTGGCCCGGCTTTTTCTTGGGCAAAATACCCAATAGCGGGCGGGTTTTCAGGCGCGCGGCATTGGCGTAAGGGCGCCACACGCCTATCTTGAGGCCATGATGCAAACCACAATTCCGTTTCACAATACCTACGCGCAGCTTCCGGCGCCTTTTCACACGCCGCAGGCGCCTGTCCCGGTGGCGTCGCCCTCGCTGATCGCCGTCAACAGGCCGTTGGCGGCGGATCTGGGCATGACGCTCGGCGACGATGACGAATTGGCCGAGATCTTTGCCGGCAACCGCGCCCTGCCCGGCGCCGCGCCCATTGCGCAGGCCTATGCCGGACACCAGTTCGGCGGGTTCTCTCCCCAATTGGGCGATGGGCGGGCCGTACTTCTGGGAGAGGTCATCACCAGCGGCGGTGCGCGGCGCGACGTGCAGCTCAAAGGCTCAGGCCGCACGCCCTATTCGCGGGGCGGAGACGGGCGCGCCTGGCTGGGTCCGGTGTTGCGTGAATATGTGGTCAGCGAAGCAATGCACGCGCTGGGCATTCCGACCACCCGCGCGCTGGCCGCCGTGCGCACGGGCGAGCGGGTGCTGCGCCAGGATGGCCCCCTGCCGGGTGCGATACTGACGCGCGTTGCCTCCAGCCATTTGCGCGTCGGCACGTTCCAGTATTTCGCGGCGCGCGGCGATACGGCGTCGCTGGCGCGGCTTTTCGGGTATGCAGTCCAGCGGCACTATCCCGGCGCGCAGGATCCGGGCGCCTTCCTGCGGGCGGTCATTGCGCGGCAGGCGGCGCTGGTGGCGCAGTGGATGGGGCTCGGCTTCATCCATGGAGTGATGAATACCGACAACACCTCGATCTCGGGTGAGACAATCGACTACGGCCCCTGCGCCTTTATGGACGGATATTTCGCCGATCAGGTATTCAGCTCGATTGACCGGCAGGGGCGCTATGCCTATTCCAATCAGCCGCACCTGATCGTCTGGAACATGGCTCAGTTGGCGACTGCCTTAGTGCCACTCATGCCTGACCAAGACGCCGCCATCGCCGATTTCACGGAGGCGGTCCATGCCATGCCGGACCTGATCGAGGACGAGCGGTTGCGCGTCTTTGGCGCCAAGATCGGGCTGGCCGAGCCAAGCGAGGACGATGCGACGTTGATCGGGGATTTGCTACAGATCATGGAGGATTCCGGCGCGGATTTCACCAACACGTTTCGCGCCTTGGCGCGCGGCAAGGCGGCAGATGAGTTCACCGATCCGTCACTGTTTCGCGCATGGGAGACGCGCTGGAAGAGCCGCATCGAAAGCGAGCCAGACTGGCGCGCGCGCATGGAGGCTGCAAACCCCGCCGTCATTCCGCGCAATCACCGGGTGGAAGAGATGATCGCCGCTGCCGTTGCAGGTGATGATGCGCCGTTTCACAGGATGGTCGAGGCACTTGCGCGACCCTATGAGGATCTCGAAGTCTCGGCCTATCTGGCAGAGCCGCCCAGCCCGGATCAAATCGTACGCGAGACATTCTGCGGCACATGACGCAAGGTGATAGCTGACGCGTCAGCTGCGCTTCGTTCCGTCGAGCAAGCTTCAAGCTGTGTAACGGGCACGGATGCAGCCGCCAGATAATCCCTGCAAGATGCGGTATTCGTTTGCGAATTGCGCGGAGCGCCTCACGATCTTCAAGCGATGGCGAAGAAGCAATGGCATACCGGGCAAACTCAACCAAGGTCGCAACCGCCACTTGAGCGGCGGTTGCGATCTCGGGATGGTGAATGTCAGGCCGCGTTGCTGCGCGCGCCGCCTCCGCCACCACCGCTGCGCCGCCGGCGCGGCTTGGATGCAGCGCCGCCGCCACCGCCGGGCTTGCCGCCTCCGCCACCACGGCGGCGACCGCCACCGTTGCCGCCACCGCGCTTGGCTGCGGCCTTGGGATCGGGAAGCTCTTCCCAGGCACGTCCGGACGCCACGGGAATCGAAATGCCCATGACTTTCTGAATATCCTTCAGCTCGCCCATCTCATCGGGTGCGCAAAATGCGATGGCCGCGCCATCCTTGCCCGCGCGGGCCGTACGGCCAATGCGGTGCACGTAATTCTCGGGCACATTGGGCAGATCGAAGTTATAGACATGCTTGACGTCCGGGATATCGAGACCGCGCGCGGCCACATCCGTTGCCACCAGCACGTGAATATGCCCGTCGCGGAAGGATTTCAGCGCACGGTCGCGCTGGCCCTGGCTTTTGTTGCCGTGAATGGCCGCCACTTTGTAGCCCGCGCTTTCCAACTTGCGCGCCAGCTTGTCCGAGCCGTGCTTGGTCCGGCCAAAGACCAGCGCCAACTCGCCCTTGTGCTTGCCCAAAAGCTCGATCAAGAGGTTCGGCTTTTCGGCCTTGGCAATGAAATGCACCGCTTGGGTGACCTTGTCGGCGGCCTTGCCCGGAGGGCTGACCTGCACCTTTTTCGGGTGGGTGAGATAGCTGCCCGCGATTTCTTCCATCTGCTTGGGCATGGTGGCCGAAAAAAGCATCGTCTGACGCTCTTTGGCCAAAAGGGCCGCGATTTTGCGCAGATCGTGGATAAAGCCCATGTCCAGCATCTGGTCGGCCTCATCCAGCACCAGGAAACGCGTGGCATCAAGGCGGATCGCCCGGCGGTCGATCAGGTCCAGCAGGCGGCCCGGCGTCGCCACCAGGATATGCGTGCCCTTCTCCAGGCGCGCGATCTGCGGATTGATCGACATGCCGCCAACGACCACGTTGATCTTCATCGGCGTGTCCTTGACCAGCGGCAGCAGCGTCTCGCGGATCTGGTTGGCCAGTTCGCGCGTCGGCGCGAGGATGAGGCTGGTCGCCGTCTTGGGGCGCGGACGCTCGTCATTCTCCATCATTTGCGCGATGAGCGGCAGGCCGAAGGCAGCCGTCTTGCCCGTGCCCGTCTGGGCGAGGCCCATGACGTCATTGCCATCGAGCGCATAGGGAATTGCATGTGTCTGGATCGGGGTCGGCTCGGTGATGCCCATATTGCCCAGTTTGCGGACCAATACGGCCGGCAGGCCCATTTCTTCGAAGAGGTTCAAAATCTTATCCTTTCGGACATGGGAACGTCCCATGCCGTTTCCGGGCGCGAATGGCCCGTGCGTCGAGGCGGCGTACGGCCAGCCTCTTACGGTGGTTCCGCCAAGGCCCTGACGCATAGGCGGAATTGCCCATCGCGCCGATCCGGCGGCTGGCCCCACGCGTGATATTGGGATCATACTGGCGACATTTCGGTATCTGGGGGCGGCCGTTTGGGCGGCCCGGCTGCTCACGCGGCAGGAAATGTCGGTAGGCGCTAGATGGAGGGCCGCGCGAGCAAAGTCAAGCTTTGCGTGACGGCGCGCGCCATGAACGGTAGAAATCCAAAACACCGCACGCTAACAAAGACGCCTTGATACCAGCCGGATACCCCCATGACCGAAATGACGCCCGAGACAATCATCGACCGCTGCGAGGCGCGCGGCCTGCGCATGACAGGCCAACGGCGCATCATCGCCGCCGTTCTGGAAGAGGCAGACGATCATCCCGATGTCGACGAGCTTTATGCCCGCGCCGCCGCGCGCGATCCCAAGATTTCCATTGCGACGGTCTATCGTACGGTCAAGCTGTTTGAGGAAAGCGGCATTCTGGACAAGCTGGAATTCGGCGACGGGCGCGCGCGCTACGAGGATGCCGAGCGGGGTCACCATGACCACCTGATCGATCTCGAGACCGGCGATGTGATCGAGTTCTTCGACCCCGAGATCGAGCGTTTGCAGGAAAAGATCGCGGCCCGTCTCGGTTACAAGCTGAAGGGGCACAAAATGGAGCTGTACGGCCGGCCGCTCAAGAAGGGATGACAGGAGGCGCGCCGCCCGTCACGTCATGGCCATAGATCCAGTCGAATTGGCCCATCATGCGGTCCGGCGCCAGCGCACCACCAATCTTGAGTGATAGATGAGCTGCGGCGCGTAGCGGCTTGAATTTCAAGTGATACTTCCACGCATTACCGTTTGCAGCTTCGACGACCTTGCGCGCGCGCTCGGCGCGGCGCTCTTGGTATGTGTTGAGGGCGGCAGACAGATCCGGCGCCGTGGCCAGGGCGTCGGCGAACACCCAGGCATCCTCCATCGCAAGAGAGGCGCCCTGCGCCATGAAGGGCAGCGTCGGATGCGCCGCGTCGCCCAGAACGGCCAGCCGCCCCTTGCCCCAGACGGGCGCGACGGGGTGGCGAAACAGGCCCCACCGGCCCACACGATCGACCTTTCTCAGCATCGCCTGCGCATCTGCCCCGAAATCGGCAAAGCGCGCGCGCAGATCATTCGGGTCGCCCGCCGCGCTCCAGCTTTCCTCGGCCCAGCCCGCGCGCTCCTCGACGGCGACGATGTTCAACTCGGACCCGCCGCGGAGCGGATAGCTGACCAGATGCCGGTGCGGCGCCATGTGAACGCGCGCCTCGCCCATGCGACTGCCATCATGCGGCACGACCGCGCGCCACGCGACCTGGCGGGTAAAGAAAGGCGCAAGTGTGCCGTTCAACGCGCTGCGCGTGACGGAATGCAGGCCGTCGGCGCCAATGACCAGATCGCCATCCATCGCAGCAGGGTCCACCGCGCGCTTGCCCAGTTCGATCCGAACGCCAGCATCCACGGCGCCCTTGTGCAAAATACCGATCAGATCCGCGCGGTGCAAAAACCAGTAATCGCGCGAGGCAAGCCGCGTCAGATCCAGACGCACCACCTGCCCCCGACGGTAATCATGCAGCGCCACCGCCGCCCCCTGCACGCCCGCGCCGCGGACGGCATCGCCAAGGCCCAGAGCGCGGAGCACCGCGAACCCATTGGGCGAGATCTGCAATCCCGCGCCCACCTCGGAAATCTCGGCGGCCTGCTCATGCACGGTGACGCGCGCGCCGCGCAGAGCCAGCGCGCGCGCAGCGGCCAGCCCGCCGATACCCGCGCCGATGATCGAGATTGAGAGGCCCTGCATATCCATGCCCCTAGATCATACGAAAAACGCCGGAGAACCAGCCCCGGCGTTTCAGAAAGTTTGTCATGTCCGCGCGATCAATCGTCGCGATGCACCTTCTCGCGGCGCTCGTGACGCTCTTGCGCCTCCAGCGTCATGGTGGCGATGGGGCGCGCGTCCAGCCGCTTGAGGCTGATCGGATCGCCGGTCATCTGGCAGTATCCGAACTCGCCCTCATCGAGGCGGCGCAATGCCTGATCGATCTTGGCAACCAGCTTGCGCTGGCGATCGCGGGTGCGCAATTCCAGCGCACGATCCGTCTCTTCGCTGGCGCGATCTGCAACATCGGGGATGGCGCGTGTGCCATCCTGAAGCGCTTCGATCGTGTCGCGGCTGCCGGCCAGCAGATCTTCTCGCCAATCCATCAGCTTGCGCCGAAAATACTCTTGCTGGCGCTCGTTCATGAAGGGCTCGTCTTCGACGGGCTGGTAATCGTCGGGCAGGAAAACTTCGGCTTTCAAGCTTTGATCCTCTTTATTTTCAAGGTCCAAGGCGTCAGGATGCTGTGTCATCTGGCTCCCCCTCGGGGTGCATTTACTGCAACCGGCAGCCGTTGTCACTACACGAATTCAAGGCGCATTGATCGAAATCGGCTCTGCGCATATGCTGACCGGCGGCGCGGATGAGAAGTGCGCCTGAAAGGGCTGATCGGATTATGAATTTTCAAGGCACAGGCAGTTACGTCGCGACCGAGGATCTGACTGTCGCGGTCAATGCCGCCATCACGCTGCAGCGGCCCCTTCTGGTCAAGGGCGAGCCGGGCACCGGCAAGACCGAGCTGGCCCGCCAGGTGGCCGCGGCGCTGGACCTGCCGATGATCGAGTGGAGCGTGAAATCCACGACCCGCGCGCATCAGGGCCTCTATGAATACGACGCCGTCAGCCGCCTGCGCGACAGCCAGCTGGGCGACGCGCGCGTGCATGACATCGCCAACTACATCCGCCCCGGCAAGCTGTGGCAGGCTTTCGCCGCCGAGGGCCGCGTCGTTCTGCTGATCGACGAAATTGACAAAGCGGATATCGAGTTTCCCAACGATCTGCTGCAGGAACTCGACCAGATGGAGTTCCACGTCTACGAAACCGGCGAGACGATTCGCGCGGCGCAGCGCCCCATCGTCATCATCACCTCTAACAACGAAAAAGAGCTGCCCGACGCCTTCCTGCGCCGCTGCTTTTTCCACTACATCCGCTTTCCGGACATGGACACGATGCGCCGCATCGTCGAGGTGCATCATCCCGGCATCAAGGACGCGCTGCTGACAACTGCACTGACCCAGTTTTACGAGATTCGGGATCAACAGGGGCTCAAGAAAAAGCCGTCGACCTCCGAAGTTCTGGACTGGCTCAAGCTGCTTTTGGCCGAGGATTTGAGCCCCGAAGATCTACAGCGCAATGGTAAGGATGCCTTGCCCCGCCTGCACGGCGCGCTTCTCAAGAATGAACAGGACGTCCATCTTTTCGAGCGTCTGGCCTTCATGGCGCGGCGCGGCGGATGACACGGGGCCTGCGAGAATTTCGGACAGCGTGCCGTAAAATGGTCTCAAATGCTCCTTAGAGAAAACCATAAGCGACGTGAGCCTGAGCATCGGCCCACAATGGACGAGGGGCCGCGCCCCTCGGTGCCAGATCGGTGCGGGGGTGCGCTTGCGTCCGGGTTCACCATGGGGGTGCATATGCGCCGAATGATCTTGCCTATCTGCCTCATGCTTGGGGCGTGCGTGCCCGGCACGTCAGGCGATGTCGCGTCGCGCGCCGCCACGCCGGACCTGGGCGGGATGCCTGCAATCAAGATGTTCTCGGTGCCGCACCCTGCTGCGCCCAGCAGATCCAACCAGGATATCGCGCGCGATTTCATGGACTTGTCGCTGCGCCTTGAATCGGGCCGCGACCTGCCCGTGCTGACCCGCTTTGAGGGACCGATCAGCGTGACGGTCACCGGTGCGCCGCCCGCGACGCTGCAATCGGACCTCTCGCGCCTCCTGCACCGCTTGCGGTCCGAGGCGGGTATCCAGATCAGCCAAGTCAGCGGCCCCGCCAATATCACGATTCAGGCCGTCAGCCGTGCTGACATCCGCCGCGCCCTACCACAGGCCGCCTGTTTCGTCGTGCCGAACATCTCGAACCTCGATGAGTATCGCGCGGCCAAGCGCAGCCGCCTGACCGCCTGGAGCGGCCTTCAGACCCGGCGCAAGGTGGCCATTTTCGTGCCGAATGACAGCAGCCCCCAAGAGGTGCGCGATTGCCTGCACGAAGAGCTGTCCCAGGCGCTCGGCCCACTGAACGACCTCTATCGCCTGCCCGATTCGGTCTTCAACGACGACAACGTGCATACAGTGCTGACCGGCTTCGACATGTTGATCCTGCGCGCTTATTACGCACCCGAGCTGCAATCGGGTATGACCCGCCGCCAGGTGGCTGCCGCGATTCCCGGCATCCTGCGCCGGCTCAATCCCGCGGGCGAGCGCATTGCCCCGCGCCCGCTGCACTCCACGCCGCGCGCCTGGGTGCGCGCCATGCAAACGGCCCTCGGGCCGGGCGCCAATAATGCGCAGCGCCGTGCCGCCGCCGAAACGGCCGTGCGCATCTCCGAGACTGTGGGCTTTACCGATCACCGCCGGGCCTTTGCCCATTACGCCATCGGCCGCATCACCCAAAGCACCGATCCCGTCTATGCGCAGAACCATTTCGCCGCCGCAGACGCCTATTATCGCCGCGCGCCAGTGACATCGCTGCACCGCGCGCATGCTGCGGCCCAGCTGGCCGCCTATGCCATCACCCAAGGGCGCGGCGCCGATGCGCTGGTCATTCTTGGACCGCAGATCGCCGTGGCCGAGCGCCACGAGAACGCGGCCCTTCTGGCGCAGCTGATGATGATGCGCGCAGAGGCGCTCGAGCTGACGGGCCGCGTCTCCGAAGCGCGGCAGGTGCGTATGGACAGCCTCGGCTGGGCGCGGTACGGCTACGGCGCGGACTGGGCCGTACGCGCCAAGCTGCGCGAGGTCTCGAACCTCAATCCGCTGAAGGGAAGAAACGGGTAGCATATGATCGTCATCGTCGCGGCCATCCTCGGTGCAGTTATCGGCGGACTTCGGGCGCGTCGTCGCAAGGGGCGCCCTGCCGATATCGCGCAATATGCCGCCGTGCATGCGCTGATCTTCGCGCTGGTCGCTCTCTTCGTCACGATCATGATCCAGCGCGCCACGTTGTAACTGGCGGGGCACGGCATGTTCCTGCCCTTCTTCCAGTCGCTGCGCAGCGCTGGCCTGCCCGTGTCCTTGCGCGAATATCTCACTTTTCTTGAAGGCGTCTCCGCCGGGCTCGTCACATATGACGTGACCGGGTTCTACTACCTCGCCCGCACCGCGATGGTGAAGGACGAGCGGCACATAGACCGCTTTGACCGCGCCTTTGCTACAGCCTTCGAGGCGCTGGACCAGATCACCGCCCAGGATGTGCTGAATGCCGTCGATCTGCCCGAAGAGTGGCTGCGCAAGATGGCCGAGAAACACCTGACGCCCGAAGAGCAGGCCGAGATCGAGGCGCTTGGCGGGTTCGACAAGCTGATGGAGACGCTGAAAGAGCGCCTGGCCGAGCAAAAGGGCCGCCATCAGGGCGGCAACAAATGGATCGGCACGGGCGGCACCTCGCCTTTCGGCGCGCATGGCTACAATCCCGAGGGCGTGCGCATCGGGCAGGACAAGTCGCGCCACCAGCGCGCGGTCAAGGTCTGGGACAAGCGCGAGTTCGCCAATCTGGACGGCGACGTTCAACTGGGCACGCGCAACATCAAGATGGCGCTGCGCCGCCTGCGCATGTGGGCGCGCGATGGCGCGCAGGACGAGTTCGATCTGCCTGGAACGATCCGCGCCACCGCGCAAAAAGGCTATCTGGACGTACAGACCCGTCCGGAAAGGCGCAACGCCGCCAAGGTGCTGCTTTTCCTCGATGTCGGAGGCTCGATGGACCCGCATATCAAGCTGGTCGAGGAGCTTTTCTCGGCCGCCCGGACCGAATTTCGCCAACTCGAGTATTACTACTTCCACAACTGTCTCTACGAGGGGGTATGGCGCGACAATCGCCGCCGCTGGAGCGAACAGATCCCGACGCAGGACATCCTCAACACCTACGGCGCGGATTACCGCTGCATTTTCGTCGGGGACGCCGCGATGTCCCCCTATGAGATTGCCTATCCCGGCGGCGCGAACGAGCATTGGAACGCGGAGGCGGGCCAGACCTGGCTGATGCGCGCCCGCGCCCAATGGCCGATGAACCTCTGGATCAATCCGGTGCCCGAGCCGCGCTGGCGCTACACCCAGTCGACTGCAATGATCGAAGCGATCTTCGAGGGCCGGATGGTGCCCATGACGCTCGAAGGGCTGGACCACGGCATGCGCCAGCTCACCCGTTGACGCCAACTGCTTTCATTGTTCCGAAAATACTCCCGCCGGAGGCGGACCTAGCCAAGCTCGATGACCTCAGACTCGGTGACGATCATGTCTAGCGGCTGATCCGTCGGCTCAAGCGGCAGGCCATCGGCCTCTTGCGCGCCATAGGCAAAGCCGATGGCCAAGACGGGGCCACACGCGCGCAGGCCCTCCAGCGTCCGGTCATAGAAGCCGCCACCATAACCCAACCGCCCGCCCGCACGGTCAAACGCGACCAAGGGCACGATAAGGATCTGAGGCGTCAAATAGTCATCGATCTTCGGGATGCGCGCCCCGAACGGGCCGTCCTTCATCTCGCAGCCCGGCGTCCAGCGAGAGAATTTCAGGGGTGCGTCTTTGGCCATGATGACAGGCACACCGACTGGCCCATGCGCCGCGGCTTCCTCCATCGCGGGCAGCGGATCGATTTCGGTCCGGATCGCCATATACCCCGCAAGCGGCACGCCCCGGTAGCCTGCCAACACTTCGGACAAACGGGCAGCGGGCGCAGGGCCTGGGACGTCATGCGCGGCCTTGCGGCGCGCAAATGCCGCGCGCCGGGCAGCGTCCTTGATCGCGGCAAGCTCGCTCATAGCAGGAAGAGCGCCGCAAGGCCCAGAAAGGCCAGGAAGCCGACAATATCCGTAACGGTCGTGACAAAGGCACCCGAGGCAAGCGCCGGATCAATGCCCGCCTTCTCCAGAAGGACGGGTATGCCGGTGCCCGCAAGGCCCGCGACGACCAGGTTGATCACCATCGCCGCGCCAATCACGTATCCCAGCGCCGGAGATCCGAACCAAACCACGCCGATCACGCCCATCACCACCGCAAAGATCAGCCCGTTGATCAGACCCACCGTCACCTCGCGCCGGATGACGCGCCAGACGTTCGATCCGGTCAGGTCGCGCGTCGCGATCGAGCGGACCGAGACGGTCAGGCTCTGCGTCCCCGCATTGCCGCCCATCGACGCGACGATGGGCATCAGAACGGCCAGCGCCACGAATTGCGCAATCGTCGCTTCGAACTGCGCAATGACCAGCGAGGCAAGGATCGCCGTCACCAGGTTGACGGCCAGCCAAGGAAAACGCTGCTTGGTCGTGTCGATGAAATTGTCGTTCAGACCGCCCTCGCCCACACCGGCAAGACGCAGGATGTCTTCCTCATGCTCCTCATCGAGGACGGCCATGGCGTCGTCGATGGTGATCACACCCACCAGGCGCTCGTTCTCGTCCACGACGGGCGCCGAAATCAGGTGATACTGGTTGAACGCATAGGCCACGTCGCCCTCGTATTGCGTGACCGGGATCACATGAAACGTCTCTTCGACGAGGCTCGACAGCATGACTTCGCGGCGCGACGACATCAGCTTGCCCAAGGTGACGTTGCCCACGGGGTGCAGCTTGGGATCGACCAGCATGATGTGATAGAACTGCTCGGGCAGATCCTGCTGATTGCGCATGAAATCAATGGCTTCTCCCACGTTCCAATGCTCGGGCGCCATGACGAATTCGCGCTGCATCAGACGGCCGGCAGAGTATTCGGGGTAGTTCAGAGACTGGCGCACCGCGATGCGATCGCTATCCTCCAGCACCTCGAGAATGGCGTTCTGCTGATCGTCCTCAAGATCCTCGACCAGATCGACCACGTCGTCGCTGTCAAGCTCGCGCACGGCGACGGCCAGAACCTCGGGGCTGAGATAACCCAGCACTTCCTCGCGGATCGACTCGTCCAGCTCGGACAGGATGTCGCCGTCGAACTCGTCGCCGTAAAGCGCAATGACCCGGCGCCGGTCAAAGGCGCTGACCTGCTCCAGAAGGTCGGCGATGTCCGCCGGGTGTAGCGGCTCCATCTCTTCGATCAGCTGGGCGCGGTCATCATTGTCGACCGCGTGGATGATGCGCGCGACGGCGTTGCGATCCAGCTCGTAGGCGTCGTCGCGCTCGTCCTCGGCTGTGGCAGCGGAGGTCTGCGGGGTCTGCTCTTGATCGCTCATATGGCCTCTCGCGTGTTCATGCGGATTGTCTCGCGCAGCATTAGCCATGCGAGGGGTGAAAAACAATCAGGCATCACGGGAAACGCCAGACCTGCGCCGACGGATTTGCGGGCGCGCGCGCACTCGCCAAGAGCAAGCGGCGCGCTAGCTCAACCTCGCAACGAGGAGAAAAGATCCATGTCCCAAGACCCCGCCGCCGCGCGCCACCTTGCCCAAGCGATTGCCGCGATCGATGCCCAGCTGGGCGAGGGCTATGCCGCCAAGCACCCCGAGCTGGTTGCGTCGCTCGTACAATCCTCGACCATAGAGGCGGCCGTATCCAAGGGCTACGGCGCGCACCAGGAGGCGCTGGGAGTGGCGCAGAGCCTGACAGCCCAGATTTGCGAGACACTTCTGAGGCTCAAGCCCAAATTCTTTGGCGGTTGACGGCGCCGCAGCGTCAGCAGCCGGGCCGGCCCAGCACCATGACCCAGATCGCGCCATCGCCTCGCGCGACGGCAAACTCGCGCGCGTTTTCTGCCAGGATGTTGCGGCGATGCCCAGTCGAGCCCATCCAACCCTCGATCACCTGATCCAGACTGCCCTGCCCCTTCGCGATGTTTTCGGCGATGAAGCAAAATCCGTAGCCCGCCGCGCGCGCCCGGTCACCGATGCCTGACCCGTTCGAGCCGGTGTGACTGAAAAATCCGTTCGTCGCCATGTCCTCGGCATGGGCGCTGGCGGCGCGCGCCAATGCCGCGCTGGTCTCAAGGGGCGGCAGGTTATTCCGCCCACGGATCTCACTCAGCGCAGGGCTTGCGGCGGCGCTCACGTCCTCGGCCGCAAAGGACGCCGCCGGCAAGAGGCAGATAAGATAGGCAAGAAGAAGGTGGCGCATTGGACTGGTTCCGGAGTGATCAGGTGCAAGTGACGCGAGGCTAGCGTCAAGAACGCCCGCGCGCCACCCCCGCGAACGGGGGGCGGCTGGTCAGGCGACTTGCGACAGGATCTCCAGCGCAGCACGATGCTGCGCCGCGTTCGCCGCGGCGACGATGCGTCCGCCGTGATGCGCCGGACCGCCGCGCCAATCGGTGACGATCCCGCCCGCTGCTTCGATGACGGCAATGGGCGCGCAGATATCGTAAGGTTTCAGCCCCGCCTCGATGACCAGATCAATCAATCCCAGCGCCAGAAGGGCGTAGGCGTAGCAATCATAGCCGTAGCGCACCGTACGCGCAGCGTCGGCGATGCGGGCGAAGGCGGCGCCTTCGGCGGGCGTGCCGACCGCGGGGAACGTGGTCATCACCGTCGCCTCGGCGAGGGGCCGGGCGCCGCGCGCCGCCAGGCTGCGCTGGCCCGCCGGACCGGTGAGGCGCGCGCGGCCAAGACCGCCTTCGAAACGTTCGCCGATATAGGGCTGATCAATGACGCCGTAAATCGGCCCTTCGGGTCCGCAAACCGCGATCAGAACGCCCCATGTGGGCGTGCCCGCCAGAAATCCGCGCGTGCCGTCAATCGGGTCCAGCACCCAAGTGAGACCGCTTGTGCCGCCTGCCTCGCCGAACTCCTCACCCAGGATCGCGTCGGCGGGCCGCAGCCGCGCCAGAACCGCGCGCATCGCTTGCTCTGCGGCGCGATCGGCCGCTGTGACGGGGTCGAACGTGCCCTCGCTCTGGGCGCCGGGCGCGTGTTTGTCATCGACGTCAAGCGACGAGAGCCGGAAATAGGGAAGGATCGCACCGCGCGCGGCATCCGCGGCCGCATGCGCCGCCGCGATGATGTCATCCACCTCGTCACTTTGGATCATGTCGCCTTCGCCCCCTGCCCGCCTTCTGGCCCGCAGGAGTAGAGCGCGGCGGCCCGTGTTACAAGGCCGCCAGTCTAGGGCCGCGTTCAGGCAACGTCGCTGAGAACACGCGCAAGATCAAATAGACGCCGGCGCTGATTTTCCGGGATTGCGTAGTAGGAGCGCACCAAATCCAGC
Source organism: Roseovarius nanhaiticus (assembly GCF_900156535.1). NCBI lineage: Bacteria > Pseudomonadati > Pseudomonadota > Alphaproteobacteria > Rhodobacterales > Roseobacteraceae > Roseovarius > Roseovarius nanhaiticus. The sequence goes on along the minus strand of NZ_FTNV01000003.1, from coordinate 274,674 downwards.
GCCTCCTTGTCGCCCAGCAGATCGGCAGGACCACCGCGTGCGGGCATTTTGGTGGGCGACGCGGCTGCGGCATCCGCTGCCGCCTGACCCGCCTCGACCCCTTCAAAGAAGAAGCCCACATCGACTTCCATCGAAGCCGCGATATCCCAAAGGCGCGATGCACTGACGCGGTTGGCGCCGGTTTCATACTTCTGGATCTGTTGGAACTTGATACCAACACTCTCGGCCAGCTGTTGCTGCGTCATACCGACCAGCCAACGGCGATGGCGAATCCGTTTTCCCACATGAACATCAACGTGATGGGGCATCTTTTCAATCCTTTGACGAAGGGATGACCGAAGATTGCCCGGACATCGAGTTGTCTGTTTTGCTCAGGCCGGGCGTGCAATCCCTGCCCAGGGTAATTTGATTTTGCTAATGGCAAAAGATTAACATCACGGCGGCAATACACAAGAAAATTTATACGCGCCAGGATGTTTGATCAAAATTCGATCAATTTAAGCGGTAGCGAAGGGCACAGTCCCGACGAGCGGAGCGAAATTGACAGCGTCGCAGGCCATCGGCTACGTCCGACGGACTGGCGCCAAGCGGCCAAGCCGAAAGGATAGACCCCATGACAATGCGCGCCTACTGCGTCACTTCGCATGATGCGCCGCCCGCGATCGAGCGGATCGCACGGCCCCGCCCCGGCCCCGGCCAGATAGGTATCAAGATCCATGCCTGCGGGCTCAACTTCGCCGATCTGCTGATGATGAGCGGGCGCTATCAGGACACGCCCGCCCTGCCCTTCACCCTCGGGCTGGAGCTGTCAGGCGTGGTCGATAGCCTTGGCGAGGGCGCTTCTGGCCCGGCGCCCGGCACGCGCGTCGCGGTTTATGGCGGGCAAGGCGGGCTGGCGGACTACGGCTGTTTCGACGCCGCGCGCGCCGTTGCCCTGCCCGACAGCCTGAGCCATGAGGCCGCCGCCGCCTTTCAGATCGCCTACGGCACCTCTCATCTGGCGCTGACCCGGCGCGCGCGATTGCAGCCCGGCGAAACCCTACTGGTGCTGGGCGCTGCGGGCGGTGTCGGCCTGACCGCAGTCGAGATCGGCGCCGCGATGGGCGCACGCGTCATCGCTTGCGCACGCGGCAAGGACAAGCTGGAGGCCGCCCGCGCCGCCGGCGCGCATGAGCTGATCGACAGCGAGACCGACGATATACGCGAGACATGCAAGGCGCTTGGCGGCGCGGACGTGGTCTATGATCCCGTCGGCGGCGATCAGTTCACCGCCGCGTTCCGTGCCTGCCGCCCCGAGGCGCGCATTCTGACCATCGGCTTTGCCAGTGGCGATGTGCCCCGCATTCCGGCCAATCACCTTCTGGTCAAGAACCTGACCGTCATGGGCCTCTACTGGGGCGGCTATCTGACCTTCGCGCCTGAGCTTTTGACCCGTTCCCTGGCCGAGCTGCTGACATGGGCCGACGAGGGCCGCATCGCGCCGAGGGCGCATCACGTCTATCCTCTGGATCAGGCCGCGGACGCGCTCGAGCTGTTGCGCGCCCGCAAATCGACAGGAAAGGTCGTCGTCACGATGGCCTGAGGCCGGGCACCCGACACCGGTGCCTTAGGACGCCACGGCCATCAGCGGCGCACCAAAGCCCTGCCTCACGACTGCCGCCAGCTGCGTCACCAATTCGCTGCGCGGGGTCGCGGCGCCGTACATGTTGATCTTTTGCAGACCCAGATCCGGCAGGCCGGAATTCTGTGGCACCGCTTCGAGCAGATGCGGGGCGGTCCCCTCCAACATGGTCGTCACCGCAAGGTCGGCACTGACGGTGGCCTCGATCGCGCCGTCAGAATTCGAATCGATCGCGCTCTCCCACGGAATCTGCGCCTCCTCCAGCAGGCGGATGGCCTTGGGCCGGAAGAGGCAATTGCGGCAATTGGCGATCCTCAAAGGCCGCTGCTTCCAGGCAACCCCGCCTGGCGCCCCGTAAAAGCGCAAGGGCACTTCGGTCAGCGTCTCGCCCCCCGGCCCCAGAACTGTCTCGGTCGTCAGGATCAGGTCGATCTCACCCTTGCCATGTGCCTCCATCAGCAAACTGGAATAGAGCGAGATGAGATGCACGCGCACGCGAGGGAAGGCTGCGTAAAACTGTTTGAGCACGCGCGGAATGACGGGATGGATAATGTCATGCGGCACGCCAAACGTGACCTCACCCTCCCATACCTGATCCGTCAGGCGGCCGACCACTTCGTCATTCAGCGCCACGAGACGGCGCGCATAGCCCAGCATTTGCTCGCCCGAAGGCGTCAAAGCGACGCCTCGCCCGCTGCGGTCCAACAGGCCAAGGCCCAACAGATCCTCCAGCCGCTTGAGCTGCATCGAAACCGCCGATTGCGTCAGGTTCAGCATCGCCGCCGCGCGCGTGACCCCGCCCTGGTCCGCTACCGCCACGAAAGAGCGCAGCGTCGTCATGTCGAGATTTCTCATATATCACGATCCTTGATGTATAGGGCGATAAACATTCATTTCCAATATTGATCATAACAGGGCAGATATATCAACAGACGATATGAGTGATCCACCAAACATCACAGAGAAAGGATGATTTTCATGACCAGCCTGGTTCACGCCCGCCCCGCCGCCTCCCGCAACTGGCCCTCGCTCAGCTCGCTCGCGGCCCTCTACCGCTCGCGCCGCGCGCTGGCCGCGCTGGACGGCGCAGCCTTGGCAGATATCGGTCTGACTCGTGCCGAGGCCGACGCCGAAGCGCGCCGCCCTCTGTGGGATCTGCCCCATGCCTGGCAACCCCGCGCCAAATGCCGATTCGCCGGGTCGGCACTGCCGCAGGTGAAGCACCGCGCCGCTGACGCTGCGTCAATACGCGCAGCGCGGCGGCGCAAATCCGAAGCCGAAAAACCTTGAAAACCGAGGCGCGCGCCCCGATATTGCAGTCAAAGCCCCCAAGGCGGGGTCTTCTTCAGCAACACGGAGGCTTAGATGGCTGAATTCAATACGATCCGGACGGCGGGCGGCACCCGCACAGCCGAGATCGACCAGGGCCTGCGCGCCCATATGAATAAGGTGTATGGCACCATGTCCGTGGGCATGCTGCTGACATTCCTGACGGCTTGGGCCGTGGGCAACAATGCCTACATGATGGAGACGCTCTTTACCGGGATCACCCGCTGGATCGTCATGTTCGCGCCCCTGATCATGGTTTTCGCCTTTGGTGCCGTGATCAACAAACTGTCGGCCGCTGCCGCGCAGCTCTTTTTCTACGCGTTTGCCGCCGTCATGGGTGTGTCGATCAGCTATATCTTCGTCGTCTTCACCGACTTCTCGATCGCACAGGTCTTTCTGACCACCTCGATCGCCTTCGCCGGTCTGTCCCTTTGGGGCTACACCACCAAGAAGGACATCTCGGGTTGGGGCAGCTTCCTGATCATGGGTGTGATCGGCCTCATCGTGGCGTCGATCATCAACATCTTCCTCGGCTCGCCGGCGATCATGTTCGCGATCTCGATCATCGGTGTACTGATCTTCGCGGGCCTGACGGCCTACGACACGCAGTCGATCAAGAACGAGTATCTGGCCCACGCGCATCACGGCGACAGCGAATGGCTGGGCAAGTCGGCGATCATGGGCGCCCTGCGTCTCTATCTCGACTTCATCAACATGTTCATGTTCCTGCTGCAGCTCTTGGGCAATCGCGAGTAAACCCGCTCAGCTTGAAACGGACCAAGGCCGCCTCTCGGGGCGGCCTTTTTCATTTCTCGGATGCCTTTAAAAGGCTTGCGCGCCCTTCTTCAACCAAAGCATCAATGTCCAGCCGCTCGTTTACCATTTGCAATGCGCCGTCTGCGTCTCTCGGCCAATCGCCCGGGTCACGGTCGCGGTAAAGCTCCAAACCGTTGCCATCGGGATCATCCAGGTAGACCGCCTCACTCACCCCATGATCTGCGGCGCCCGTCAGGTCATAGCCCGCTTCCAGAAGCCGCAAGATCACACGCCCCAGAGCGGCACGGTCCGGGAACAGCAACGCGACGTGGTAGAGCCCCGTGTGGCCTGCCGGTGGCGCAGTCCCGCCCCGGCTGTGCCAGGTATTCAGCCCCAGATGGTGATGATAGCCGCCGAACGACAGGAACGCCGCGGCCGCCCCGTAGCGCGCGGTCACATCCATCCCGATGACATCGCGGTAGAACCGCACCGCCCGCTCCAGATCGGCCACCTTCAAATGCGCATGGCCGACGCGGGCGTCTTCCACACTCTTGGGTTTATCGGACATCTGCACCTCCCCGGGATTTCCATGCAGAGACCTTAGGCACGGCCGCCAAAACAGAGCAATTCCGGCTCGCCGCACAGGTCATGTGCGCCGCAGCGAACCCACCCTCCAAGCAAAGAAAAAGCCGCACCCGGAGGGCGCGGCTCATTTCATCCAAGGTATATCGGCAGATCTTACTTGATCTTGCCTTCCTTGTACTCGACATGCTTGCGCACGACGGGGTCGTATTTCTTGATCGCCATCTTCTCGGTCATGGTCCGGGCATTCTTCTTGGTCACATAGAAGTGGCCCGTGCCCGCGGTCGAGTTCAGGCGGATCTTGATTGTGGTCGGCTTCGCCATTTGTCATCTCCTGCGCCGGGCAGCGCCGCTGCCGGTAATTCAATTTCCTGCCTTTTAACCGCGCCGCCGCCCGAGTCAACCGCATAAGGTCAATTAGGCGCTGCGCGGCCCCGGTTTTTTCTTGGCCAAAATACCCAAAAGCCAGATGGCAGGATGTGCGGCGCCTGCGCGATCTTGGTGCAGCGCCCGCAAAGCCCGTGAATGCGCGGAGGGCCTATAAGCCGGATTCTGTCCAGAGCGGGCCGTAACCCGCCCCTGGATGACCATTCATCTAAAGACGGTGTTGCCACCGCCCCTTTGGCTGCCAACCCGGACCGCCGGGCCAAGACGTGCCTGCGGGCGGTATCGAGCGAACTCGACCAGCCCCGCGCGCGGTCCCTATTTGGCATTGCTCCCGGTGGGGCTTGCCGTGCCGGCGCTGTTGCCAGCCCCGCGGTGGGCTCTTACCCCACCGTTTCACCCTTACGCAGGTCGATCGCACGCGATCGACCGACGCGGTCTGTTTTCTGTGGCGCTTTCCCTTGGGTTACCCCAGCCGGGCGTTACCCGGCACCGTTGCCTTGTGGAGTCCGGACTTTCCTCCCCGACGGGCCGAAGCCCGCCCAAGCGGCCATCCGGCCCTCCGCGCACTCGGGCGTTTAGGCGTCCGCGCCGCTCCGGTCAACGCCAAAGCGCGCGGCGATGTCGGCCAGCACCGCCATATCCGCCGCCACCAGTGGCCCGCGTGCCCAAGGCCGCCAGCGCAGGCGCAGCGCAGTCAGCAGGTCAGCATCACTGAAATCCATGCCATAGCCAACCTGTGCGGCAAGATCTCGAAACGCCTCTGTGGGCGCCTGTGCGCCCGCCTCCGGCCAGACCGCAAAGCCCTGCCGCGCCAACCGGCGCCAATCAAAACGCGCGCCGGGGTCGTCCTTGCGATCGGGTGCAATATCGGAATGCCCCAGCACCCCTTCGGGCGGGATATGCCAGCGCGCCATGATGCCGTGCATCAACCGCTCGAGAACGCACATCTGGGGCTCGGGAAACGGATGCGCGCCGGTATTGGCCAGCTCGATCCCGATCGAGCGGGAGTTGACGTCGCCCGCCCCCCGCCAGCTGCCACGTCCGGCATGCCAGGCGCGCGCCGCCTCGTCGACCAGCTGCCACAGCCGCCCATCCTCGGCGATCACGTAATGGGCCGAGACCTCGGCGGCGGGATCGCACAGGCGCGCCACCGCCGCCTCGGCGCTTTGCATCTTGGTGAAGTGGATCAGCAGAAGCTCGGGGCGCAGGCCATCCCGGCGCGGGCCGGAATTGGGCGACGGATGCCATGTCGCATCCGCCTGCGTCGCAGCATCGCCCATGGGCGCGATCAGTTGCCCGCAGCGCGGCGGAAGGGGCGCGGGTCCCACGTGCAGGCAAAGCCGTCGCCATCGGGGTCGAGCCCAAGGCGGTCCCGCTCGGGCCCGCCGCGCGACAGGAAGTCGATCTGCGCCATGTCGGGGCCGGGATAGGCCGCGCAGGCACGCTCGAACTTGGCTTCCTTGTTGAAACCTCCACGGCGATACATCTGCGTGCCCGGCGCGTGAGTCGTGTTGAGGGCATACGCCACGATATTGGGCCCCTCGCCACCGGTACGGCTGGGCAATGCCTCGACCGACGCCACCTCGTATTGCTGGCGCTGCGCCGCCACGCGCGCCGCATCGTCCTGAATGGTGCGATTGGCGCTGACCGCGTCGAAATTGTTTTCGATCGATATGCCCTGGCTGTTCGTGATGGCAGGCGCAGGGTTGTCGGGGCTGGCATATACGGGCGGCTCGCCAGAATTGGCGGCGGTGTCACGCGCCTCGCCGCCAAGGGCCGCGCGGGTCTGGGCCGCGATGTCATCCGCATCATTGCCCGCGGCCCCGGTGCCGTCCAGCGGCTCGGACGAAATGGCATCGGGCGGAGGCAGCGCCGTGCCGTTCAGCTGGGCTTCGCGGCGGGCCTGGTATTCGTCGTAATCGCCAAAGCCAACACCGGCGCCCATATCGGGGCCGCTTTCGGGGATGGATGTCCCACAAGATGCAAGCGCCGCCAGAGCCGCGCTGGCCAAAAGAAATCGCTTCATACCATTCGCCTTCAAAACCACCGCAAGTGGGCCATCACTGGCCGTCTGCGCCCGGGATTACCACCATCTATCGGGTTTTGCCACAAAGCCTGCGGCCCGTTCCAGCGCGTAGGCGCAATTCAGCAGATCGCCTTCCTCCCACGGACGCCCGATCAATTGCAGGCCCAACGGCAGCCCTTGGGCATTCTGTCCGGCGGGCACCGAGATGCCCGGCAGGCCGGCGAGGTTCACCGTGACGGTGAAGACATCGTTCAGATACATCTGCACCGGATCGGCACTCGCCATCTCGCCCAGACCGAAGGCGGCGCTGGGGGTGGCGGGCGTCAGGATCGCGTCGACACCTGCCTCAAACACCTGCTCGAAGTCCCGCTTGATGAGCGTGCGGACCTTGCGCGCGCGGTTGTAATAGGCATCGTAGAAGCCCGCCGAGAGCACGTAGGTGCCCACCATGACGCGGCGCTGCACCTCGGCGCCGAAGCCTTCGGCGCGGGTCTTCTCATACATCTCGGTGATGCCATCACCCGGCGCCAGCTTGGCACGGTGGCCATACCGCACGCCGTCATAGCGCGCGAGGTTCGACGAGGCCTCTGCGGGCGCAATGACATAATAGGCCGGCAGTGCGTATTTCGTGTGCGGCAGGCTGATATCGCGGATCTCGGCGCCCGCGTCCTTCAGCATGGCGGTGCCGTCCTGCCATAGCTTCTCGATCTCGGCAGGCATGCCCTCCATGCGGTATTCGGCCGGAATGCCGATCACCTTGCCCCGGATGTCGCCGGTCAGCATCGCCTCGAAATCGGGCACGGGCAGATCGGCGCTGGTGCTGTCCTTGGGATCGTGGCTGCACATCGCGCTCAGCATGATGGCGCTGTCGCGCACCGTCTTGGTCATCGGGCCCGCCTGATCGAGCGACGACGCGAAGGCAACGACGCCCCAGCGCGAGCAGCGCCCGTAGGTCGGCTTGATCCCGGTGATGCCGGTAAAGGCCGCCGGCTGGCGGATCGAGCCACCGGTATCGGTGCCCGTCGCGCCCAGGCAAAGATCGGCAGCGACCGCACTGGCCGAGCCGCCAGAGGAGCCGCCGGGCGTCAGCGCGGCATCATCATTGCCGCGGCGCCAGGGGTTCACTGCATTGCCATAAACGCTGGTCTCGTTGGACGAGCCCATGGCGAATTCGTCCATGTTGAGCTTGCCCAGCATGACCGCGCCCAGGTCCCACAGGTTCTGCGTGACGGTCGATTCGTATTCGGGCGTGAACCCTTCCAGGATGCCGCTGCCAGCCTGGCTGGCCACGCCCTTGGTGCAGAACAGATCCTTGATCCCGAGCGGAATGCCGCACATCGCGGGCGCCTCGCCTGCCTTTAGCCGCGCGTCGGCGGCATTCGCCATGTCGCGGGCGACGTCGGGCGTATTGTGCACGAAGGCGCCCAGCGCGCTGGCACCCTCGATCGCGGTCAGGCACGCCTCGGTCAGCTCGAGACTGGTCACGTCACCGCGGCGCAGCGCATCGCGGGCATCGGCAATGGTCAAAGCATTCAGATCGGTCATCATTCCACCACCTTCGGCACGGCGAAAAAGCCTTCGCGCGCATCCGGCGCATTCGACAGGACCTTGCCCTGCTGATTGCCATCCGTCACCTCGTCCGCGCGGCGCGGCAGACGCATGGGCGTGACCGAAACCATCGGCTCGACGCCCTCGACATCGACTTCCCCCAGCTGCTCGATGAACCCGAGGATGGTGTTGAACTCATCCGCGAGCGCGGGCAGCGCATCCTCTTCGACGCGGATCCGCGCCAGTTTGGCCACGCGGGCGGCGGTTGCGGTATCGATGGACATTGGTGCGATCCTTCGGGTCAGGGCATTTCCGTTCCGCATTTACCGCCGCCCCGCCCGCAGCGCAAGCGTCGCCGGGGAACCGGTGGCACAGGCGCTGCGCTGTGATAGCGTAGCGGCGGAACGACATAGGAAAATTCACATGAAGATCATCTGGCTCGGACATAGCTCATTTCGCATCGAATGGGGTGGGCAGACCCTGCTGATCGACCCTTGGCTCAACGGCAACCCGATGCTGCCCGAAGAGAGGCACAAAGAAGCGACGCACGGCGCAACGCATATCCTGCTGACCCATGCCCATTTCGACCATGCCAGCGACACGCTGGATCTGGCGCGCAAGCTGAGCGTGCCAGTGGTGGGGCAGTTCGATCTGATGAACCACTGGGCCGAGAACGAGGGCATCGAGACCGTCGGCTTCAACAAGGGCGGCACCGTTGATTTGGGCGGAGTAAGCGTGACGATGGTTCACGCCACCCATTCCAGCAGCTTTCCCGGCAAGGACGGCCCCCATGTGCCCGGCAGCGAATGCGGCTACATGATCGAATATGAGGGGCGCACCATCTATGTCAGCGGCGACACGGACGTGATGGCCGACATGAAGGTCTTTCACGACCTGCACCAACCCGAAATCGGTATTCTCTGCGCGGGCGGGCATTTCACCATGGACATGCGCCGCGCCGCCTATGCGGCCAAGACCTTTTTCGATTTCAAAACGGTCATCCCTTGCCACTACCGGACCTTCGACGCGCTGGAGCAATCCGCCGAGGCGCTGGTGGCGGCCCTGCCCGGCGTGGACGTGATCGAGCCCGAAGTGATGCAGGCGATCGACCTCTGAGGGCGGTATTTGAGTATTTTTGCCAAGATGAAACAGGGGCGCACCCGTCTTTCATTGTTCTGCGAATACTCCTGCACGGAGCGCGCACGCCAGATAGCGGGCGCGCTCCGTTTGGATGACAATCGCGCGAGGCCGGTAGCAATAGTGGGCAATTTGGCGGAACGTGACGGCAACACTTTGCCTTTGATCCTCGAAAGGAACTTCATGAAACGCCTGATCCTCGCCTGCATGCTTGCCGCGGCGCCCTTGCCTTCCGCCGCCCAACATCTGGGCGGCTGGACCGAGCAGAAATTCTCGCTCTTTTCCTCGAACACCTGGGCGCAGGGGCGCGACGCGGTCAATGTGGCGTCGGACGGGACCGCCTCGATGATCTGGACGGCCCTGCCCGAGGCAGAGTGGGATACGCGCACCGCTTCGTGGACCTGGTCGGTCTCAGACAGCGTCCCGCCCACGGCACTTGACCGCAAGGGCGGCGATGACAGAAACCTGTCGGTCTACTTCGTCTTCATGCCCGCAGAGATCGCACGCCAAAATCAGGGAGCCAGCATCACGCGCCTTTTGAAGGTCGATGAGGCGCGCGTGCTGATGTACGTTCATGGCGGTGCGTCGGCGCGCGGTGCGCTTTTGCAATCCCCCTATCTGGGCGCCCGCGGTCGCACCATCGTATTGCGGGGGGCGGGCACTGGGCAGCACAGCGAGAGCGTCGATCTGGCGCGCGATTACACCCGCGCTTTCGGCGGTAACGCCACGTCGCTGGTGGGGCTCGCACTGTCGGCGGATAGCGACGACACGGGCAGCGCGATCCGCGCGTCGCTGAGCGGGCTGCGCCTGCAATAGCGGCGCCGCGCGCCTACCAGCCCAGGACGTAGATCTTGAGTGGCATCCAGATACCCATGGCCATCATCATGAGGTTCTCGGTCAGCGACACAAAGCCCAGCGGCACGTTGCTGTCTCCGCCCACGCAGGCGCATTTCAGCTCGCGCTTGTCAATATAGACAGCCTTGAACACCGACGCGGCGCCGACCGTGCCGACAAAGAGCGCGACCGGCGCAGAGAGCCATGTGAGCGCGCCCGCAACCATCAAGATCCCGGCAAAAGCCTCGGCATAGGGGTAGACATAGCCGTAGCGCACCCAGCGGCGCGCGAGCAGATCGTAATTGAGGAACATGGTCGAGAAGCTTTCGACATCCTGAAGTTTCTGCACGGCCAGAAAGCACATCGAAATGGCGATGAACCACTCGAACCCGCGCAGGGTCAGCACGCTGTCGAAGCTGAACCATGACAGGCCGAGCGCCATGAGGAAGGCCACGGCGAAGATGGCGATGACCGGCCGGTAAGACGTGCCCGAACGCTCCGCCTCTGGCTTGTCGAGGCCGAAATGCACGCGCAGCTCGTCATAGCCGCCGATGCGCTCATCACCGATCCAGGTCTGCGGCGTTGTCTCTACGCCGTGGCGCTCCATGAAAGCGTCGGTTTCCTCGCGTGTTTCGAGAGGGTGATCCTCGACCTCGTATCCCTCGCGCTCCAGCAAGTCCTTGGACTTGAGGCCGAAAGGGCAAAGGTGGCCGGGCATGACCATTCGGTAGAGTTTGGCTGTTTTGGCACTGTCCTTTGGCATAGGATCTCCTTTCACGTGATGTCTGAGGTGTCAGCTGCGGCAGCTGTAAAAGCCGCGATAGCCCGCCGTCAGGCCTGCCTCGAGTTCCAGAACCAAATTCGCCTCGACAGGCTTGGTTCCGGTTTGCGCAAGGTCCGCCGCGTCATCCGCTGCGGTCAGGCGCGCCATGATCCCATCCGCGCGAAACGTCTGGCCCGCACCATCCGCCTCCAACTGCACCAAATCACCGCTGAGTTTCACGAGGGCTGAGGTGGCGCCCTCGACCTCGCCAATCGCGAGGGAGGCAGGGCTTTGCGTGGTATAATTGAATGTGCAAGCCGCACCGTCGGGGAAAAGCTGAGCGATCTCGGCGCGATCGAGGAATTCGGCATCCAGACCGGCGACCTTGGCGGTCGAGAGCGCATCCTCAAGGCTGACAATCCGGGCCGGCGCCTCGCTCGCTGCTTCGGTCTGAATGCCTGATGCCTCTATCTCGTTGATGAGATAGCGCATTTCGGCAATTTCCTTGTCCTGCGCAAAGATGATTCCGTCGGCCAGTTTGCGCACCCGGGCATCCTCGATATTCGCGCGGCCCGAGGTCATGATCGCGATGGAATGGTGCGGGATCATCGCGCGCATGTAACTGGTATCGCCCACGGTCACTTGGCTGCGCACCAGCGACAGCGCGCCCGCGACAGCGATACCCGCGCCGATGAAAATTGCGGTATTGATCGCCTTGCTGGAATACATCGATAGCATGAAGGCAAGCATGATGATCGCCATGACGCCGCCCATGAGGATCGCCATATAGGCGCGCGTCTCGGACCAGAAAATATGGTCCCAGAGAAACGTGTTGAGATACATCAGGATGAACATCACGACCGTCGAGGTCGCGATCATTGCGGCAAATCTCCAATAGGACATGGCACTCCCCCTTTTTGCTTACAGTCGCAAGCAGCCGATTCCGACAGGCGCGACCGGCACATTGCTTGCGGTTATGGTGCGAAAACCATGTTCCTGCGCTGGAGGGTTCCGATTTTTGCGAATTTTATCGTGCGGCGGGTGCGGTCATGATCACGCGCGCTCTTCGCGCCGTTCAGCAAATGTGCAGCGCGCCGCGCTACTTGGACGCGAGATCGGCGAGGATCGGACAGTCAGGGCGGTGATCCCCCGCGCAAGCCTCGACCAAGGATGCCAAGGTAGCGCGCATCTGCGACAGCTCGGCGATCTTGGCGTCGATATGGCTCAGGTGCTCTTCGGCGATCTGCTTGACCTCGGCGCTTTCCCGGCCGCGATCCTCATAGAGCCGCATCAGACTGCGGCAATCCTCGATGCTGAAGCCAAGCGCGCGGGCGCGGCCCAGAAAGGCCAACTTGTGAACATCAGCCTCGCAAAAACTGCGATAGCCGTTGGCACTGCGCTGCGGTTTGATCAGGCCGATATCTTCGTAATAGCGGATGGTCTTGGGTGGCAGGCCAGCGCGGGCCGCAACGTCAGAGATGTTCATGGGCAAGCGTCCTTATTCTGCGGGCTGAGGGATGGCCGGCGCGGTCCTTGCCGCGCTCTCGGGCATCTGAGGCCTCATGCGGCGCAGGCGCAGCGCATTGCCCAGCACGAAGACCGAGCTCAGCGCCATCGCCCCCGCCGCCAACACCGGCGACAGCAAGAGACCGAATGCGGGATAGAGCACGCCCGCGGCCACCGGGATCAGCGCCACGTTATAGCCAAACGCCCAGAAAAGATTCTGCCGAATGTTGCGCATCGTGCGGGTCGAGACTGTTACCGCGTTGACCACGCCGCGCAGATCGCCGGACATGAGCACCACGTCGGCGGATTCGATCGCCACATCCGTGCCGGTGCCGATGGCGATACCGACATCCGCGTGGGCCAGCGCCGGCGCATCGTTGATACCGTCGCCGACGAAGGCGACCGGGCCGGCGGTGCGGAGCTTTTCCACCGCGGCGACCTTGCCCTCGGGCAGGACGTCGGCAATCACCTCGTCGATGCCGGTCTCGCGTGCAATGGCCTCTGCCGTTTCGCGCTGATCGCCCGTGATCATGGCAACGCGCAGGCCCAGGTCCCGCAACGCCCGGATCGCCGCCGCGCTGGAGGGTTTGACTGGATCGGCCACGGCAATCACCGCCGCAACCTGCCCGTCCACCGCAGCGTAAAGCGCCGTGCGGCCGCGTCCGGCGAGGTCCGCCACCGCGTCTGCCAAAGCGCCCGGATCCAGCCCCTCACGGGCCATCAGGCGGCCCGACCCGACCAGCACATCGCGCCCTGCCACCTGGGCACGCGCGCCATGGCCCGGAATTGCCTCAAAACTATGCGCGTCATGGCGCGGCGCGCCTTCGGCCTCGGCAGCGCGCAGGATGGCGTCGGCAATGGGATGCTCGGACTGCGCCTCGACCGCCGCAACAAGGCCCAGGATCTCGGCCCGGGTCCAGCCTGTCGCCAGCACCAAATCGGTCAAGGCGGGACGGCCCTCGGTCACCGTGCCCGTCTTGTCCAGCGCGACGGTTTTCGCACCCGACAGTTCCTGCAGCGCGCTGCCCTTGCGGAAAAGCACGCCCATCTCGGCAGCGGCGCCGGTGCCGACCATAATGGAGGTCGGCGTCGCCAGCCCCATCGCGCAGGGGCAGGCGATGATCAGGACCGACACGCCCGCAACCAGCGCATAAGGCAGCGCCGGGGCGGGGCCAAGCAACAGCCAGACCAGCACCGTCAGCACCGCCAGTGCCAAGATCGCCGGCACGAACCAGAGTGTGATACGGTCCACCAATCCCTGCACGGGCAGTTTGGCGCCCTGCGCCTCCTCGACCATGCGGATGATCTGCGCCAGCGCGGTATCTGCGCCGACACGCGTTGCGCGAAACTGGAAGCTGCCCGCGCCGTTGACCGTGCCGCCGATGACCGGATCGCCCACTGTCCGCGCCACGGGAAGCGGCTCGCCGGTGATCATGCTCTCGTCGATGCGGGCGCTGCCTTGGGTGATCTCGCCGTCAACCGCGATGCGCTCGCCCGGACGGACCAGCAGGATGGCGCCGGTGCCGATCTCCTCGATAGGCACGTCTTGCGCTTCGCCGTCGACCATCACGCGCGCGGTGCGCGCCTGCAGACCCAGAAGGCGCTGGATCGCGGCCCCGGTGCGGCCCTTGGCGCGCGCCTCCATCCAGCGGCCCAGCAGGATCAGAACAACGATCACCGCAGCCGCCTCGAAATAGACCGCGCGCGCGGCCTCGGGCAACAGGCCGGGCGCAAACAGCGCCACGAGCGAATAGAGATAGGCCGCCGAGGTGCCCAGCGCGACGAGGCTGTTCATGTCGGGCGCGCCGCGCACCAGTGCCGGGAACCCGCGCAGGTAAAACGCGCGCCCCGGTCCGACCAGAATGGCCGTGGTCAAGGCAAACTGGATCAACCAACTGGTGTGATGGCCGATGGTCTGACCGATCAGCGCGTGCATGCCAGGCACCACATGCGCCCCCATTTCCAGCAAGAAGACCGGCAGCGCCAGAAGAGCCGCCAGCGCCGCCTTGCGCGCCAGGCCGCGCGCCTCATCTGCCTTGCGCGCGCCGGCCTCCTCGGGCGGCGCCGCATCCGGCAGCGTGGCCGGATAGCCCGCCTCCTCCGCTGCGCGCAGCAGGTCAGAGACGCCCAGCGCACCCTCGGCGTAGGTCACGCTGGCCGTCTCGGTGGCCAGGTTCACGGACACGCCCATCACGCCCGGCACGGCGGCCAGCGCGCGCTCGACCCGCCCCACGCAGCTGCCACAGGACATATTTTCAATGGTGAGGCGCACGGATTGTTGCAGCGGCGGATAGCCTGCGTCCTTCAGCGCGGCGATCGCCGCGCCAGCCCGCTCAGGCCGGTCCAGCCGCATCTGCGCCCCTTCACTGGCCAGGTTTACGGAGACATCCGAAACGCCCTCAAGCGCATTCAAAGCACGCTCGACCCGGCCCACGCAGCCGCCGCAGGACATGTTCTGAACCTTGATCCGAAAAAGTGAGTCGCTCGCCATGATGTGCTCCTGCGCCTTCATATTTCAGGACATAGGGGTTCCACTGGCTGGAAGGTCAAGGGCAGGATGTGAAATCGGCGCCGCGCTAGTCCTCGGCGCCGCCCGTCACAAGACGATAGTCGCGCAATTCCTCGGGCAGAAGGACGTAGATATCATCCGGCCCAGTGGCGAGCGCGGGTCGCATGAGCCGGATGTCGACGCCCATACCGTCCAGATACTCCATCACGTCGCCCTGCCCGCGCTGGATATCCTCGACCGCGAGGAAGGCGGGCAAAACGGTATTCTTGCCAAAGTAATGCTGGTGCACGCCCACTTGCGCGCCTTCCCCGGCGCTGCGCGTGACGCCCGCGGCCAGCACATAGGGGCAGGCCGAAAAGCAGACGTCATCCGCCTCCACCTCGGTCGCCAGCTCTGCCGCGCGAATGGCGCGCCCGATTTCCAGCGCGTCGCGCACCGATCCGCCGGGGCTGCTCAGAACCACACGCTCCAGCCCCACCTCGGTCTCCAGCCGCTCGGCCAGACGCGCGTCATCGCCGGGCGCGATGGTGCCGGTGAGGCGCAGCGCGGCGCCCTCGCGCACGAACTCCAGGCGCGAGGGCATGTCGCCGGTGTTGCGATAGGGCCGCTCGGGCGCGCCGGGGGCACGCTCCGGCAGGGGCGTGTCGCGCGGCGCATAGCGGCGCGTCTGATCGCCGGGCGCGACGGGGCTGTCAAAACCGGGCGCGCTGGAGGGCCGCAACAGCTGCGGCAGCGCACCCAGCACGTCCGATCCGGCCAGCAGCGCTGCCATGCCCAGTTGCAGGCCCAGCACAGCGAAAAGCACGCGCCGCACGTCCCAGCCGCTTTTGGCGCGCGCACTCATGTCGGACTGGCGCCGTTGCCCTTGGCGGGCGCATCCGCCGGTGTCGGCCTTGGGACGGGCGGCACAGGGCGGCGGACCTCATCCATCTCGTGCAGCACCATCATCGCGGCGCGCAGTTCGGACAGGGTCAGCGTCTGCTCGATCCCGACACCCTCGCGCCCTGACCGGATGGCCGCTTGGGTCACCATCAGGATAAAGACGAGCACGGCGGGCAGCAGGTCAATCGCGATCGCGCCAGCCCAGGAGGGGGCGAAATTGCCCGCATAACGTATCACCGCATCGGCCGTGGAAATCGGCGTATAGGTGGTGTCGGCGGGGGCTGGCATGGCGATCACCGCATCCGCCGCACTGCGCAGCGTGGCGGCGCGCTGACCCAGCACCTCCAGCACCGAAGCGATCGTGCTTTGCTGCCCCTCGCGCGCGGCGCCGGTGCGCCCGTCCAGCTCGGGCAGGACCACGGAGGCCGCCAGATCCTGTGCCGCGCGTGACACCAAGGGCGCAACCGACAGCTGGCGCAGCTGGGTGATCAGGCCTGCAAGACGCACTGCCTCTTCCGAAAAATGCACCGAGCGCGGCTCGACCGGGCCCGGCTCGACAGTCAGCGCGCGCATGCGGCTGAGCGTCGCGTTGCCCTCGGCAAAGGCCGCCTCGACCAGCGGCTGCTGGCTGGCGATCTGCGCCTCGAGGCCGCGCAATTCGTCCGCCTTCTGGCTGAGCACGCGAAACACGGCGCCGCGCCCGGCAAGACCCGACAGATCCCCGCTCGCCTCCTGCGCGCTAAGATCCTCAAAGGATTGGCGCACGCGGGCCACGTCCCGCTCAAGGCCCTGCGCCGAGACGGCAATGCTGTTCGCCTGCTCCAATGACGCCTGATAGTCCTGCACCGTCTTGGCCAGATGCTGCTCGACCGCCGCCGATCCTGCCAACGCCGCGGCGTTCAGCCACGACGACATGGCAATGATGGCCAGCGAGCCGATGCCCATCGACACCAGGAGACCAATACGCGACGCCATGCTGCGCACAGAAGGCAAAAGCCGCATGAGATAGGACCAGAAGACGAAGATGCCGACCGACACGGCGATGGAATAGGACGCGGCCGCGAAAAAGCTGAGCGCGCCGTTATCGTCCAGCAGCGACGAGACGCCAAGATACGTGTAGATCCCTGAGGCCGTGGCCAGAACGCCCAAGGCCGCGCCAGTGATGGAGTCCAGCCATTTGACGTGGCCCTCCAGTTCGGCGGCATAACGCACGCCTTGCGCCTCGGCGCGGCTAATGCCAGGTTGCGATGCCTTGTCGCTCATGCGGAGCTCTCCTTGTTGGTGCCATGCCAATATGGGGCCGCCTGCAGGATTGGCAAAATGCGCTGACTAGACCGTGAAAAGCCGGCCCGGCCCCGCGGCGGCGATTTCGGCACTTGCGCCGTCAGCGGCCAGCACCTGCATATGCCATAGCAGCGCCTGATTGGATGTGATGACCGGCAGGCCCGTCTCAGCCTCGACGTCATCGATGATGGAGAAGGTCTGCAAATTCGTGCAACTGGCAAAAAGCGCCTCGACACCCGGTGTCTTGGCCGCCTCCAGCAGGGCCGCGCGGGTCGAGGCAGGATCAATGCGGGCCACTTTGCGATCATCCCCTTCGGCAAAACTGGCCTCATGCATTGTCTCGATCCCGTTCGCCGCAAGAAGCGCGCGCATCGGCGCCGTGACCGAAGGCACATAGGGCGTTAGCATAGCGATCCGGGCCGCGCCGACATGACCCAGGGCCGCGATCACAGCGCTGATCGGGTCGGTGACCCGTGTTTGGGGATGCACCGACTGCACCTGCGCCGCGACGCGCGCCTGCCCGATAACGGTGGCGCCCGAAGTGCAGGCATACCCGATCACATCCAGCCCCTCAGGCAAGAGCGCGGCGGCAACAGGCATCGCGGCGTCCATGGCGCCTAGACTGGCGGGCGTGATGTCGCGCGCCACGGGGATGCGCGCATGCAAGAGCTGGATCTCGCGGCCCGCCAGCAGCTGACGCGCCTCGAATTCCAGCGTCTCATCCGTGGCCAGCACGATCAGACCCAGCCGCGCACCGCCGCCACCGGCGCCGTTGTTCAGAACATATTTCATCCTGCCTCCGTCGGCTGGCTGAGCGTGCCGCCCGAGACGTTCGCGCGCACGCCCGTGGTCGCGGCGCAAGAGGTTGGCAGCCCGCGCGCCACTCGTACGGCCAGATAGCCAAAGGCTTGCGCCTCCAGCATATCGCCATCAAGGCCCACATTTTCGACTGGCGCCACCTCGCAATCGAGCGCGGCGCGCAGCATGTCCATCATCACCGGATTGTGACGCCCGCCACCACAAACCAGCAGGCGCGCTGGCGGTGTGGGGCAATGCTCCATCCCGCGCAGGACAGCAGCGGCGGACATCGCCGTCAGCGTTGCGGCGGCGTCGGCGTCCGACAGCTCGCCCACAAGGTCGATCATGTCGGCAAAGGCATCGCGGTCCAGCGATTTTGGCGGCATCTTGAGAAAATATGCCTCATCCAAGAAAAGCTCGAGCGCGCCTTCGGCCACGGTGCCGCTACGCGCCAGCCTGCCGCCTTCGTCATAGGGCAAATTGCGGCGGGCCATCATGAAATCATTGATCGGCGCATTGGCCGGGCCGGTATCGAAAGCGATCAGCGCGCCCGCATCCTCGGGGCGGCGCACCTTGGGATCGGTCCATGTCAGATTGCCCACACCGCCGAGGTTGAGAAAGGCGACGGGCGCGTCCGCGCCGATGTAGCGCGCGCAGGCATGGTGAAAGAAGGGCGCGAGCGGCGCGCCCTGCCCGCCAAGTCGCACGTCGGCGCTGCGAAAATCCCAGACGACCGGCAGGCCCAGCGCATCCGCCAGCGCCGCCCCATCGCCCAGTTGATGCGTGCCGCGCCCGCCCGGATCATGTGCCAGCGTCTGGCCGTGAAAGCCAACAAGGGCGGCGCTCATGCCGCTGAGCGCCTCGATATGCGCCTGCAGCACCACAGCCTCGGCCGAACCCAGATCGTCGCCGGGCCATCGGCCCAGTGCGGCGCTCAGCACGGCCTGCTCATCCTTGGTGTAAGCGCGATAACGGCTATCCCCGAAGCCAAAAATCGACTCGCCATCGGTCTCGACAAGCGCGGCATCGACGCCGTCCAGAGAGGTGCCCGACATGGCACCCAGCGCCCACATCCTTTCGGCCTTCAACATGGTCTTTTCCTTTGCCCGATGCGCACCTATACATGCCGCGCAAAGCAATCCGGGACAAGCGCCATGACCTACCATCCGAAATCCGAATTCCTGAACGTGATGGTCTCGCGCGGCTATCTGGCCGATTGCACGGACATGCAAGGTCTGGACGAGCGGTTGATGGCCGGCGTTACCCCCTGCTATATCGGCTATGACGCGACCGCAAAATCGCTGCATGTCGGGCACCTGCTGAACATCATGATGCTGCGCTGGCTGCAGAAATGCGGGCACCAGCCGATCACCCTGATGGGCGGCGGCACGACCAAGGTGGGCGATCCCAGCTTCCGCGCGGACGAGCGGCCCCTGCTGACGAATGAGGTGATCGACGAGAACATCAGCGGCATGCAGCAGGTGTTCGCGCAATACCTCAGCTATGGCGAGGGCAAGACCGACGCGATCATGGTCAACAATGCCGAATGGCTCGATGGCCTCAACTACCTCGAATTCCTGCGCGATATCGGGCGGCATTTCTCGGTCAACCGCATGCTGTCATTCGAGAGCGTCAAGTCGCGGCTCGACCGCGAGCAATCGCTGAGCTTTCTCGAATTCAACTACATGATCCTGCAAGCCTATGATTTCCTTGAACTGAACCGCCGTTACGGCTGCGCGTTGCAAATGGGCGGCTCGGACCAGTGGGGCAATATCGTCAACGGGATCGACCTGACACGCCGCGTGATCGAGGGGCATGTTTTCGGCCTGACCTCGCCGCTTCTGACCACGTCGGACGGCAAGAAGATGGGCAAATCCGAGGGCGGCGCCGTCTGGCTGAATGGCGAGATGTGCAGCCCCTACACGTTCTGGCAATTCTGGCGCAACACGACCGACGCCGATACCGGGCGCTTCCTCAAGCTATATACCGAGCTGCCGCTGGACGAATGCGAGCGTTTGGGTGCACTCGGCGGGTCAGAGATCAACGAAGCCAAAGTGATTTTGGCAAATGAAGTCACAGGCCTACTGCACGGAGTTGAAGCCGCGAAGACCGCCGAGGCGACAGCGCGCGAGGTCTTTGAGAAGGGCGGCGTCGGGGACGATCTGCCGACGCTGGTTCTGGAACCCGGTGAGGCAGCGGAGGGCGTGTCGATCGTGCAGCTCATCGTGCGCGCGGGGCTGGCCAAATCCGGCAAGGACGCCAAACGCCTGATCGCCGAGAGCGGCGCGCGCATGAACGACGCGCCTTTGGAGGATGCAGGACTGATGATCGGCGCGGCGGATCTCGCCCAGCCGATCAAGCTGAGCGCGGGCAAGAAACGCCATGCGCTGGTGAAACTGGGCTGATGATCCCCGGGCCCGGCGCCTGATTGGGGCGCCGGGATTTGAGTATTTTTGCCAAGATGAAACTTGGAGCGGTCAGCGAGCAGCGAGCGCGTCCTCAAGTACCGAAAGCACGGCGTCAGTCGGCACGTCGGAAGTGACAAAAGCTTCGCCGATGCCGCGCGCGAGAACGAAATGCAGGCGGCCTGCCTGCACCTTCTTGTCCTGCGCCATCAGGCTAAGGAGCGCTTGCGCGTCCGGCATTTTTCCTTCGATATCAGATAGATCGGCCTTCATCTTCATGCCGTTGAGATGCGCACGCACGCGGCTGGGCGTCTCTTGCGCGCAAAGGCCGAGGCGGGCCGACAGCTCGAACGCCAGAGCGCAGCCGATGGCAACACCTTCGCCATGCAGAAGCCGGCTGGAATAGCCCGTGGCCGCCTCGAGCGCGTGACAGAAGGTGTGACCGAGGTTCAAAAGCGCGCGGTCGCCCTGCTCGGTCTCATCACGCACGACGATATCGGCCTTCATCTGGACCGAGCGTGCAACGGCGTGGATGCGCGCCTCCATGTCGCCCGCGGCCATGGCGGGGGCGTGTTGCTCGAGCCAGTCGAAAAAGGCCGCGTCACCGAGCAGACCGTACTTTACGACCTCCCCGTAACCTGCCAGAAAGTCGCGCGAATTCAGCGTTGCCAGCAATTCAGTATCAGCCAGAACGAGGCTGGGCTGATGAAAGGCGCCGACGAGGTTCTTGCCCTTGGCCGAATTGATGCCCGTCTTGCCCCCGACCGAGCTGTCGACCTGCGCCAGAAGGCTGGTCGGGATCTGCACGAAACGCACGCCGCGCCTCAGGATTGCCGCCGCGAAACCCACCAGATCGCCGATGACGCCGCCGCCGAGGGCGATGACCACGTCGCCACGCTCGACCTGCGCCTCCAGCAGCCATTCGGTGACATGCTGCAGCTCGGCCCAGCATTTGGTGCCCTCGCCCGGCGGCAGCGCCAGCGAGGTCATCTCGATGCCCGCCTCGGCCAGCCCGGCGCGCAGCGCCTCCAGATGAAGCGCGCCCACCGCCTCGTCCGTCACCACCGCGACGCGCGGACGCTTGAGCATGGGCGCGATGAGCGCGCCCGAGCGGGCCACGAGGCCCGGTCCGACATGGACGTCATAGGCGCGCGCGCCGAGAGGGACGTGGATTTTATTGCTCATGGGGTCTCCAGGATTCCGGGGCGGCCGGCCAGCGCGTCGATCACGCGACTGGTCATCGTTTCGATGGTGTAGCCCGGCTGCGACGCCACCTCGATATCGGCTCGCGCATATATCGGTGTGCGGGCGGCGTAGATCTCTTGCAGCGTGGCGTAGGGATCGGGTGTGCGCAGCAATGGGCGCGTGTCCTTGTTTTTGACCCGGCTCCAGAGCAGCGCGAGATCGGCGTTCAGCCAGACCGAAACGCCCTTGGCCGAAATCATCTCGCGGTTTTGCGCCTGTAGGAAAGCGCCGCCACCGGTGCTGAGTATGCAGGGCGGGCCGGAGATGAGGCGGCGGATGACCTCGGTCTCGCGGGCGCGAAAGAACGCCTCGCCGTCCCGCTCGAAAATCTCGGCGATGGTCATCGCGGCGGCGGCCTCGATCTCGGCGTCCGAGTCCCGAAAGGGCACGCCCAGCCGCGCCGCCAACGCCTTGCCCACGGCGGTCTTGCCGGCGCCCATCATGCCGACCAGCACGACCGTCCGCTTCAACTCTGCCGGCGTCTTGCCTGCCACTGTCGGCACTCCCCCGCCCATCGGTTGCAATCGGGCATTGAATGACGTGATCTTGGGGCAAAGGCCAGTTATAAGTTGGTCAAAACGGATCGCACCGCAGGCAGGCATATCGTGTTCAGACTTATCAAGTGGTTGTTTTACCTTGCCATTATCGGCTTCATTGCCTTGGTGGGCTATGCCTATATCGGTCCGTTTTTCGGCGCCGATTTCACGCCTGCCGCCAATGAGATTCGCCAGGATATAGAGCTGGATGCGCAGTAGAGCCGGATGCGCGGCCGCAATCACGCTGGCGCTGATGCCCGGCGCCTTGACCGCGCAAGAAACGCAGCGACCCCTTTCCGCTATCGAATGGCTCGACCGGGCGGACGGTCCATTGAGCGCGCTGCCGGGGCTCGGTGCGCGCGCGGCCATCAGCGAGCCGCCGGTCGCCGGTGCCGTCAGTATTCCGGATATCGAGACCACCGCCCTCGCCGCGGCCACCAGCGGCGCGGTGGGGTTGCTGCCAACCTCCGTGACCGGCCTTCCGGCCAGTCTTTGGGCGCAGAGCGATGCGGCGGATCTGGCCGCTCTCTGGCGCCGTGCGGGCGCCGAGCCGCCGCCCGCCATCGCCGCGCTTTATCACACGCTTTTGCTGGCCGAGGCCGAGCCGCCCCATGGCGCCGAGGGGGCTTACTTGCGCACGCGGGTTCAGATGCTGCGCCAGTTCGGCGCGGTCGAGCCGGCGCGCGAATTGCTGGCCCGCGCCGGCCCCGAGGCGCCTGGCCTCTTCTCCGCCTGGTTCGATCTGGCGCTATTGTCAGGCGCCGAGACCGAGGCCTGCACCGCGCTGCAAAGCGCGCCCGGCCTTCTAAACGATGATGCGGCCCGCATCTATTGCGCGGCGCTGACCGGCGATTGGCCAACGGCTGCGCTGCTTTATGATACGGGCGCGGCCCTTGGCACGCTGCGCGGGACCGAAGCGCGCCTGTTGGAGTATTTCCTCGACCCCGAACTGGCCGAAGAGTCAGAGCCGCCCATCCCGAGCGCCAGCCCCTCGCCGTTGGAATTCCGCCTCTTCGAAGCGATCGGCGCCGCGCTGCCGACGCGCAGCCTGCCGCTCGCTTTTGCCATGGCGGATCTGCGCGGCACGGTTGGCTGGAAGGCCGAGATCGAGGCAGCCGAGCGCCTGACCCGCGCAGGCGCGCTCGCTCCGGGGCGGCTTCTTGGACTCTACACGCGGCAAAAGCCGTCGGCTTCGGGCGGGGTCTGGGACCGGGCGCGCGCGATTCAGGATCTGGACGCCGCGCTGACGCGCAGAGATAGCGATGCCGCGGGCAAGGCCCTGCGCACCGCGTGGCGTCTGATGCAGGACGGGGGGCTGGAGATGGTCTTTGCCCAGCTTTTCGCCGGTCGGCTGGACACCAGCGCACTGCCAGAGGCCCTGAACGATTTGACGTTTCGTCTGGCGCTTCAGACGCCCGATTACGAGGCGGCGGCGGCCCGCGCGCCGGACACGCGCGCCGCCCGGCTGCTGGCCGGGCTCGCCAAGGGGCGGCCCGATCCCGCGCTTGCCGACAGCCCCACTGAAACAATGATCGCCGAAGCCTTCGCCGCTGCGCCCAGCCGGGCGCCGGACCATGCCGCGCTGATCGATGCCGGCCGCCTCGGCGAGGCGATCCTCTCCGCCGCACTGCAGTTTGACCGCGCCGACGGCGATCCGGGCGAGATGGCCAGCGCGCTTGGCACGCTGCGGGCCGTCGGCCTTGAGGATACGGCACGCCGCGCTGCGCTGCAGGCGCTGATCCTCGGCCAGACCTCGTGAGCGGTGCGGCAGGGTGGTGCGCCGCCTTTCTGGAGGCACAGGCCGCCGAACAGGGCGCCGCGCGCAACACGATCGACGCCTACGCGCGCGATCTGGAGGATTTTTCGGCTTGGCTGACCCATGCCGGACTGGGCGCCGATACCGCGCAGCAGGCGGACATCGAACGCTATCTGGTCGGCCTCGAGGCGCAGGGTCTGGCCAAATCCACCCGTGCGCGGCGCCTGTCGGCGATCAAGCAGCTCTACCGTTTCGCCTTTGAGGACCGGCTGCGCGCCGATAATCCCGCAATGCGCATCAAGGGGCCGGGCCGGGGCGCGCGCCTGCCCAAGACGTTGAGCGAGGAAGAGGTGGACCGCCTCTTGGAGGCGGCACGCAGCACCGGGCGCAGCGCACGCGACCGCTGCCGCAACACCTGCCTGATGGAGTTGCTTTATGCCACCGGCATGCGGGTGAGCGAGGTGGTCTCGCTGCCCGTCGCGGCGGCGCGGGGCAATCCCCAGATGCTGATGATCCGCGGCAAGGGCGGCAAGGAACGGATGGTGCCGCTATCGCCCCCCGCCCGCACGGCGCTGGAGGCGTGGCTGGCGATGCTGGACGCGCAGGCCGAGCTCGACCGGGCCAAAGGCCAAGCGCCTTCGCCCTATCTCTTTGCCTCGTCAGGTGCATCGGGACACCTGACGCGCCATCGCTTTTATGCGCTGATCAAGGAATTGGCCGTTGCCGCCGGTATAAGCCCTGCCAAGGTCACGCCCCACACGCTGCGCCATGCCTTTGCGACCCATCTGCTGGCAAACGGGGCCGATTTGATGGCGATACAGGCGCTCTTGGGCCACGCGGATGTCGCGACGACCGAGATCTACACCCATGTGCTGGATGCGCGCTTGCAGGCACTTGTGCACGACCATCATCCGCTCTCGGACGCGGCGCAAGGTAAGTCCGACAAGTAGAGGTGGCCCGCTACCGCAAAACCACTGGCTCGGTGCGCCCCATCCGGCACAGATCGCAGCGGCGAACCGCCTCGGTCACGCCCTTGAGCGCCAGTTCGCGGAAATTCGGCAACGCGTAAGGATCGGCGCGTCCGAGATCGACCTCGTATCCCAGATCGGCAAATGAGGCGATCGACATCGCACTGAGCGGGCGATCGCTGCCCGAGAGGAAGCCGGTCAGGAGCTCGTCACCGAAGACCAGCTCGCGCCAATGGCCCTCGCGGGTGCCGACCCCGCCGGTATTTGCCAGCGGCACGCCCTGTCCGCCCGCGGGATCGAGCCGCGCGAATTCGCCCGCGGCGGCGGGCCCGGTAAAGCGCGGATCGACGCTGCCTGCGCCCGCAATCAGCCCCTTGCGCGCCCAAAGCGTGCCAAAGCCCAGCACATGCGCCATCTCGTGCAGGATTACATCCTCGAAACTGCCCGCTTCCTCCAGCGCCAGCACATCGGCGCGGTCGAATTCCATCACGCCCAGCAACGGCAGTTCTGATTCGGGACGCAGGATCGTCGGCCCGGCCTGCCCCAGCACGCCTTGGGGGCCGTCGATATCGGTGATCGCAGCGTCGATGCGAACGCCCGTCAGGGTGCCGCCCTCGAACGTGATCGGCGCAAAGCCGGTCTCGATGACCGCATCCCAACGCGCTGCCGCACGGGCAAAGACGGCGCGGCGGGTATCGGTGAAATTGCCTGAAAACGTGAGGGAAATCATGGTGCGCCTGCGTTTTGGCCTCAAACCTGACGGAACCTTAGCGCATGCGTTGCCTTGCCGCATAGCCGCACCGCACCGCTCGGCGCGGTTCTGCCAAACGCGGTAGCTGTCGCAGGCGCCCGCTTGCCGCTCGAATGCAGATCTGTCGCAGCGCGATCGGCCCGGCTTGCGCCATGATGTCTTGAAGACAGGCGCCACGCACCCCATAACCCATGTGGCAAAAGGGAACGCAATTACCAATGGATCAGGCCAACATGACTTTAGACGCCGCCTTCTGGATCACCTCGGCGGCGATCCTGGCATTGCTGGTCCTGTCCGGCATGTTCTCGGGCAGCGAGACCGCCCTCACCGCCGCCTCGCGCGGCAAATTGCGCGCCCGCGCCGACAAGGGCGACAAGGGGGCCGAGCGCGCGCTGGTCATCACAGAGGATAACGAGCGGCTGATCGGCAGTGTCCTTTTGGGGAACAACCTGGTCAATATTCTGGCCACATCACTGGCCACCGCGCTTTTTACGCGCCTCTTCGGAGAGTCGGGCGTGGCATTGGCGACCTTGATGATGACCCTGCTGGTTCTGATCTTTGCCGAGGTGCTGCCCAAGACCTACGCCATCACCAACGCCGAGGTCGCGGCCAGCCGCGTCGCGCCCGCGATCACCATCGTCATCCGGCTGTTCTCACCCATCGTTTCGGCCGTGCGCGCCCTTGTGCGGCTGATCCTGCGCGCCATCGGGGTAAAGACCGATCCTGACGGTCAGATCCTGGCCGTGCGCGAAGAAATCGCCGGCGCGCTTTATCTGGGCCATTCCGAGGGCGTGGTCGAGAAGGAAGACCGCGACCGCATCCTGGGCGCGCTCGATCTGGGCGAGCGGGCGGTCGAGGAGATCATGCGCCACCGCAGCCAGATCGAGATGATCGACGCGGGGCTCGAGCCGACCGCGATCCTGGATCAATGCCTGAAATCGCCCCATACCCGCCTGCCCGTCTATAGCGGCGATCCCGACAACATCATCGGCATCGTGCATGCCAAGGACCTGCTGCGTGCGATGCATAAGCTGGCGCTTGGCGAGGGTGGTGGCCCCGATGCGTGGCGCGCTTTCGACATCACCTCAGTCGCGATGAAGCCCTATTTCGTGCCCGAAACCACGACGCTCGATGATCAGATGCGCCAGTTCCTGCGCATGCGCACGCATTTCGCGCTGGTGGTCGACGAATACGGCTCGCTGCAGGGCTTGATCACGCTCGAAGACATCCTCGAAGAGATCGTGGGCGAGATCACGGACGAGTTCGACGCTGACGCCGAGCACCCCATCAAGCGCGGCGAGGATGGTCAGTATCTGGTCGATGGCGCAATGACGATTCGCGATCTGAACCGGGCCACGGACTGGTCCCTGCCCGATGATGCTGCGAACACCATCGCGGGCCTCGTCATCCACGAAGCACAGATGATCCCCAAGGTGAACCAGGTGTTCAACTTCCACGGCTTCCGTTTTGAAGTGCTGGCGCGCAAAGCCAACCGCATCACGCGGCTTAAGATCGGCAAGGTCTGAGGCGCGGGCCCCTGACTAGCCCAG
Organism: Roseovarius nanhaiticus; assembly: GCF_900156535.1. NCBI lineage: Bacteria > Pseudomonadati > Pseudomonadota > Alphaproteobacteria > Rhodobacterales > Roseobacteraceae > Roseovarius > Roseovarius nanhaiticus. The sequence goes on along the minus strand of NZ_FTNV01000003.1, from coordinate 247,501 downwards.
CCCGGCACTCATCAGCCAGAAAATGCAGCCCGACAGGGTCGCCGCTGCGGGCACGGTGATCACCCAGGCCGCGAGGATCGTCATGAAATGCGAGCGTCGCACCAGCTTGCGGCGGCGCCGCTCCTCCGGGCCGAAGCTGACGCGTTCGGGCATGTCGAGCCGCGCGCGGCGCATCCGCCGCTCGGCGTCCCACTCGCGAAAGAACCCGACGCCAAAGACGCCGCCCACTGCGATATGGGTCGAGCTGACCGGCAGGCCCAGCCAGCTGGCCACGATCACCGTGATTGCCGCCGACAACGCAACGCAATAGGCGCGCATCGGGTTCAGCTTGGTGATCTGGCTGCCGACCATGCGGATCAGCTTGGGGCCAAAGAGGAAGAGGCCAAAGGAAATGCCGAAGGCGCCAATCACCATCACCCAGAATGGCAGGCTGACCGCATCGGTGAAACTGCCCGATTGCGAGGCCTGCACGATGGCTGCCAGCGGACCAACCGCATTGGCCACGTCATTGGCACCATGCGCAAAGCTGAGCAAAGCCGCCGAGGCCACCAGAGGAATGCCGAATAGCACCTTGAGCGACTTGTTGCGATTCTCGAGGCCGCGCGACTGGCGCCGCGTCACCGGGATCATGATCAGCCAGATCGGCACGCCGATGCTTGCCCCGATCAACAAAGCCAGCGGCAGCGACACGTCCAAGACCTGTTTCAGCCCCTTGAGGGCAAGGTAGGTCGCAAAGGCGCCGGCCATGATGCCGACAAGGATGGGCACCCAGACACGCGCCGCCGCGATCTTGTCGTCGCGGTAGATAATGCGCGACTTGATCAGCCACAGAAATCCGGCGGCTACGGCGCCACCCATCACGGGCGAAATTACCCAGCTGGCGGCGATGGCGCCCATAGTGGGCCAGTTGACGGCGGCAAAGCCAGCCGCCGCAATGCCCGCGCCCATGACGCCACCAACGACAGAATGCGTGGTCGATACGGGCGCACCGATCCATGTGGCGAGGTTGACCCAAAGCGCCGCCGACAAAAGCGCCGCCATCATGGCCCAGATGAAGATCGACGTGGTGCCGATGCTTTCGGGCGCGATGATGCCCTTGGCGATGGTCGAGACCACATCGCCCCCGGCCAGGAGCGCGCCCGCACTTTCGAAGACGATGGCAATGGCGATGGCGCCGCCCATGGTCAGCGCATTGGCGCCCACCGCCGGCCCCATGTTGTTGGCCACATCATTGGCGCCGATATTCAGCGCCATATAGGCACCGAGGCAGGTGGCAACGACCACGATCGCCGCATTGCTCGTCTGACCGAAGAACAGCATCGCCGTAATCCCAGCGATCAAAATAAAGACCAACGCGATGCCTGGGCCCACCATGGGGCGAGAGACATAGCTGGTCGCGATCTCGAGGTTCGAGTATCGCGCCAGATCGCGGTCCAGCGTATCTAGATGGCGCGCGTCGCCCTGTTCGTCGTTCATCGTCATCACCCCCTTGGCTGGCCGCGACGAGTAGCGCCAGACGGCCGGTGATGGCAACCCGTCGATGTCATGTCAGTGCGGAAAAGCGGCGGATCAGCCGCGCAGGCGCGCGCCTTCGGGGTCAAAGGGCGGCTTGGGCAGGATCACGGCACGGTGCGGGCGGCCCAGCAGCATGACCTCGACCGTATCACCGGACGCCGCGCCTTTCACGTAACCCAATGCAAGGCTCATCCCCACCGAATAGCCGTAGCTGCCCGACGTGACGCGCCCGATGCCGACGCCCTCCCTGAAGATCGGCTCGCCTCCCGTGGCATCGGCGTTCGACGCGGCGGTGTCCTCTTCGGATATGTGCAGCAGTACCAGCGTCTCGCGCGCATCCTTTGCAAGGTTCGCGGCGGCGGGAGTCTTGTGCAGGAAATCCTTGTCCATCTTGCAAAGCCCTGCCAGCCCTACCTCTTGCGGCCAATACTCGGGGCTGTATTCGCGCCCCCAGCTGCCATAACCCTTTTCAATGCGAAGGCTCATCAACGCGCGGCTGCCGACGGGCCCGGCGCCGATGCTGCGGCCCGCTTCCAGCAGCGCGGTATAGAGCTGCACCTGATCGCCCTCGGCGCAGTGAAGCTCCCAGCCCAGATCGCCGGTAAAGCTGACGCGCAGCGCAAGGCAGCGCACGCCGCCCAGCTCGATCCATTGCGAGCGCATGAAGGGGAAATCGGCGGTCTGCAGCGAGGTATCCGTCAGCCCCTGCAACATCTCGCGCGATTTGGGACCGGCGACGTTGAACCCGCACATCGCGTCGGTCCGGCTCTCGAATGTCGTGCCTTCGGGCAGAGGCACCATATCGAAAAAGCGTTTGTGATAGCGTTCAGCCATGCCCGAACCGATGATCCAGAATTCATCGTTCCCGGTGCGGGTCACGGTGAAATCACCCGCGATCCCACCCCGCACGGATATGAGCGGCGTCAGGCAGGACCGGCCCACCGCCTTTGGCATCCGGTTGGCGAAAACCGCGTTCAGCCAATCCTCGGTCCCCGGCCCCGCGCAGCGGTACTTGGCGAAATTCGAGATATCGATGATGCCCGCATGTTCGCGCAGCATGCGGCACTCGGCGCCGACGGGCGCCCACCAGTTCTGACGGGTGAAACCCTTGGTCTCTTCTGTATCAGGGGTATCGGCGAACCACAGCGGATGCTCCCAGCCGTAGTTGAGGCCCATCACGGCCCCCATGCCCTTTTGCACCTCATAGGCGGGCCGCACGCGGCAGGGCCGGCCCGCGCTGCGCTCCTCGTAGGGAAAGTGGATCGCAAAGCGGTTGGCGTATTGGTCGCGCACCTTGGCCTTGGTAAAGGCCTTGTCGGCCCAATCGTCAAAGCGCGCCATGTCCCAGGCGAACATGTCGTAGCGCATCTCGCCTTCGACGATCCAATCGGCCACCATCAGGCCCATGCCTGCCGATTGACTGAAGCCTGGAATGATCCCGTTGCAGCAGAAATAACCTTTCTTTTCCGGCACAGGTCCAAGGATCACGTTGGCATCGGGCGACCAGATCATCGGGCCATTGATCACCCGCTTGATCCCCGCCTCGCCCACAGCGGGCACGCGGTCGATCGCGCGCATCATGTTGTCCTCGATCCGGTCCAGATCATCGGCAAAAAGTTCATGCGCGAAGTCGAGCGGCGTGCCCTCCTCGGCCCAGAAACGCATGTCCTTCTCGTAAGCGCCGATCAACAGGCCCTTGCCCTCCTGGCGCAGATAATACTCGCCGTCCCGGTCGGCCACCGACGGCAGGCGGCGGTCCAGCGCGGCGATCTGGGCAATCGTCTCGGTCACGAAATACTGGTGCTCGGTCGGTTGCAGCGGCAGGGTGATCCCGGCCAGCGCCGCCACTTCGCGCCCCCAGAGCCCGGCGGCATTGATGACCCATGGCGTCTGAATAGTGCCCTTCGGCGTCTCGACGATCCAGGTGCCATCCGGCTGCTGCACGGTTGCCGTCACGGGGGTGAAGCGGTGGATTTCGGCCCCCGCCGCCCGCGCGCCCGACGCATAGGCCGCCGTCACGCCCGAGGGGTCCACGTTGCCGCCATCCGGCTCCCACATGATGCAGCGGATGCCGTCAAAATTGACCAGCGGATGCAGGCGCTCGGCCTCGGCGCGGTCAATTTCATAAAAATTCATGCCGTATAGCTTGGCCTTGGCCGCCTGCAGGCGCAGCTGATGCTCTCGCGCCTCGGTCTGGGCCAGATAGAGCGAGCCGGGCTGAAACACGCCGCAGCTCTGGCCCGTCTCGGCTTCGAGCCGGTTGTAGAGCGTCATGGTGTAATGCTGCAGGCGGCTGATATTGGCGCTGTCGTGCAGACCGTGGATGTTAGCGGCGGCATGCCACGTCGATCCGCTGGTCAGCTCGTCCCGCTCGAGCAGCACGGTATCGGTCCAGCCCAGCTTGGTCAGGTGATAGAGGATCGAGCATCCGATGACGCCCCCGCCGATGACGACGGCCTGTGCGTGGGTTTTCATGGACGCGGCTCCTGACGTTGCGATTCGCGCCCAACTTGGACCGCATGAGGATGGGCCGGTTGCCCGACCGCGACGATAAGTGTCGCGGTGAGGCAAGGCTGTCAGGTTTCGGTAACACGCATCCTCAAACGCTCGCCCACGCTTTGCAGCAGACGTTCGCGGTCCGGCTCGAAGTCCATAGACTGCAGGGCGCGGCGCAGTGCAGTCTCGGCGAAATCAAATGCGGCGTTGCGCAGCCCTTCGTCCGGATGACGCATGAGGCCCGCCAATGTGGCCTGTAGACGGTGTTGCACCTCGTATAGCTGCGCACCATCGCGCGTGAGAGTGCCGAACCCGTCATCCAGAAGCTCGCCCGGCGCGAGCGGCGGCACCCAAAGCCGGTCCAGATCGGGCCCCTCGCCTTCCTTGTCCGGGTCCGCCTCACCATCCACATGGGCTTCGCGGCGCGTATCTATGCCCGAGTAACTCGACAAGATGCGCCCGACGCGCGTAATCACGTCAATCGCCGTGCCCGGATCGTTGATCCCGGGCGACAGCGCCTTCGACGCGATCTCGCCCATGACGACAAGGCCGAAGCGCGGATCCTGATCGTAATCGCGCAGATCCTCCACATTGACATGGCCAAGCACGAGCGAGCGAAATTCCTCGCGATCCTCCTCGGCCACGTCGCCGACGACCCACGCCAGCGGCTCGTGCAGGAAGACGAAATAACCGATGGGGCGTGGCAGGTAGATCTTGACCTCATAGCGCTCGGCCACCGCATTCAGGCCTTCGGGATAGATGTGCTGGATATATCCGCTTTGATCCGACTCGATGGGGCGCGCGGCCTCGGGCACGTCCCCGGTCAGCGGATTGGCCCCAAGGCAGGGCGTGCGCAGGCGTTCCTGAAACCGCTCCTTGGTGATGCCCTCGACCTGCCGCGTGGTGTGCAGAAGGCTGCCGAAGGTTTGCAGGTGCAAAACCCAGCGGATCAGCGACCAGACCACGAAGGCCAGGACCATCACCGTCAGCCAGAACAGGACCAGCGCGTGATCGTCGCCGAACACATCCATCTCGCGCAGGATGATCGCCACAAGCGCGTAGACATAGGCGCCGATGAACGCGGCCAGCGTCTTTTGCGTGACCGCATCCTTCATGATCAGGCGGTGGACGCGCGGCGTCCATTGCGAGGCCGAGCTGCGATAGACCGAAACCATCACCGTCATCGCAAAGATCGTGACCGAGAGCATTGCGCTGGCGATGATATCCAGCAGCCGGTCCGCCGACGCGCCGGTCATGCTGGACGAGATATCCTCGGGGATGAAAAGCTCGATCACCTGCGTGACGCCCAGCGACAGGAGCGACAAAAGGCCCATCGCCAGCACGCGGACCCAGAGTTTTTGGGCATAGGCCTGGGCCTTGCGCCAGAGCGTCGCGGGGATCAGCAGGATATTGTTCATGTAGTCCAATACCCCGCGCGCCGCGTGGGTTCCAGCCTTTGTGCATCCTGCCTCGCGCCCTGACCGGCTCCAATTGTGCGGCGCGCATCATCCGATCACGACAGATCGTGTCGCAAGCGTGCATGCGCCACGCTCCGCCGGGCGCGCATTCTCGCACGAACAGGCTGCCACGGCCCGACGCTCAGCGAGAGGACAGAGTGATGAAATCCACAGCACAGGCCGTCATCATCGGAGGCGGCGTCGTCGGATGCAGCGTCCTTTATCACCTGACCAAGCTCGGCTGGTCCGATGTCATGCTGATCGAGCGCTCCGAGCTGACGTCAGGCTCCACCTGGCATGCGGCGGGCGGGTTTCACACGCTGAACGGCGATACCAACATGGCCGCGCTGCAGGGCTACACGATCCGTCTCTACAAGGAGCTGGAGGAGATTACGGGCATGTCCTGCGGCCTGCATCATGTGGGCGGCGTAACGCTGGCCGACAATCGCGACCGTTTCGACATGCTGGTGGCCGAGCGGGCCAAGCACCGCTACATGGGCCTCGACACCCATATCGTCACGCCCGAAGAGATTGCGCAGATCGCGCCGGTCACGAATATCGAGGGCATCATTGGTGGGCTTTACGATCCGCTCGACGGGCATCTGGACCCCTCGGGCACCACCCACGCCTATGCCAAGGCCGCGCGGCTGGGCGGCGCCACGATCGAAACGCATTGCATGGTCCGCGAGACGCGACAGCGCCCCGATGGCACGTGGGACGTCGTTACCGACAAGGGAACGGTGCATACCCAGCATCTGGTGAACGCGGGCGGCCTCTGGGCCCGCGAGGTGGGCGCGATGGCGGGCGTCTATCTGCCGCTGCACCCGATGGAGCACCAGTATATCGTGACGGACGACGTGCCCGAAATCGCCCAGCGCGACACCGAGCATCCGCATGTGATGGACCCCGCCGGCGAGAGCTATCTGAGGCAGGAGGGACGCGGCCTCTGCATCGGCTTCTACGAGCAGCCCTGCAAGCCCTGGGCCGTGGATGGCACGCCCTGGGATTTCGGGCATGAGCTGCTGCCGGATAATCTCGACAAGATCGAGGACAGCATCGAATTCGCCTATCGCCGCTTTCCCGCGCTTGGCCGAGCGGGCGTCAAATCAGTCATTCACGGCCCCTTCACCTTTGCCCCCGATGGCAATCCGCTGGTCGGCCCGGTGCCGGGCCTGCGCGGCTACTGGTCCGCCTGCGGCGTGATGGCGGGCTTTTCACAGGGCGGCGGCGTTGGCCTGATGCTGGCGCAGTGGATGGTAGAGGGCGAATGCGAGCGGGACGTGCGCGCCATGGATGTGGCGCGCTTCGGCGATTGGATCACGCCCGGCTATACCCGCCCCAAGGTGATCGAGAATTACCAGAAGCGGTTTTCGGTCAGCTACCTGAACGAGGAGCTGCCCGCTGCCCGCCCCTGCCGCACCACGCCCATGTATGACGTATTGAGCGCCGAGGGCGCCGTCTGGGGCGCGCAATATGGCCTGGAGGTTGCCAATTACTTCGCAACCGCCAATGAGCCACGTTACGAGACGCCCAGCTTCCGCCGCTCGAATGCCTTTGACGCCACTGCGCGCGAAGTCGCCGCCGTGCGCGGCGCCGTCGGCATCAACGAGGTGCAGAATTTCGGCAAATACTTGGTGACGGGTCCGACTGCGCGCGCATGGCTGAATCGCATCATGGCGGGCCGCATCCCCGCGCCCGGTCGGATGAGCCTGACACCGATGCTGTCGCCCAAAGGGCGGCTCTTGGGCGATTTCACCGTCTCTTGCCTCTCGGACGAGGCGTTCCAACTGACCGCATCTTACGGCGCGCAGGCCATGCATATGCGCTGGTTCCAGATGCACGAAGAGGCGGGCGTGCATCTGGAAAATGTCAGCGACCGGCTGACCGGCTTTCAGATCGCGGGGCCAAGCGCGCGCGATGTGCTGCTGGCCTGCGGCGGCGAGGATTTGGCGCAAATGCGTTTCATGGATCTGCGCCACGCCACCATCGGCATGGCGGACTGCCTGATCCAGCGGGTCAGCTACACCGGCGATCTGGGCTACGAGATCTATTGCGATCCGATGGCGCAGCGCGGCCTTTGGCACACGCTGACCGAGGCCGGCGCGCCGCATGGCATGCGCCCCTTCGGGATGCGCGCGATGATGTCCCTGCGGCTCGACAAATTCTTCGGCTCTTGGGGCGCCGAATTTTCGCCGGATTACACGCCGGGCGAGACCGGCATGGACCGCTTCATCGCCTGGTCGAAAGACGCGGATTTCATCGGACGCGGCGCGGCGGAGGCCGAGAAGGCAAAGGGCGCGCCGCGCCAACTGGTCGCCTACGATGTCGCGGCCACGGATGCCGACGCGCATGGCTACGAGCCAATCTGGCTGGATGGCGAGGTGCAAGGCTTTGTCACTTCGGGCGGCTATTCGCATCACGCGGGCAAATCCATCGCGCTGGGGCTGATCCCGCGCGGGCGCGAAGGCGCCACGGCGCAGATCGAAATCCTGGGCCGGATGTGCGACGCGATGCTACTGACCGCGCCGCTTTTCGACACGGATGGCGCGAGGATGCGGGGCTGAAAAGCCTCCCCAAGGCTTTTGCCAAGATCGTTCAAACGATCTTGGGCCGCTCAGCGCGGCGTGATCTTCAGCCAGATCCCGTCCTTGCCGCGCACCGTCAGATGCGCGACGGGCATCGCGGGGCGTTCTGTGACTGGCTCGAACCGGTAGGCGCGCACCAGCATGGCCAGCAAAAGCACACCTTCGATCATGGCAAAGCCTGCGCCGGGGCAGACGCGCTGCCCTGCCGAGAAGGGGATGAACGCCTCGCGCAGGCATTTGCGCCCCTCGTCGGTGCCATAGCGTTCGGGCTGAAAGGCGTCGGGGGCGTCCCAGATCCGCTCGTGCCGGTGCAGATGCCACGGGCTGAGGACGATCTGACTTCCCTGCGCAATGTCGCGGCCCCGGAACTCTTCGAGGCAGCGCGCCTCGCGCACCATCATTGGGACAGGCGGATAGAGGCGCAGCGTCTCGCGAAAGACGTCGCGGGTGAGGGCCAGCCTGGACATATGCGAGAATTCGGGCGCGCCATCGCCGAAGGCCGCCTCGGCCTCGGCAGCCAGTTTCTCCTGCCACTCGGGGTATAGCGCCAGCAGGTAGAGCGCCCAGCCAAGTGCCGAGGCGCTCGTCTCGTGCCCGGCCAAGAAGAAGATGGCGACCTGATCGACCATCTCCTCGGTGTCAAAGCGCTGGCCCGTCTGCGGGTCTGCCGTCGTCATGATCTTGGTCGCCAGATCCTCGGGCGCCGTGCCCGCCTCGATGGAGCCCATGCGCTCGGCCGTCAGCTGCCGGATGAGGCCCCGGATCACCTGAGCCGTCGCGCGCGTGGCGCGGTTACGCGGGCGCGGCATCCATTTGGGCAACGGTATGAGCGCGGCCAGGTTGACCACCGGCTGCGTGCGCTGGTGCGCACGAAACGCGTCAAAGACGCGGGCCGCGACCTCGTTCTCGATCGGGATGGAAAACAGCGTGCGGAATATGACGTCGGCGGCCACATGGCTTGCCTCGCCCTCGATATCGCGCGGGGCGCCATCGGCCAGCGGGGCGAGACGGCGCACCGCGCTCTCTCCGGCCTCCAGCATCGCCGGAAACACATGGCGCAGGCGCCCGCCTTCGAAGGCCGGGTCGATGATGCGGCGCTGGCGTTTCCAGACCTCCCCGTTGGTGACGAAAACCGAATTGCCGAGCAAGGGCGTCAGCCCCTCGCGCACGCGGTTCGACTTCGGGAAATCATCGGGCCGGCCCTTCAGCACCAGCGCGACGAGGTCGGGCTGATTGCACAGGTACGAGCGGAAAAAGGGCGTGCGGAATTCGGCCATCCAGGCACGGTAGAGCCGCGCAGGCTGGGCCGAGAGGATGTCGGCCCGAAAGAGCTTGAGATAGCGCCAGAGCGACACCCGGTTTGGCCGCGCGGGAGGTTTCGGAGGCAGGCTCACGCAGCTGCATCCGCCGATTGGGACGTGTATTTGTTGACCGGCGCCTCGATCCGGCTGGCCGAGGGCGCGCGGCCCGCATAGCGCGCGCCGAGGGTCTGCGGACCCGCCGTGATGCGGAAATAGTCGTAGTCGCCCGGCCTGTCGAAGGCGCAGAGATACTGGAAATGCAGGCGGAAGAACTTCCACCGCAATTCGCGCCAGCGCATCGGGCTGAGCGTCTGGGTAAAGGCCGCCGAGATCACCAGGGGCCAGCGGCGGCGCGGCGGCGCGACGCCCGAGACCGCGACCGGATCGCAAAGCGCAAAGGCGCAGCCGTCGCCGGGCGCGGTTACATCGACCCATGTCAGCGCGCGCGACGCGCTGAGATAGGCCAGATCGGCGCGCAGCCGGTGCGCGCCGGGCAGGAACGACACCATCGGCACCACCTGCCCCAGCGACAGGAACGACAGGGCCGGGCCATCGCCCGGCACCCTGCCCTCGCGGATCAGGTCGGCCAGGATGGACACGCCCAGATGTGCACCCGAGGAATGGCCGACCACCAGAACCTCATCCACATCGCTGGCGAGGGCGGCGGCGATCTCGTCCCCGAACTCGGCCATGCGCGCCTCAAGCGGGGGCGGATTGGCCCCGCCATGGCGCGCCGAATAGGCGAAGTCATGCATGAGGTAATAGGCGTAGAACTTGCCATCCTTGCGCTTGAACCAGCTGAGGATGGCCCAGGCGATCACCGCCATCGCGCCATAGTGAACGAGGCCGCCCAGCATCAGGCGCACATCCAGCGCCGCACCCTCGGTACCGAACGGGATCTGCGATGCCGCGAGCGCCAGCCCCTCGCCCGCCCAATGGCCAAGGAGCAACGCGATGCCGAGTTGCAAAAGCAGGAATCCCACCGGATAGAGCGCGGCGATCACCGGCCCCTTGCGCAGCCGCATCAGCCGCCAGAGCGCGCCACTGCCGATATAGGCCCAGGCGGTGCGGACCAGCTGCAGATAGGTGGCGGGGATCGTATGGCTCATCGAGGCGCGCACGATGTCGGACCAGACCAGCACGTCGATCTCGGCGCGGGCCGTCTCGCCCTCCATTTCGCCCATCGCGCTCCAGCCGTAGCGCCCGCCGGGGTCGGCCTTGCGCGCGGTCAGCTGCATTTCATAGCCCGAAATGACGGCCTGCGCGGCGCCTTCCTTGCGATAAAGCTCGCGGTAGCGGCGCGGGTGGATCGGATCGTAGCCAGGGATGTAGAACACATGGCGGCGCGCGACGCGCCGGGGCGCGCCGGTTTTCGGCCCGACCGGGGCCACCCTGTCATGCGTGTCAGTCATCCGCGTCATGCCACCGAAGGTCCAGCTTGGCCATGTTGGGCGTCATGCTAGGCCATGATCGGGGCAAGAGTAAGGCCGCGCGGTCTAGCCGAGCGCGGCAAGCGCCGGAAACGTCTCGAGCAGCCAGAAGGCGAAGGCGGAAAAACCGCCCGTGACCATCATGAGGCCGATGGTCCAGAGCAGAAGGCCCATGATCCGCTCGATCCGGCTCATATGTCGCTTCATCCAGCCCATGACGCCCGTGAGGCGCGGCAGGAAGGCCGCGACGAGGATGAAGGGCACGCCAAGGCCGATCGCGTAAACCGCCAGCAATGCGGTGCCGCGGGCGACCGATGCCTCGCTGGCGGCCAGCGACAGGATCGCGCCCAGCTGCGGGCCGATGCAGGGCGTCCAGCCAAAGGCAAAGGCAAGGCCGAGCACGTAAGCCCCAAAGGCGCTGCCGCCCCGGTCGCCGGCATCCATGCGCATTTCGCGATCAAGAAAGCCGATGCGGATGATGCCGAGGAAATGGAGGCCAAACACCATGACCAGAACACCCGCAATGCTGCTGAGCGTCGATTGGTATTGCAAAAAGGCCAGTCCCAGCGCCGAGGCAGCGGCGCCGAGGAGCAGGAATATGGTCGAAAGGCCCAGCACGAAAAAGAGCGCAGGCACGATGGCGCGGCGGCGATGCGCGCCTCCCTCCTCGCTGAGGTCGGGCAAGGTCACGCCGCTCATGTAAGCGAGATAAGGCGGCACGATGGGCAGCACGCAAGGGCTGAGAAAGGACAGCGTCCCCGCAAGCAGCGCCACGATCATCGCGGGTAAAAGGCCCGCGTCCATGATTTCGATTCCGAACATGAGGCTGGCTTAGCCTATCGGCCCGGCGGCGTCACGCGGCAGCTTGTCACAAGTTTGTGGACAGGCAAGCGCTGGCGCGGCAGAAGGGCAGCATGGAAGAAATCGACGCCATCGGCCTGCTATGCCCCCTGCCCGTCCTCAAGCTGCGCAAGCGGCTCGGCGGCGTGGATCTGGGCGGAGAAATACGCCTGCTTTGCGATGATCCGGCTGCCGCTGTGGATGTGCCGCATTTTTGCGCGGAAGCAGGCCATGAACTGATCTCGGTCGAGGAGCGCGGGACAGTTGCAGCCTATTTGGTACGCAAAGGCGCAGGCCGGTAGGGCAGTGATCTGAACCGCCCGGCGCGCTTGCAACCGCGCGGCGGCCCATTTGAGTATTTTTGCCAAGATGAAACCGGACCTGCCGCAGTGATTTGGCGGATGGCTAATTTGCGAAAGGCGCGACCCTGTTCGGGACCGCGCCTTTCGACATCATTGAGTGCCTCGTGCCCTGTCAGCGGCCCAAAGACCACCAGCCCTTACGCTTGGGCTTGGCAGGTTCCGACTCTTTGTTGGCGGCCGGTTCCGGTGCGGGTTTGGGCGCGGGTGCAGGCGCCGGGCTCGCCTCCTGAACTGGCTCGGGCGCGGGCTCCTCAGCCGGAGGCGCTGCGACTTCGGGCGCAATATCTGCAACCGGCGTCGGCGCGCTCGGCTCGGGCGCCGCCTCGACCGCCGCCTTCGGCTTGCGCGGGGCGCGCGTGCGCTTGGGTTTGGGCGCCTCCTCTGCGCTGGCCTCGGCGGCCTCGGGTGCAGGCTCTACCGTGTCCGACTTCTTGGGGCGCGGCTTGCGGGTGCGCTTGGGTTTTTCGTCACCTTGCGCCGCATCCTCTGCCGGCTTGGCTTCGGCGCCTTCGGCGGCCTCGGCCTCGGCCTCGGGGGCGGATTTGGGCTTGCGGCTGCGCGAACGGGATTTTGGCGCGGGCTTGGCCTCTGCCTCTTCGGTTTCAGACGCCGTCACCGCTCCGTTGGCCTCTGCGTCATCGCTGTCATCGGCGCCTTCATCCGACTGGCCGTTATCACCGTCTTCGCGGTTTTTCGATGATTTGCTCCGGCGCCGACGACGGCGGCGCTTCTTGGGCTTGCCGTCCTCGTCCTCGCCATTCGCGTCGCCATTGCCGCGATTGCTGTCGCCATTCCGGCTGGACTGCTGGCGATCGCTGTCGTCGTCGTCTTCCTCGGAAGGCAACTCGTCCAAGTCGATCTCGGTCTCGCTGTCGATATCGTCCATGAGCGAGCTGTCGACCGATACGACGCGCATGACCTGCTCGGGGACCGCGCGGGTGGCCGTCTTGAACTTCTCCAGCGCGAAATCGGGCGAGATCAGCGACGGATCACCCTCGATACGTACCGAAAGGCCATATCGGATCTCGATCTGGGCGATATGCTCGCGCTTCTGGTTCATCAGGAAATTGGCGATGCCCACCGGCGCGCGCACCAGCACCTCGAGCGAGCGGCCCTTGGTGCCCTCTTCCTCGATCTGGCGCAGAATGTTGAGCGCGAGGTTGTCGTCCGAGCGGATCAGGCCCGTGCCGTGGCACGAGGGGCATGGCTGCGTCGTCGCCTCGATCATACCGGGGCGCAGGCGCTGGCGGCTCATCTCCATCAGGCCGAAGCCCGAGATGCGGCTGACCTGGATGCGCGCGCGGTCGGTCTTGAGCTTGTCCTTCATCCGCTTTTCGACGGCGGCGTTGTTCTTGCGCTCGTCCATGTCGATGAAGTCGATGACGATCAGACCGGCCAGATCGCGCAGGCGCAGCTGGCGGGCCACCTCTTCGGCGGCCTCGAGATTGGTCTTGGTCGCCGTCTCCTCGATCGAGCCTTCCTTGGTGGCACGGCCCGAGTTCACGTCGATGGCGACGAGCGCCTCGGTCACGCCGATCACGATATAGCCGCCCGATTTCAGCTGAACTGTCGGGTTGAACATCGAATTGAGGTAGCTCTCGACCTGAAAACGCGCGAAGAGCGGCATCGTGTCGACGTAATTTTTCACGTTCTTGGCGTGGGACGGCATGATCATCTTCATGAAGTCCTTGGCGATGCGGTAGCCGCGCTCGCCCTCGACCAGAACCTCGTCGATGTCGCGATTATAAAGGTCGCGGATCGAGCGTTTGATCAGGTCGCCTTCCTCGTAGATCTTGGCCGGCGCGATGGACTTCAGCGTCAACTCGCGGATCTGTTCCCACATGCGCTGAAGATATTCGTAATCGCGCTTGATCTCGGGCTTGGTACGCTTGGCGCCGGCGGTGCGTACGATCAGGCCCGCGCCCTTGGGTACGTCGATCTCGGCCGCGATTTCCTTCAGCTTCTTGCGGTCCGGCGCATTGGTGATCTTGCGGCTGATGCCGCCACCGCGAGCTGTGTTGGGCATCAGAACGCAATAACGGCCAGCCAATGACAGGTACGTCGTCAGCGCCGCGCCCTTGTTGCCGCGCTCTTCCTTGACGACCTGAACCAGCAGGATCTGGCGGACCTTGATGACTTCCTGAATCTTGTACTTGCGCGCGCGCGGCTTGCGCGGTGGACGAATGTCGTCGTGATTGTCGTCGTCGGCGACAACTTCGATGGTGTCATCCTTGTCAGCGGCATCTTCGATGCTGTCGTCGGTATTGTCACCATCATCGCCGCGGCGCGAGCGGCGCGACCGCGAGGACCGGCGCGATTTTGGTTTGTCGTCACCATTATCGCCTGCATCGGTCTCACCCGAAGCATCGCCATCCGGCTCTTCAACGGGGGTTTCGGCAACCCGCTCCATGGGGGACGAGCCTTCGTCGTCATCCGCCCCATCCTCGCCCAGGTCGATCGTCTCCATGCCCGAGACATCGGTGCTGGTGACCGCATCGTCATCATCCGCGCGGGCAGCCTTGGAGCGGCCACGCCCGCCGCGCGAGCGGCTCTTTGGCTTGGCGCGCTCTTCTTCCTCGGCCTCCTGGGCCGCTGCATAGGCGCGCTCTTCCTCCATCAGCGCCTCGCGGTCGGCGACGGGGATCTGGTAGTAGTCGGGGTGAATCTCTGAAAAGGCGAGGAAGCCGTGGCGGTTTCCGCCGTAGTCGATGAAGGCCGCCTGCAGCGACGGCTCGACCCGGGTTACCTTGGCGAGATAGATATTTCCGGCGAGTTGCCGTTTGTTTTCAGATTCGAAATCGAATTCTTCGACTTTGTTTCCGTCCACCACCACAACGCGAGTCTCCTCGGCGTGGGTGGCATCGATAAGCATTTTCTTGGCCATGTTTTCCGTTCGCACCCACGCAATAGCCGCCGCCCGGGTGGGGCGGCGCTATGCAGAAGGTGTCTGATTGTGGCGAAGTCAGGCGCGCAAAGGGGGGCGCCATTCGGTGCCCCCGCCAGAATTCCATTCTGTGCTGCGCGCGTCATCGCATTTCTTCTCCGGCGCTGCTGTGCGGCACCCATGATGTATCCGGTACAGCCCTAAAGAGATGTCCGGCGTTTGTGCGGCCCTGTTTGATCAGGGCCCTATCGGTCTGCGCGGACGTGCCGGCGTTCTGGCCTACACGCGTGTCCTGCGCAGCGAAACTCAAGTGGCGCGCGATTTTGAGCGCATTACCACCGTCTCACACTAAAGCCCCGAGGGGCACGATGACAATGGGCAAAATGCCGATTGCGCTGCGGCGTCGAGCGTGCGCCTGTGCGCACGCGCCGTGGCTGACCGTGTTTCACTCAAAGATAATCGGATCTTTGCAGATTATACTTGGCCATCTTTTCATTCAGAGTGCGGCGCGGCAAGCACAGCTCGTCCATGACGGCGGCGATGCTGCCCTTGTGGCGGCGCATCGTGTTGTCGATCAGCATCCGCTCGAACGCCTCGACATATTCCTTGAGCGGCTTGCCTTCGGTCGTCATGACCGGCTGCATGTCCTGATGATCGCTCATCAACAGCGACACGATGGTGCCCGAGCCGCGCCGCGACTGCAGCACCGCCCGCTCGGCCACGTTGAATAGCTGGCGCACATTACCGGGCCACGGCGCCTGCAAAAGCTGTGCCGCCTCCTGTGCGCTGACCTGCGGCGCGTCGCAGCCGTAGTCATCGGCGAACTGGTCGGAAAAGCGGGTGAAGAGTGTCAGGATATCCTCGCCACGCTGGCGCAGCGGCGGCACGGTGATCCTGAGACTGGCGAGGCGATAGAAAAGATCCGGGCGCAGCGCATCCTCGGATGTCTTGCCCTCGTCCTGCAGGTTCGAGATGGCGACCAGCCGCGTCTCGGGCGGTGTGCCCTCTTCGTTCAGCCAAGTCAGCAGGCGGGCCTGCAAGCTGTCGCTGAGCGCCTCGATATCCTCGAGCACCAGAGTGCCACCGCGTGCCTCCTCGACGGCCGGCAGGCGGCTGTCCTCGGGGTTCATCGGGCCAAAAAGGCGCTTGGAGAGCTGGTCCTGCTCATAGGCCGCGCAGGAGACGAGGACGAATTTCTTGCCCGCGCGCGCGCCGACAGCATGTAGGGCATGGGCGACCAGCGTCTTGCCTGTCCCCGTCTCGCCATCGATCAGGACGTGGCCGTCCGCCTGCCCGAGATCGAGGATGTCCTCCTTGAGCCGTTCCATCACAGGGCTGGAGCCGATCAGCTTCTTCATCAGCTGCCCGCCATCAGACAGCTCGCGCCGCAGCGCGCGGTTGTCGAGCGTCAGGCGACGCGCATGGGTCGCCTTCTTGGCCAGCTCGGTCATGCGGTCAGGATTGAACGGCTTTTCCAGAAAATCATAGGCGCCGACGCGCATCGCCTCGACCGCCATCGGCACATCGCCATGGCCGGTGATCATGATGACGGGCAATGTGCTGTCGGTGCCCATCAGCTTTTTCAGGAACTGCATCCCATCCATGCCTGGCATGCGGATGTCACTGACCACGATGCCGGGATAATCGGGCCCCAGCGCCTTCAGCGCGTCCTCGGCGCAGGCGAACGTCTCGGTGTCGTATCCCGAAAGCGCCAGCCATTGGCTGATCGACTGGCGCATGTCCTTCTCGTCATCGACGATCGCAATCTTCATCGCATTAGCCATCTGGGGTCACTCCGCTGCACGCGTTTGTTCAGTCAATATGGGCAGGCGCATCTCAAATACAGCCCCCCCCGCCGCCGCGTCACGCGCGGTCAGTCTTCCCCCTAGGTCGTTGACGATCCCCGAGGAAATGGCAAGCCCCAGCCCGACGCCCTCGCCCGGCTGCTTGGTGGTGTGGAAGGGCTCGAACATCTTGTCGAAATCCTTGATGCCGTGGCCGTTGTCACGGACGGTCAGCACCGCCATGCTGCCCGCCGCCAACACGATATCGATCTGCGCCTCGTCGACCGTTTGCGTGGCATCAAGCGCGTTGCGCAACAAATTGATCATCACCTGTTCGATGCGCACGCGGTCGCCCATCACCATCACAGGCTCGTCCGGCAAGGTGCGGTTGATCGTGACGCGCCGCTGGCGCAGCTGCGGCTCCATCATCGACAAGGACGCAGCCAGTGCATCGCCTATATTTACTGGCTCGAACGTATCGCCCGAATGACGCGCATATGATTTCAGTTGCCGCGTGATGGCGCCCATCCGCTCGATCAGATCGTCGATGCGTTGAAAGGAGGACATCGTCTCGTCCGGGCGATTGCGCGTCAGCAAGAGGCGCGCGCCGGCAAGGTAGGTCTTCATCGCCGCCAGCGGCTGGTTCAACTCGTGGCTGACGGCCGCCGACATCTCGCCCAGCGCGGCCAGTTTCGAGCTTTGCGCCAGCGTCTGCTCGGCCACGGCAAGGTTCTCCTGCACCCTTTCGCGCTCGGCGATTTCCCGCTGCAAACGCAGGTTCAACTGGCGAAGCTCTGCCGACTCGCGCTGAAAGAGCGCCATGCGCACCGCCGTCTTGCGGCTGAGAAAGTAGAAGGCCAGCGCCAGCAGAATCGCGAAGCCCATGATTTCGAGCGCGAGGACGCCATTCACCTTCTCGCGTACCGAATCAAAGGTTGTGAAATTGGCGATGCGCCAGCCACGAAAGGCCACGCGCCCCTCGACGCGCATCACCGCCTCGCCGCTGAGATAGGCGTCGGCAGGCAGAAGTGTCCAGTCGGCGGTGGCCTGGATCGCGCGCTCGAACGCACTGCTGACCGGCTGCTCGGCCAGGGCCTGCGCCTCGGTCAGGCCGCGCCAGCGCGGCTCGGTCGACAGGATGATGCGGCCTTCGGTATCGGTCACGATCACCGCATCGGTAATGCCCGCCCAGGCGCGTTCGTATTTGTGCAGATCGACAGCGACCATGATGACGCCGATCAGACTGCCCTGGCTTTCGACACGGCGCGAATAGTAGAAGTCGAACCGGCCCGTCTCGTCCTGGATCAGGGTGAAAACCGTATCTTTTGACCGGGTGGCATCCACGAAATAAGGCATCGACCGATGGCTTTCGCCCAGCGAATTGCGGTCCGTGGACGCGACGGTGCGCCCGTCCTTGTCCAGCAAGGTCAGCGAAGCGGCGCCGATTTCATCCACGAAGGAAATCAGGCGCTGCGTAGATTGCGAATAATTGCTGGAATTCAGCGCCGAGATCAGCGCCGGATCGCGCGCCAGAAGTTGCGGCACGATGGCGTTCTGGCGCAGCTCGCTCAGCAGGTTGCCCGAATAGAGCACCAGACGCAGTTCCGCCCGGTTGCGGGTGTTCTGCGTGAACCGCTCAGTCAGCAGCTGGTTCGTGACGTATACGGTTGCGATGGCAATGGCCGTCAGGATGAGCAGCGCGATGCGCACCCGCCAACTTGTGGGGCGGGTGTCCGCCTGCGGCGGCAAAGGCCGCTGGCTGCCCTTGGCGGGCGATTTGGGATCGCGGTCACTCATCGCCATACGCTACGGCGGCATTCCTGCCGCCTCAAGCCCTTCGACGCTGTGCCGCCTGTTTCAGGCGTTTTCCAGCTGCCGTACCAGACCCGTGAACATCGCCGCGCCATCCGTTCCGCCATGGGCGGCCTCGGACATCCGCTCGGGGTGGGGCATCATGCCCAGAACGCGGCGGTTTTCCGACAGGATGCCCGCGATATCATCGGCCGATCCGTTGGGGTTGGCGCCATAGCGGAAGGCCACGCGGTCCTCGGCCTTGAGGGCGGCCAGCGTTTCGGCATCGGCGTGGTAATTGCCGTCGTGATGCGCGATGGGCACCGTGATGGTCTGCCCCGCCTCGTAGCCGCAGGTAAACGGGCTGTCGGCGGTCGAGACGGTCAGCGGCACGGCGCGGCAGATGTATTTCAGCCCCG
This sequence comes from Roseovarius nanhaiticus, assembly GCF_900156535.1. NCBI lineage: Bacteria > Pseudomonadati > Pseudomonadota > Alphaproteobacteria > Rhodobacterales > Roseobacteraceae > Roseovarius > Roseovarius nanhaiticus. The sequence continues at coordinate 228,637 of NZ_FTNV01000003.1, read as the reverse complement.
CATTGCGCAGAAGCGTGCCGGGCAGAACGCGCGTTTCGGTCAGGATCTGAAAGCCGTTGCAGACACCCAGCACATAACCGCCCTTGTCCGCATGCACCTTGACCGATTGGCAAATGGGCGAATTGGCCGCGATCGCACCGCAGCGCAGGTAGTCGCCGAACGAAAAGCCGCCCGGCACGCCGATGATGTCGACGCCCTCGGGCATCGACGTGTCCTTGTGCCAGACCATGGTGACGCGCGCGCCGGCCCGCTCGAACGCCACGGCCAAGTCCCGGTCACAGTTCGATCCGGGGAAGACGACGACGGCAGCGTGCATCAGAGGATCTCCACCTTGTAGCTTTCGATGACGGTGTTCGCCAAAAGGCGTTCGCACATTTCGTTCACCGTGGCCTCATCGGTACCATCGGCCAGATCCAACTCGATCACCTTGCCTTGGCGCACGGCATTGACGCCGTCAAAGCCGAGGCTGCCCAAAGCGTGGCGCACCGCCTCGCCCTGAGGGTCGAGAACACCGGTCTTGAGCATGATGTGAACGCGGGCTTTCATGGGCAGTATCCTTGGGTCGCAGAATTGAGGTCGAGGCGAGATAAATCAGTTGATCAGTGTAGGACGCGCCATAGGCGTCGCGCCCTTGGGCAGCACGCCGAGGCGCTTGGCCACTTCGGTGTAGGCATCGGTCAGACTGCCCAGATCGCGGCGGAAAACGTCCTTGTCCAGCTTTTGGCCGGTTTCGATATCCCACAGGCGGCAGCTATCGGGGCTGATCTCATCGGCGACGATGAGGCGCTGGAAATCGCCGTCATAGACGCGGCCAATCTCGATCTTGAAATCGATCAGCTTGATCCCGACGCCGTACATGACGCCCGCCATGAAGTCATTGACCCGCAGGGCGAGGCTGAGCATGTCATCGAGATCCTGCTGGCTGGCCCAGCCGAAGGCGGCGATATGCTCTTCGGTGACCAGCGGATCGCCCAGCTTGTCGTCTTTGAGGCAGTATTCGACGATGGGGCGCGGCAGTTGCGCGCCCTCCTCGAGACCGAGGCGCTTGGCCATGGTCCCAGCGGCGTAGTTGCGCACGATGACTTCCAGCGGAATGATCTCGACCGCGCGCACCAACTGCTCGCGCATGTTGAGGCGCTTCATGAAATGGGTCGGCACGCCGATATTGTTGAGGCCGGTCATGAAATACTCGGAGAGGATGTTGTTCAGTACACCCTTGCCCTCGATCACGGCCTTCTTCTCGGCGTTGAAGGCGGTCGCGTCGTCCTTGAAATACTGGACGATCGTGCCCGGCTCTGGGCCCTCATAAAGGGTCTTGGCCTTGCCTTCGTAGATCTTTTTGCGACGTGCCATGATATGCCTGTCCTTGCCAATGGGGCGCAGCCCCGCTCTGTCATAGGGCGTATGTAGAACATGGCCCGCGCTGCCGCAAGCGGGCAGGCAGCGCCCTTGCGGTCGCGCGCGAGTGCAGCCATATCTGAAAGGGCGCATTCTGCGCCAGCCACTACCGGCCATCATGACAGAGGGACCACGCCCATGAGCACGTTCAAAGACCGCGAAAACGCATTCGAGAATAAATATGCACATGACGAGGAAATGAAGTTCAAGGCAGAGGCGCGCTGCAACAAGCTGCTGGGCCAGTGGGCTGCAGACCTCATGGGCAAGACCGGCGATGAGGTGGATGCCTATGTGCGCGAGGTCATCAAGGCCGATTTCGAAGAGGCCGGGTTTGAGGACGTGATCCGCAAAGTTGCCGCCGATCTGGGTGACAAGGCCGATGCCGACACGATCCGCGCCAAACGCGCCGAGCTGATGGCCGCCGCCAAGGCGCAGCTGGTCGCCGAAAACTGAGGCAGGGCGCAGGCCACGGGCCTCCGGCCTGTGGTCCCTGCCGGTGCGCAGCCGCAGCGCGACATCTTGATGCGTGTTATGAATTTGCGGCCCGCGCCCGCGCGTGTCACAAGCAGGGCTGATAGCACGACGCGCAACAGCGGATTTGGATGATTTGATGAGCAACGCACTTTCCAAGATGATGTCGCAGCGCGACTGGATCCTGGCCGATGGCGCCACGGGCACCAACCTTTTCAATATGGGCCTCGAGTCCGGAGACGCGCCCGAATTCTGGAATGAGACGCACCCGGACCGCATCACCAAGCTCTACAAGATGGCCGTCGATGCGGGCAGCGATCTCTTCTTGACCAACAGCTTTGGCGGCAATGCCTCGCGGCTGAAACTGCACGGCGCACAAAAGCGTGCGCGTGAATTGTCGCGGATGTCTGCCGAAATTGGCCGCGAAGTCGCCGACACGGCAGGCCGCGACGTGATCGTCGCGGGCTCGGTCGGGCCCACGGGCGAGATCATGGCTCCGATGGGTACGCTGACCCACGAGATTGCGGTCGAGATGTTCCACGAGCAGGCCGAAGGCCTGAAGGAAGGCGGCGCGGACGTGCTCTGGCTGGAAACCATTTCCGCCCCCGAGGAATACAAGGCCGCCGCCGAGGCGTTCAAACTGGCGGATATGCCGTGGTGCGGCACGATGAGCTTCGACACCGCCGGGCGCACGATGATGGGCATGACGTCGTCCGATATGGCCGACATGGTCGAAACGCTGGACTACAAGCCGCTCGCCTATGGCGCCAATTGCGGCGTCGGCTCGTCAGATCTTTTGCGCACGGTTCTCGGCTTTGTCGCACAAGGCACCGAGCGCCCCGTGATCGCCAAGGGCAATGCCGGCATCCCGAAATTTCACGATGGGCACATCCATTATGATGGCACGCCCGCGTTGATGGCTGAATACGCGTGCCTCGCGCGCGACGCGGGCGCCACGATTATCGGCGGTTGCTGCGGCACGATGGCCGAGCATTTGTCGGCAATGCGCGTTGCGCTCGAGACGCGCCCCAAGGGCCCGCGCCCGACGCTTGATCAGATCACAGAGGCCCTGGGCGGATTTTCCTCGGCCATCGACGGCACCGGCGACGACGCCCCTGCTCCGCGCCGGACACGCCGCCGGGGCGGCTGACCCGCGGGCATCTTCTTGTCCAAAGAAAAAGGCGCAGGCTTTTCATCGAAAAGCCTGCGCCACGCTAAAACAGCGACATTTGGTCCCCGGCGCGCGCTGGCGCCTTGAAGCGATCACAGCGCAGATCCGGCAACTTGCGCGCGTGTCCATAGCGCCGTAGCCCGGCCTCGAACCTCTGCGCGATCATCTCGGCATAGGGCCCTGTTCCGCGCATGCGTGTGCCGAAGGTGCTGTCGTAATCCTTGCCGCCCTGCATACCGCGAACATGCCCCATGACGCGCGCCGCGCGGTCTGGATAATGCGTCTCCAGCCATTCCCGAAAAAGCGGCGCCACCTCCAGCGGCAGGCGCAGCATCACCCAGCTGGCGGCAATCGCGCCCGCATCGCGGCCGGCCTTCAACAGCGCCTCGACCTCGTGATCCGTGAGTCCCGGAATGATGGGGGATGTCATCAGCCGCACCTCGATCCCCGCCTCGCTGAGCGCGCGGATCGTCGCCAGCCGCCGATGCGGCGTGGGCGCGCGCGGCTCCAGCTTGCGCGACAGATCCGCATCGAGCGAGGTGACCGAAATTCCGACCCGCACCAGACCTTGCCGCGCCATGTCCGACAGGATGTCTATATCCCGCTCGATGAGTGTGCCCTTCGTCACGATGGCGACCGGATGGCGAAAGTCTCGCAGCACCTCAAGGCATTTGCGCATGATCCCATGCACCTTTTCAATGGGCTGGTAGGGATCGGTATTGGTTCCAATGGCGATGGTGCGCGGCGTATAGGCGCGGTGGCGCAGCTCGCGCGCCAGAACGTCGGGCGCCTCTGGCCGCGCAACCAGGCGCGTTTCGAAATCCAGCCCGGCAGACAGGCCCAGCCACGCGTGGGTCGGGCGCGCAAAACAGTAGATGCATCCATGCTCGCAACCGCGGTAGGGATTGATCGACCGATCGAAGGGCAGATCCGGCGATCGGTTGTAACTGATCACCCGGCGCGGCACTTCCAGCGTGGTCTGGGTGCGCAGTGGCGCCGCCTCCTGCACCTCCCAGCCATCCGCTTCATAGCGGCGCGCATGGCGCTCGAACCGGCCCGCATCGTTGGACACCGCGCCCCGCGCGGGGCGCTCCATGCAGAAGGGAAAGGTCTGATGGTGGCTCATGCACTGAAATATAGAACAAACGGCGAACACATGCAAGAACGCCATAATGAACATGCATATTTCGGCCCTTCCCGCCCATAATTGAACAGGTTAAGTCGGTCTGGATGCGGCCTGTGTCGCAAATCGCCTAGTGGGATCGCGTGAAAACGACGAAACGTGGCGCAGCGTAAAAAGATCAAGGGCGCCGCGCGCCTTTCACATAAGGGGATCACATCATGTCCGAAGACCAAGACGACATCATCCTTGCGGACCTGGACGACGACGAGCTTGTCCAGCAGATGTTCGACGACCTTTACGACGGCCTCAAGGAAGAGATTGAGGAAGGGGTCAACATCCTGCTCGAGCGTGGCTGGACCCCCTATGACATCCTGACCAAGGCTCTCGTCGGCGGCATGACCATCGTGGGCAAGGACTTCCGCGACGGTATCCTTTTTGTCCCCGAAGTTCTGCTGGCCGCCAACGCGATGAAGGGCGGCATGTTCATCCTCAAGCCGCTTCTGGCCGAGACAGGCGCACCCCGCGTCGGCAAGATGGTGATCGGCACGGTCAAGGGCGACATTCACGACATCGGCAAGAACCTCGTCAGCATGATGATGGAAGGCGCCGGGTTCGAGGTGGTCGATCTGGGCATCAACAACCCCGTCGAGAACTATTTGAACGCGCTCGAAACCGAAGGCCCGGACATCCTCGGCATGTCCGCCCTTCTGACCACGACGATGCCCTACATGAAGGTCGTGATTGATACGATGATCGAACAGGGCATCCGCGACGACTACATTGTGCTGGTCGGCGGCGCACCGCTGAACGAGGAATTCGGCAAAGCCATCGGCGCAGACGCCTATTGCCGCGACGCGGCCGTCGCGGTCGAGACAGCCAAGGAATTCGTGCTGCGCAAGCATAACCAGGGCGCGACCGCCTGATCTTAGAAGGCTGCGCCGCGTGAGTGAGGCCAGGCCCGCGACGGGCCTGGCAGCACGTCCGGCGGCGCCTGCGCTTTGCCTCTGGCGCAGCCCCGGCTATAGTTTCCAGCCAAGACGGAGCCATGCGCATGATGTCCGATACCGCACCTTCTTCCATAGCCGATCTGCCGGCCGATACGGTCCTGACCGAAGAAGGCCTGCAGGTCGAGGACGCGCGCGGCACGATCCTCATCATCGCCTGCGGTGCGCTGGCGCGCGAGATCCTCGCGCTGATCCGCCTCAATGGCTGGAATCACATGACCCTCGTCTGCCTCCCGGCCAAGCTGCACCTCTATCCCGAGCAGATCACCGAAGCGGTCGAAGAGGCCGTGGCCAAGCATCGCACCCGTTTCGACAGCATCTTCGTTGCCTATGCCGATTGCGGCACAGGCGGATTGCTCAAGGCGAAATGCGACGAGCTGGGCATCGAGATGATCGCAGGCCCTCATTGCTACAGCTTTTTCGAGGGCAACGATGCCTTCGGGCAGCATGAAGACGAGATCACGGCCTTCTATCTGACCGACTTTCTCGTCAAACAGTTCGACGCCTTCGTCTGGCGCCCGATGGGCCTCGATCGTCACCCACAGCTGCGCGACATGATCTTCGGCAATTACACCAAGCTGGTCTACCAGGCCCAGACCGAAGACCCGGCGCTCTATGCCAAAGCCGAAGATTGCGCGCGCCGGCTTGGCCTCGCGTTTGAGTATCGCCATACCGGCTACGGTGATCTCGCAAGCGCGTTGGCGAACGCCGCAAAAGAATAGGCGCGGCCCCATTTCGGCACCGCGCCCTTGTTCATCTTGGCAAAAATACTCAAATCCGTCCGCCGCAAACTGCGCGGACCATGTATTCAGCCGTTGGCTTCGCGGATCTTGTCCGCCGCCGCCTTGTCATAGCCAACGCCCTGCTGTTCCAGCAGCGTATCAAGCTCGCCCGAGAGGGTCATCTCGGTGATGATGTCGCAGCCGCCGACAAATTCGCCCTTGACGTAGAGCTGCGGGATGGTCGGCCAGTCGGAATAATCCTTGATACCCTGGCGAATATCCTCGTCCGCCAGTACGTTTACGTCGCTATATTCAACGCCCATGAAGTTGAGCACTCCCGCCACGCGGCTGGAAAACCCGCATTGCGGCTGCTCCTTGGTGCCCTTCATGAAAAGCACCACGTCGGATGCCTTGACGGTCTCGTCGATACGGGTCTTTGCGTCGGTCATGTGATGTCCTTTCGGGGGAAATCTTGGAAAATCGTCGCGTAGGGTTCAGCCCGGCGCGCGTGTGGTCAGGCCCAGTGCGTGCAGCTCGCCGGTTGATCCGTCCATCTTGCCTTTGAGGGCAGCGTAGACCGCCCGCTGCTGTTGAACGCGGTTCATGCCGGCAAAGGACGCGTCAACAACCTCGGCCGAGAAATGCACGCCATCATCGCCTTGAACGTGAACTTCGGCGTCCGGAAATGCCTCGCGGATCATTGCCTCGATATCGGTGGCTTGCAGGCCCATTTTGCGCGCTCCTCATCGTCATTGCCGCGACCGCGGCCCATTGCCAAAGGATGTAGAGCCCCGCTGGCGCGAGTGCAAGATGCAGCAAGGCGGCAACGCCCAGTGCGCGCGCTTAGATGTCCTGCCCTCGGCGCAGAAGGCGCCGCAGCAGGCCACCCGGCGTCTCGCCATCCTCAACCGGCCCGAACTGCATCACTCCGCTGCTGTAGGCGCCGCCATAGCTGCGCGCCAGCGTGACCACCTGCGCCAGCCCCGAGATCAACTGCGCCTTGCCCAGGCCAGCCAGCGGCGACGCGTATAGTGACCAGACCAGCCCGCTCGAAATGGCGTAGCGCCCATCGAGCGCGGTATCGAAATTCGCGCGCAGCATGCGGTCAAGCTCGGGCGCCTCCAGGCTGTCCGCCGCGCGGATCGGAACCATGGCGCGCAGGCGTCCGGCGGCGGGATCTGTTGTCAGCAGCACGATCTGCCCCTCGATCACCATCCGCCAGCCATTGCCCTGCGCCTGAGCGCCGGGGTCCAGTGCCTCTACCAGCTGCCCGAGCCGCTCGGCATCCAGCGGCACATCTGCGGCGTCTTGCGCCGTCACCTCGCCAGGCGGCACCACCAACAGCGCAAGGATCACGAATACCTGTCTCAACATTTTCACACACACGCGCTGCGGCACTATCATATGCGCAGCCTGCCATCCTGCCGTGCTGCCATCAACGCACTGTGTAAAATTTTACTCAAAACTGCCGTGCGCCAACCGGCGGCTTGCGCCCTGCCCCGCGCCACGCCATCCTGCGCGCCAAGGCAGGTAAAGAAACGAGCGGCTCAATGACCAAAACGATCACATGGGGCCTCGTGTCGACCATCAAGGCGCCCGCCGAAGCGATCCTGAACTTTGCCGCCTATCATTTGGAGCTGGGCGCGCACCGCCTGCACATCTATCTGGACGAGGATTGCCCCAAGGCCCGCCGCGCCCTGCGCGCCCATCCGAATTGCCGCGTGACCGTCACCGATGAGGCCTATTGGGCCAAGCGTCGCCAGCGCCCGGTCAAGCATCAGGCCCGGCAGACCGCGAATGCCACCCGCGCCTATCGCCGCGATCCGGGTGTCGATTGGCTCGGCCATATCGACGTGGACGAATTTCTGATGCCCGGCGACGTGTCGCTAGCCGCCCAGCTGGCCGCGCTTGCCCCCGACATCCGCACCGCGCGCATCCGCCCTATCGAGGCGCTGGCCCAGCCCGGCGGTGGCGCGCCCCAATGGTTCAAGGGTTGCCACCCGCGCCAAGGCCCCCGCAACATCGAGACCGAAAACATCTACCCCACCTACGGCGCGCTACTCAATGGCGGCTTTCTCAGCCACGTCGCGGGCAAGATTTTCGTGCGCACCGGATCCGAGGAGGTCAGCCTGCGCATTCACAACGCCTTCGGCGCCGCTGGCCGCTTGCCCAATGATGTCGATCTGGATGGCACGCGCCTGTGCCACCTGCACGCGCCCAGTTATGATGCGTGGCAGCGCGCCTATCGCTACCGTCTTGCCGCAGGCTCCTACCGGCCCGACCTGCAAGGACCGTCCAGCGTACCGACAACGATGAACGCGCTCTTCACCGCGATCGAAGAGGATGGCGGCGAAGAGGCGCTGCGCCGCTTTTATGACGAGGTCTGCACCGCTACGCCTGAGCTGCGCGCCCGGCTGGAGGCGCACGGCCATCTGCACCGGATCGACCTAAATCTCGACGCCGCGCGGACGCGGGTTTTTCCGCAAGCAGGCTAGGCCTTGCAATCACTCGCATGACTGTTTCGCCACAGGCGACGATCCGCACCTAAATGCCGCAATTGATGCGCAAAAACCGCAGCCGATTGACCATTCGCCCTTTCTTGGGATAAATGCGCCACGAGGGTCCACATATGTGGAGAACCACGGGGCCGTACGGGCCCGGACCCGATCAGACGTGCGGGCCAAGTTGTGTCCGTAAGCTACGGATATACATGACCAAATTTTCTGATTTGAATCTGAACCCGAAGGTCCTCAAGGCCATCGACGAGGCTGGCTATACCAGCCCCACCCCCATTCAGGCCGGCGCGATTCCCCCCGCGCTCGAGGGCCGCGACGTTCTGGGCATCGCCCAGACCGGCACCGGCAAGACGGCCAGCTTCACGCTGCCCATGCTGTCGCTCTTGGCCCGTGGCCGCGCCCGCGCGCGCATGCCGCGCAGCCTGGTGCTGTGCCCCACGCGCGAACTCGCCGCGCAAGTGGCCGAGAATTTCGACACCTACTCCAAACATCTGAAGCTGACCAAGGCCCTCCTGATTGGCGGTGTCAGCTTCAAGGAGCAGGACAAGCTGATCGACAAGGGCGTTGACGTCCTGATCGCCACACCCGGTCGCCTGCTCGATCATTTCGAGCGCGGCAAGCTGCTGCTTACGGGCGTGCAGATCATGGTCGTCGACGAGGCGGACCGCATGCTTGATATGGGTTTCATCCCCGATATCGAGCGTATCTTCAGCCTGACACCCTTCACGCGCCAGACCTTCTTCTTCAGCGCCACGATGGCGCCCGAGATCGAGCGCATCACCAACACCTTCCTCAGCAACCCCGAGCGGGTCGAGGTCGCGCGCCAAGCCACGGCCAGCGAGACGATTGAGCAGGGCGTCGTGATGTTCAAGGCCACGCGCCGCGACCGCGAGGCGTCCGAAAAGCGCGCCATCCTGCGCATGATGATCGACGGTGAGGGCGACAAGTGCACCAATGCCATCGTCTTCTGCAATCGCAAGATCGATGTGGATGCTGTTGCCAAGTCTCTGAAAAAGCATGGCTATGATGCGGCGCCCATCCACGGCGATCTGGACCAGAGCCAGCGCACACGAACGCTTGACGGCTTTCGCGCAGGCGATCTGCGTCTGTTGGTGGCCTCGGACGTGGCCGCGCGCGGCCTCGATGTGCCCGCGGTCAGCCACGTCTTCAACTTCGACGTGCCCAGCCACCCCGAGGATTACGTTCACCGCATCGGCCGGACGGGCCGCGCGGGCCGCGACGGCAAGGCGATGATGATCTGCGTCCCCAAGGACGAGAAAAACATGGCCGCGATCGAGGCGCTGATCCAGAAGGACATCCCGCGCCTGCCCAACCCGTTGGGCGACACGCCCGAGGCAGCGCCCGCCCCCGAGGCCGAAGCAGATACGCCGCCCAAGCCGCGCCGCAGCCGGAGCCGGCGCAAGCCCTCAGGTGCCGAGGACGCAGGCGCCACAGCGCCAGAGACCAGCGGGACGCAGACGCAGAGCGCGCCCGAACACGCGCCCGAGCCGGCCCCCAAAGCCGAACCCGAGAAGGCCGCACCGCGCGAAGAGCGCAGCGAAAAGCCTCGCGATGCGCGCAATGATGACGAGCAGGAGGGAAAGTCCGGCCGTTCGCGCAGCCGTGGTGGCCGTGGCCGCTCGGGCGGGGGCGGCAATGGCGGCGGCGACAAGGTCGTCGGCATGGGCGATCACATGCCCAGCTTCATCGCCCTCAGCTTCGAAGACCGGCGCGCCAGCTAAGCATTAGCGAGCCAGAATAGAAAAGGCCCCGATCACTTGGTGATCGGGGCCTTTTTTGTAGTCTGCACGGCCCACAGGCGCCGCGACCATCAGCTCAGGCGGCTGACGATCACGGTGACCTCGGGTTTCTTGCCGATCTCGTTATTGGCCGACTGGCGCGTGATGCGGCGCAGCTCATCGTCCAATTTGTCCTCATCGGCCAGCACCTTCTTGCCCGCGCGATTGATGAACTGAGACAGGTCCTCCTCCAGCACGTCGATCAGCGGCGCGTTCGAGGTGCCTGTCTCGGCAAGGCCCTTGATCTCGCACCAGGGATCGCCAAGGCTCTCGTTGTCCTCGTCAAGGATAACGTTGACCGTGACGTGCCCATTCATCGCCATGCGGATCCGGTCGCGCACCACGCCGTCCAGCGCACCCACGCGCACCGTGCCATCCAGATAGGTGCGGCCCGTCTCGATATACTCGGCCACATTGGGTTTCTTGGCGGTCAGGTCAATCATCATGCCGTTCACCGCCAAAACACCGCGAATACCCTTGCCTTCGCAGATCTTGACGTGCTCGCGCAGGTGGCGATGCTCGCCATGCATGGGCACCACGATCTGCGGCTTGATCAGCGTGTGCATCGTCTCGATATCTGGCCGGTTGGCGTGGCCCGAGACGTGATAGCGTCCGGCATCGTCATCGACCACATCGACTCCGATCTCGGAAAACTGGTTCATGATGCGAATGACGCCGCGCTCGTTGCCGGGGATCGTTTTGGACGAGAAGAGGAACAGGTCCCCCTCCTTCAGCTTGATCCCCTGATACTTGCCATTGGCCAGCTGCGCACTGGCCGCGCGCCGCTCGCCCTGGCTTCCGGTGACGATCAGCATGACATTGTCGCGCGGCAGGTTTTTGGCATCCTCGGGGCTGACCACGGTCGGAAAATGGTCCAGAACGCCTGTCTCGATGGATGCCTCGACCATCCGGCGCATCGCGCGGCCCATCAGGCAGATGCTGCGCCCTGCCCGCTCGCCCGCCTCGGCCAACGTGAGAACGCGTGCCACGTTACTGGCAAAGGTAGTCGCGGCGACCATACCCTTGGCGCCGGCCACCAGCTTTTCGATCTCGGGGCCGACGGTCGACTCGGACCGGCCTTCGTGCTGCGAAAAGACGTTGGTCGAGTCGCACATCAGCGCAAGAACGCCGTCCTTGCCGATATCCTCGAACATCGCGTGGTCAAACGGCTCGCCAACGCCGGGATTGGTGTCGATCTTGAAATCGCCGGTATGCACGATGCGCCCCTTGGGCGTGTCGATCACCAGGGCCGAGCTTTCGGGGATCGAATGCGAGATGGGCGCAAAACCTAAGGTAAAAGGCCCGCTCTTGACCGTCTGCGGCCAAGGCTCGACAACCTTCACTGCCTTTTCGGGATGTCCATGCTCGCCCATCTTGCGCCGCGCGATATTGGCAGTGAAGGCGCGTGCATAAACAGGCGCGCCAAGTTGCGCGTAGTAATGCGCGATCGCGCCCACGTGGTCCTCGTGCGCGTGGGTGACGTAGATCGCCTCCAGATCGTTCTTGCGCTTCTCCAGCCAGGAAATGTCCGGAAGGATCAGGTCCACCCCCGGCGAGCCGTCCATATCTGGGAAGGTCACGCCCAGATCAACGAGGATCAGCTTTTCCTTGCCGGGTTTGCCGTAACCATAGACGTAGGCATTCATACCGATTTCGCCTGCCCCACCGAGGGGCAGATAGATTACACGTTCATTGCTCATGAGGCGTCAGCCTTTCTTGTTGTAGTCGTGGATCACGGTCAGTCCGTGCATTGTCAGATCATCTTCGATTTCATCAAACAGATCGGCGCCTTGGGCAAAGAGCGGCGCGAGGCCACCCGTTCCGATCACTTTCATCGGGCGCGCGTATTCCGCGCGAATTTTATCACAGAGGCCTTGGACAAGGCCGATATAGCCCCAGTAGACCCCGGACTGCATGCAGTCGACCGTATTCGTGCCGATCACACGCGGCGGCGTGGTCACATCCACGTGGGGCAACGCGGCGGCGGCCATATGCAGCGCCTCGAGGCTCAGGTTGACCCCCGGCGCGATTACGCCGCCCACATAGGCGCCATCCTCGGCCACCACGTCGCAGGTGGTGGCGGTGCCGAAATCCACCACGATCAGATCCCCGCCGTGGCGCGCATAAGCGCCGGCGGTGTTGACCAAACGATCAGGCCCGATAAGCGTTCCCGCATCGACACGCGGCGCTACCGGCAGCGCGCAATCAGGCTTGCCCACGACCATGGGCCGGCAGCCAAAAAACCGGTCGGCAAAGACGCGCAGGTTGAAGACGACACGCGGCACGGTGGATGAGATGATCACGTCAGTGATATCCACCTCGATCCCGTAATGCTTCACCAAAGTCGAATACCAGGTGAAATAGGCATCCGCCGTGCGCGCGTGATGGGTCGAAGTTCGCAGGGTCACAAGGAAGGTCTCACCATCCCAGATGGAAAAGACCGTATTGGTATTGCCGCAATCAATGGCCAGCAGCATCAAAGCGCCTCCCTGTCGAAAAACACATCCGCGGCCGGGATCACGTGGCGCCCGCCCGGCGTGGCCAGCACCAGCTGGCCCGCCTCGTCCACCGTCTCGAAAATGCCGCGCGTCTCGCCCTGCATGGTCCGCGCCGTCACCTCCTGGCCCAGCCGCGCCGCGCGCGCCATCCAGGCGGCACGGATCGGCTCGAACCCCTCGGTGGCGAACGTTGCCTCGCGCCGCGCATAAGCCGCCGCCAGATGGGCCAGCAGCGCCTCGGACGCAATCACGACGCCCGTCTCACCGCGCAGCGAAACCGGTGCCACAGCACCCTCGCCCCGCAACGGCGCCTCGACCAGATTCACGCCGATGCCAATCACCAAATGGTCCATCCGCGCACCATGGCTCGTTCCCTCCAGCAGAATTCCTGCCAGCTTGCCGCCGGCCAGCAGCACGTCATTGGGCCATTTCAGTGCCAGATCCGCCGCCGGTGCGACCGCACTCAGCGCATCATGCAGCGCCAGCGCCGCCACAAAGGAGCGCAGCGCCACCTCGCCCGGCGCACCCTCGGGCCGCAGCACCAGCGACGCCGCAAAATTTCCAACGGGATCGCTCCAGGCCCGGCCGCGGCGCCCGCGCCCCGCCACCTGCCGCGCGGCATGGATCCAGGTCGGCCCCGCCAGATCGGCGGCACGGCGCAGCCCCTCGGCATTGGTGCTATCCACCTCGTCCAGTATGAGGCGCGCATACCCTATCGGCCAATCCGGATCTTTCATTGTTCTCAAAATACTCCCGCGCGGAGCGCATGCAGCCCTCAAGGCTGCCATAAACGAAAGCGACGCGCCCCATGGCGCGTCACCGTTTTTAATGCTTGGCGAGCCAGGCTCAGTTAACCAGCGTCGCCGCCGCCGCCTGCGCCGCGCCTTCGATACCAAAGAGGTTGATCCCCGGCAGCCAGGCCAAACCGATGATCGCCGCCGACACCATGAGGAACCCCCAGAGCACGGGCGATCCCGGCGGGTCCAGCGCCTCACCCTCTTCGCCGAAATACATGTAGAAGACGATGCGCAGATAATAGAACGCCCCGATCACCGAGCCGACCACACCCAGCACAGCCAGCCAGACAAGTCCGCCCTCGTAGGCCGCGCGCAGCACGTAGAATTTGCCGAAGAAGCCCACCAGCGGCGGCACGCCCGCAAGGCTGAAGAGCAGGACCAGCATTGCCAGCGCCCGGCCCGGATGCGCCTTGGAATAAAGGTTGAGGCTGCGGATATCGGTCGTCGGAAGGCCGTCCTTCTGCATCGACAAGACAAAGGCAAAGGTACCGATATTCATCGTGACGTAGATCGCCATGTAGATCAGCATCGCCTGCACGCCAAACGCCGTACCCGAGGCAAGGCCCATCAGCGCAAAGCCCATATGAGCAATCGACGAATAGGCCATCAGGCGTTTGATATCGGTTTGCCCGATCGCGGCAAAACTACCCCAGAAGATCGACAATACGCTCATCACTGCGACGATCTGCTGCCAGTCAGGCACAATGCCGCCAAATGCATCAAACACGACCCGCGCGAAGAGAGCCATGGCCGCCACTTTGGGCGCTGTCGCAAAGAACGCGGTAATCGGCGTCGGCGAGCCTTCGTAAACGTCGGGCGTCCACATATGGAACGGCACGGCGCTGACCTTGAAGGCAAGGCCCGACATGACAAAGACGAGGCCCAGCAGCAAGCCCAGAGGCGCACGTCCCTCGGCGGCATCGATGATTCCGGCAAAGCCCGTCGTACCAGCATAGCCATAGACCAGCGACGCACCATAGAGCAGCAGACCCGAGCTGAGCGCGCCCAGCACGAAATACTTGAGGCCCGCCTCGGTCGACTTGGCGCTGTCGCGGCGCAGCGAGGCCACGACATACAGCGCCAGCGACTGCAATTCGAGGCCCATATACAGCGACATGAGATCGCCGGCGCTGACCATCACCATCATGCCGACAGTGCCAAGCGCGATGAGAATGGGATATTCGAACCGCAGCATGCCACGGCGCGCCATGTAGTCTTGTCCCATCACCATGACGGCGGCGGCACTAATCAGGATCATGATCTTGGCAAAGCGCGAAAAGCCATCATCGATGAACATGCCCGAAAATGCTACGCGCGCACCCGAACCGGTGGTCCCGATCCAGAAGGCCATGGCGACAAAAAGCGCCGCGGTCAGCCAGATCAACAGGCCCGCCGCGCGGTCCTTGATCGTGTAGACCGCGCCCAAAAGGGCCAGCATCGCGTAAACGGCGATGACGATCTCGGGCAGAATAACGTTCAGATCAGCCTGGATCATCTGGGCCTCCTATTGCGCGGCTTCGGCGGTCTGGACGGCGGCACTGCCACCCTCCGCCAGCGCGGTGTCATATTGCGAGATTAGCGCCTCGGTCGAGGGGCCGATGATGTCCGTCACAAGGCTGGGATAGACACCCAGGAGCAGTGTCATGGCAACCAACGGCGCAAAGATCGCCCGCTCGCGGCCCGTCATGTCCTTGATCGACTTGAGGCTCTCCTTGATCAGATCACCCAGCACGACCCGGCGATAAAGCCAGAGCGCGTAGGAGGCCGACAGGATCACGCCCGAAGTCGCCACCAGCGCCACCCAGGTGTTGACCTGGAAAATGCCGACGAGTGTCAGGAATTCACCCACGAAGCCCGAGGTGCCCGGCAGACCGACATTCGCCATGGTGAAGAAGAGGAAGATCAGCGCATAGGCCGGCATCCGGTTCACAAGACCGCCATAGGCATCGATCTCGCGCGTGTGCATCCGGTCATAGATCACGCCGACGCAGAGGAAGAGCGCGCCCGAGATGAAGCCGTGGCTGAGCATCTGGAAGATCGCGCCATCGACGCCCTGCTGGTTCGCCGCAAAGATGCCCATGGTGACATAGCCCATGTGGGCGACCGACGAGTAGGCGATCAGCTTTTTCATGTCCGCCTGCGCCAGCGCCACGAGCGACGTGTAAACGATCGCGATGGCCGACAGCCACAGTACCAGCGGCGTCATCACTTCGGACCCGATGGGGAACATCGGCAGGCTGAAGCGCAAGAAGCCGTAGCCGCCCATCTTGAGCAGGATCGCGGCCAGCACGACCGACCCCGCGGTCGGCGCCTGCACGTGCGCGTCTGGCAGCCAGGTATGGACCGGCCACATCGGCATCTTGACCGCGAAGCTGGCGAAGAAGGCGATGAAGAGCAGCGTCTGCATGCCGCCAACGATGGTGATCCCCAAGACGCTGAATGTTTCGCTGTCAAACCCGTGGCGCATCAGATCCGTGATATCGGTAGTGCGCGCATCCGAGAACATGGCGACCATCGCAACCAGCATCAGGACAGAGCCGAGGAATGTATAGAGGAAGAACTTGAACGAGGCGTAGATCCGCTCCTTGCCGCCCCAGATGCCGATGATCAGGAACATCGGGATCAGGCCAGCCTCGAAGAAGAGATAGAAGAGCACCATGTCGAGCGCCATGAACACGCCCAACATCAGCGTCTCGAGGATCAGGAACGCGATCATGTATTCCTTGACGCGCGTCTTGATGCCCCAGGACGCCGCGATGGTCAGCGGCATCATGAAGGTGGTCAACATGACGAAGAGAACCGAGATCCCGTCGACGCCCATCTTGTATTGCAGACCCAGCAGCCATTCACGCTCTTCTACGAACTGAAAGCCGGTATTGCTGGGATCGAAATCGAAAAGGATGAAGAGCGAAACGACAAAGGTCACGACCGTCGCGGCCAGTGCCACCCATTTGGCATTGCGCTGTGCCGCCTCATCCTCGCCGCGCAGGAAAATGGCCAGAATGGCCGCCGCGATCAGAGGGATGAACGTGGTGATCGACAGAACGTTTTCCATCAGTTTGCCCCTCCAGTGAACGTCATCCATGTGACAAGGATCGCGATCCCGATCACCATGGCGAAGGCATATGTAAAGATATAGCCAGACTGCGCTCGGCCGGCGAGGCGGGTAAAGAAGGGCACTATGCCCATCGCAAGCCCATTGATCCCGCCGTCGATCACACCGCCATCGCCGCGCTTCCAAAGGAAGCCGCCGAGTTTCTTGGCGGGCCGCACGAACAGCACGTCATAGATCTCGTCGAAATACCACTTGTTCAGCAGGAAGTTATAGAGCGGACGCTGTGCGGCCACCCAAGTGGCGGGCGTGCCAGGGCTCCAGATATAGAACCACAGAGCGATCAGAAGACCCGCCAGCATCGCGACGAAAGGCGACAGCTTGACCCAGGTGGGCACGTAATGCGCCTCATGCAGCACGGTGTTTTCAGGGCGGATATAGATCGCCGCCTCGCCCGGCGCGCTCTCCATCACATAATGCAGCTCGGAGGCTTTGGGGCTGCGCTCGGCCACGGCCTCGACCAGCTCCTGCGCCGGCTCGCCATAGCTGCCGCCAAAGAATTTGACGACCTCGTTCGTCTTGCCGAAGAAGCTGCCATACCAGATGGCGCCCGCCAGCACCGAACCAACGGCCAGAACACCCAAGGGCACCAGCATGACCATCGGCGACTCGTGCGCGTTTTGGTGCGTATGCTTGTCCCCGCGCGCCGTGCCGAAGAAGGTGAGGAACATCAGGCGCCAGCTATAGAAGCTGGTCATCAGCGCGGCGGCCACCAGCATCCAGAAGGCATAGCCGCCTTGGCTCGCGGCAAACGCGCTTTCGATGACGGCATCCTTGGACGCGAAGCCGGCAAAGCCGATCCAGCCGGTCAGCGGAATCCCGACGCCGGTAATGGCCAGCGTGCCGATCATCATCGCCCAGAAGGTGTAGGGCAGTTTCTTGCGCAGGCCGCCATAGTTCCGCATGTCCTGCTCATGGTGCATGCCGTGAATGACCGAGCCTGCACCAAGAAACAGCATCGCCTTGAAGAAGGCATGCGTCAGCAGGTGGAACATGGCGACCGAATAGGCGCCGACACCCGCCGCAACGAACATGTAGCCAAGCTGGGACATGGTCGAATAGGCGATGACGCGCTTGATATCGTTTTGCACCAGTCCGATCGTGGCGGCGACGAACGCGGTCGTTGCGCCGAGGAACGTCACGAACAGCATCGCTTCGGGCGCGAATTCCATGATGGGCGACATGCGGCAGACCAGGAACACACCGGCGGTCACCATTGTCGCCGCGTGGATCAGCGCCGACACCGGCGTCGGGCCTTCCATGGCGTCAGGCAGCCATGTGTGCAGACCCAGCTGCGCCGATTTGCCCATCGCGCCGACAAAGAGCAGGAAAGCGATCAGATTGGCCGCGTTCCAATCAGTCCAAAGAAAGCGGACCGTGGTTTCCGCAAGTTGCGGACCGGCGGCGAATACATCGGCGAAATTGATCGACTCCGTCAGGAAGAAGATCATCAGGATGCCCAGCAAGAAGCCGAAATCACCGACGCGGTTGACCACGAACGCCTTGATCGCGGCGGCATTTGCCGAAGGCTTGCGATAATAGAACCCGATTAGCAGATAGGACGCGAGGCCCACGCCTTCCCAGCCAAAGAACATCTGCAAGAGGTTGTCGGCCGTCACCAGCATCAGCATCGCAAATGTGAAGAGCGACAGATAGGCGAAGAAGCGGGGGCGATACGTCTCGCCCTCCTTGAAGTTGTGATCGTGGGCCATGTAGCCCATGGAATAAAGGTGAACCAGCGCCGACACGGTGGTGATGACGATCAGCATGATCGCGGTCAGGCGATCCAGACGGATCGACCAGCTGGTGTCGAGCAGGCCCGATTGCACCCAATCCATGATGTGGATCTGCTGCATCTCGCCGTCATGGCCCAAGAATACCACCCAGGACAGAAGGCAGGCGAGGAACAGCAGCAAGGTCGACACCCACTGCGCGCCCTTGTCGCCGATGATGCGCCAGCCGAAGCCAGAGATGATCGCGCCCACGAGCGGGGCGAATAGGATGATCTTTTCCATTGGCTCAGCCCTTCATCACGTTGACGTCTTCGACCGCGATCGTGCCGCGGTTGCGGAAGAAGCAGACGAGGATCGCAAGGCCGATGGCGGCCTCGGCGGCGGCGACGGTCAGGACCAGCAGGGTAAACACCTGCCCCGCCAGATCGCCCGAAAAGCTGGAGAAGGCGACCAGATTGATGTTCACGGCCAGCAGCATCAGCTCGATCGACATGAGCAGGATGATGACGTTCTTGCGGTTCAGGAAGAGCCCGAAGATGCCGATGACGAACAGCGTCGCCGCTACCGTCAGGTAATGTTCAATTCCGATCATGTCTGTCCCTCAGTCTTTCCTGTCGCGCGCCTCTGGTCGGGCGCCTTGGCGGCTGACTAGCCGATCAGAGAATATCCGCCAAAGATGATGATCAACACGACCACAAGCACGACGATTGTATTTCTGGACATGCGTTTCATCCCTTGGTTCAAAAGGCGCACCAATGCGCCGTGTTCAGCGAGTGACGGGGCGGGCGCCTATAGACCCTGCCCCGGCTTGACGTCCTTCAGCTCCATCGCTTTCTTTGGGTCGCGCCACATCTGGTGCAGCACGTTCTGCCGCTTGATGTCCACGCGGTGGCGCAGCGTCAGAACGATCGCGCCGATCATGGCGACCAGCAGGATCAGACCCGCCAGCTGGAACAGTAGGAAATACTTGTCATAGAGCAGCAAACCCAGCGCGGCGGTGTTCTGCGTATCCGCAGGGGTCGGCGCCACAGCGGCAGCCTCGGCCCCGGCGGACGTCTCCCACGCGCCGAAGGCGATGCCGAATTGCATCAGGAGGATCACACCGATCAGCAATGCGAGGGGCATGTACTTTGCCATCTCGGCTTTTAGTTCGGCAAAATCCACGTCCAGCATCATGACGACAAAAAGGAACAGGACCGCGACCGCGCCGACATAGACGATCACCAGCAGCATCGCGACGAATTCGGCGCCCAAAAGAACGAAAAGGCCCGCGGCGCTGATGAAGCTGAGGATCAGCCACAGCACCGAATGGACCGGGTTTCGGCTGACAACGGTAAAGAGGCCACCGACCAAAGCCGATATCGCAAAGAGATAGAACGCAAGGGCCATCGCGGTCATGTGTCTTTTCCTTCCTCTTTGTCCCCGTCCATCACCTCGCGCGCCAGTGCAATCGCGCGGGTGGTGGCAGGGACGCCGGCGAACATCCCCATCTGGGCGATCGTCTCGGCAATTTCAGCATCCGTCGCCCCCGCCTCGCGGGCGTGGCGCACGGTCAGACGCACGGCACTGTCGGCCTGTGCGCCCTGCATGGTCAGCCCTGCCAGCGTCAGCAGCAGGCGCGTCTTGGCATCAAGCCCGTCCGGGTTCAAGCCCTTGCCGAAGGTCATCTCCATCAGATCCTTGGGCATCGTCTGCCACATCGCCTCGAATGACTTGGGCGAGAACGCGTCCATCGCCGGGCCCATGGTCTTGGCCATGTCCTGCATCTGGCGCATCATCTGCTCGAACGGGTTGGATGCATCGCTCATCGGTAGGGCGCATCCAGCTCGAGGTTGCGGGCGATCTCGGCTTCCCAGCGGTCCCCGTTCTCCAGAAGCTTGTCCTTGTCGTAGAACAGCTCTTCGCGGGTCTCGGTCGAGAATTCAAAGTTGGGCCCTTCGACGATGGCATCGACGGGGCAAGCCTCCTGGCAGAAGCCGCAATAGATGCATTTCGTCATGTCGATGTCGTAGCGCGTGGTGCGGCGACTTCCGTCATCGCGCGGCTCGGCGTCGATGGTGATGGCCTGCGCGGGGCAGATCGCCTCGCACAGCTTGCAGGCGATGCAGCGCTCTTCGCCGTTGGGATACCGGCGCAGGGCATGCTCGCCGCGAAAGCGCGGGCTGAGATAGCCCTTTTCGTGCGGGTAATTCAGCGTCGCTTTGGGCGCAAAGAAATACTTGAGGCCAAGGCGCAAGCCCTTCCACACATCGCTCAGCAGAAAGTAACCGGCTGCGCGTCCATAATCGATATTCGCCATTGCGTCAGCTCCTCGCAATCGGGGTTGCCTGAGTCTCACTGTCCAGCCGCGTCTTACCGGCATTTGCGGCGCCGTTCCAGCGGGTCTCGTAATCGCTTTGCAGCGCGAAATCCGGCAGGTGCGACTGCGCCGTCTTCTCAATCTCGTAATAAAGGTATGTGCGTCCCGGACCAATCTGGTTCTTCAGCCGCAGGCGCACGCCCGTCTCGGCGGGGTCGCCGAATTCCACATGCCCGAAGGCGCCACCCGGCTCCACCGGAATGGCCCGGCAATCCAGCACATTGCAATTGCAGGCGCGCTTCCAGAAGGTCCAGACCAGCTCGGGGTTGAACTGGTACATGCCGTGGCCATACCAGCCATTCAGCCCATTGGCCGAGATCAGCCGCCCGCCGGGCTTCAGCATCCGAAAAAGCCCCTCCAGGGCGTTCGGCACATTGAACACATGCTCGACCGTGCCGCCATCAAAGATCAGATCAAACTGGTTTTCGAGGTTTTTCTCGGGCTTCTGGTTGAGGTCGTGCAGAATGCCCGCCCCCTCGTAATCCGAGAAATCCATGGTCTCCATCGCACCGAAGCCCAACTTCTCCATCAAGGTTTCGGCAAAGCCGTCCTCTTGGGTGAAGTCGAAACGGCGCGCGTCGATGCCATGATCGGCCAAAGTCTTCTCGTAAAGGTGACGGTGCTTGGTCTGAATGGGGAAGTTCTGACGTCCCAGCATCACGGTCCGGCCTTCGGGCCGGAACCTTGTGCTCAGCTCGACCAGACGGTCGAAAAGGACGTAATCAATCCCCATCTCGGATCAGGCCCCCATCGCAAAGCGGGCCCAGAAAGCGCCCAGCACTTCGAACTTGGCGAGGAAGGCGATGATGACGACCCAAGCCAGCGACATGGGCAGGAACACCTTCCAGCCGATACGCATCAACTGATCGTAGCGGTAGCGCGGCGTGATCGCCTTGACCATCGCGAAGAGGAAGAAGAAGAACGCCATCTTGCCCACCATCCACAGCACGCCATCGGGCAGGCCGGGGATCGGCGACAGCCAGCCGCCGAAGAATAGCAGCGTCGTCAGTGCGCACATCAGGAAGATGGCAATATACTCGCCCGCCATGAAGAGCAGGAAGGGCGTCGCGGAATACTCCACCTGGTAACCGGCCACCAATTCGGATTCGGCCTCGGGCAGGTCGAAGGGCGGGCGGTTCGTTTCGGCCAGGGCCGAGATGAAGAAGAGGAAGACCATCGGCAGATGCGGCAACCAGTACCAGCCGAAGAAGCCATAGGCCGTGTCCTGCGCCGCGACGATATCGCCGAAATTGAGGCTGCCGGTCGAAATGATGATGCCGACGATGATCAGACCCAGGCTAACCTCGTAGGAGATCATCTGCGCCGCAGAGCGCAGCGAGCCGAGGAACGGGTATTTCGAGTTGGACGCCCAGCCGCCCATGATGACGCCGTAGACCTCAAGCGAAGAGACGGCGAAGACGTAGAGGATGGCGACGTTGATGTCGGAAAGCACCCAGCCCTCGTTCATGGGAATCACGGCCCAGGCGATGACGGCAAGAACAAAACTGACGATCGGCGCCATGATGAACACGGTCTTGTCCGCGCCGGCGGGCACCACCACTTCCTTGAGCACGTATTTCAGCGCGTCGGCCACCGATTGCAGCAGGCCAAAGACGCCCACGACGTTCGGACCCCGGCGCATCTGCACGGCGGCCCAGATCTTGCGGTCGCCATAGACGAGGAACAAAAGGCTGACCATCACAAAGCCCAGCATTGCAAGACACTGCGCAAAGATCAGCAGGACGGTCCCCAGCGGGGTGGTAAAGAATTCAGCCATCAGGTCCTCATACCATCGGTATTCCGTTTTCCGCACAGTCGGCGGCCACGACTTCGGCGTCGATTGTTTTCAGCCCGCGCGGCAAGGCGGGCGAGATCGTATAAACCGCATCGGCGCGCCAGATGCCACCCTCATCCGCGATATTCGTGCGCACATGGCGCGCAAAACCGTATCCGCGGATCAGCGCGTATTGCGCGGCGGCGCATTCCGCGTAGCGTGCCACATCGGCGCTACCGCGCGCGCCGGTCATCGCAACATGGAAGTTCACCAGATCGCCGTCCAGAAGGTCAGTCTTGACCCCGCGATACTCGGGCGCGAAAGGCACGCCTGCCCCACCGGCAAGCGCACAAGCCCCCAGAAAGGCAGCGGCGGCCATTGCAGCCGCCGCCCTCGCATGCCGCATGCGCATCAGGCGCATCCCGAAACCGGCGGGCGCATGCCCATGACGATCCAGTCGTTACCGCGCTGATCGGCGTAAAGCGTATAGTGGCATTCTTTGGAATAGGGCACGTAATCCGTCCCGAGCGTCGTTATTCCGCCGCCCCAATGACCCGTGCCGATGCCAATCCCGACACCGATCCGGGGGCGCGGCGCAGGGCGGTAGCCCTGCTTGGTGATCTCCCATTGATAGGCGCGCCGCCCGTCCGACAGATTGAAAATCTCGGACGGGCTGCCGCGATCCAGAATCACCTCGTTCACGTTTCGCCCGACATATTCCTGCATCTCATTGGGCGCGGCGCACCCCAGCAGGACCAGCGCGGCCAGGGCCGTCGCTGCGATATGGCGCCCGGCGCGCATGGCTTATTCCGCCGCCAGCTTGGGCGCGCGCCGCGCTTTGGCGTTGGCGCTCAGCTCGGCCATGAGCTGGCTCGCGCGGGCGACCGGGTTGGTCAGGTAGTGATCCTTGATCGCGCTGCGGAAGGTCGCCTTGCCCATCGCCTTTGCCTCCAAAGGCTGCCAATCGTTCTCGGCCACCTGATCGATCTGCGCCAGATGCGGGACCTCGGCGACCAGCGCCTGGCGGAGTTGCGGCAGGCTGTCATACGGCAGCGTCGCATCCAGCTCGCCCGAGAGCGCGCGCAGGATCGCCCAGTTTTCCTTGGCATCGCCGGGCGCGAAATTGGCGCGCAGCGCCAGCTGCGGGCGCCCTTCGGTGTTGACGAAAAGGCCCTGCTCTTCGGTATAGGCGGCGCCGGGCAGGATTAGGTCGGCGCGGTGCGCGCCCCGATCCCCGTGGCTGCCCTGATAGATCACGAATGGCCCGTCCTTGATCTCGGTTTCGTCCGAACCGAGGTTGTAGATCACCTCGGCCCCCTCAAGCGCGGCCTCGAGCCCGCCGTCGGTGGTGCAGCCCGCATCCATCGCGCCGACGCGGCCTGCGGCGGTGTGCAGCACCATCAGCTTGCCGCCGGTCTTTTCGACCAGCTGCATCGCATGGGCCAGAACCGCCTCGCCATCGGCCTCCTGCAAGGCACCCTGCCCTACGATCACGATAGATTTGCCGTCGCTCTTCTCGGCGTTCGTCACCATCTTTTCAAGCGCGGCGCGATCCTCGCCCGCGTGATCGTACTCATAGGTCAGCTCGCAAGCTTCGCCGATCAGGCTCACCGTGCCTCCGCGCAGCCACCCCTTGCGGATGCGCGCGTTCAGAACCGGCGCCTCGATGGCGGGGTTCGAGCCGATGATTGTGACGCTGCCCGCATCATCCAGATCCTCGATCCGCGCCGTGCCGACATAGGCCGAGCGATTGCCCGCGGGCAGCTTTGCCCCATCCGTGCGGCACTCGACATGGCCTCCCTGCCCCTCGATCAGCTGTTTCAGCGCAAAGGCCGCCTCGACCGGGACCAGATCACCGACGAGGCCGGCCACCTTCTTGCCCTTCATGGCGGTCGCCGCGGCGCTCAGCGCCTCGGGCCAGCTTGCGGGGCGCAACTTGCCGTTTTCGCGGATATAGGGCGTGTCCAGACGCTGGCGGCGCAAGCCATCCCAGACGAAACGCGTCTTGTCGGAAATCCATTCCTCGTTCACGCCGTCATGGTTGCGCGGCAGCATGCGCATGACTTCACGGCCCTTGGTATCGACGCGGATATTGCTGCCCAGAGCGTCCATGACGTCGATCGTCTCGGTCTTGGTCAGCTCCCAGGGGCGGGCGGTAAAGGCATAGGGCTTGGAGACCAGCGCGCCGACGGGGCACAGATCGATGATGTTGCCCTGCATGTTGCTGTCCAGCGTCTCGCCCAGATAGGACGTGATCTCGGCATCTTCGCCGCGGCCGGTCTGGCCCATCTGGGAAATACCCGCGACTTCGGTGGTAAAGCGCACGCAGCGGGTGCAGGAAATGCAGCGCGTCATATGCGTCTCGACCAAGGGACCAAGGTCCAGATCCTCGGTTGCGCGCTTGGGCTCGCGGAAGCGGCTGAAGTCGACGCCATACGCCATCGCCTGATCCTGCAGGTCGCACTCGCCGCCCTGGTCGCAGATCGGGCAATCGAGCGGGTGGTTGATCAGCAGGAACTCCATCACCCCTTCACGGGCCTTCTTGACCATGGGCGAGTTGGTGCGCACCATCGGCGGCTCACCGTCCTTGCCGGGGCGCAGATCGCGCACCTGCATGGCGCAGCTTGCCGCGGGCTTCGGCGGACCGCCGACAACCTCCACAAGGCACATGCGGCAGTTGCCGGCGATCGACAGACGCTCGTGATAGCAAAAACGCGGGATTTCCACGCCTGCCTGCTCACAAGCCTGAATAAGGGTCATCGCCCCATCCACCTCGATCTCGGTTCCGTCGATGTTCACTTTGCGAAGGTTCGTCATGGTGTTCACTTTGCTTTCAGGAATGAGCCGATGCGGCTGCGGTTCTTGATTTCGTCCTGGCCGAGGCGGCAGAGGCTGGCGGCGTCCAGATTGCTCGCCCCCTTGGATTTGAAGTAGGCGTTGCGCCGCTCGCGCATCTTGGCCTGCTCGGCGTCGTCATTCACATAGGCGTCGATTTCCGCCTCGGTATAGCCCCGCTCGGAGGCCATCCCCTTGAGTTGGTTCACGTAGCTGCGCGCCGCCCAGAACTTGCCAGACAAATCGCCACACTCGCGGCGGATCTTGTCGGCGGCGGCAACGGCCAGAAGCCCGGCGTTGATGTCCCGCTCGTCAGCCAGCCCGGCTTGGGCCGAGCTTGCACCGGCGGAAACGGCGAGGGCGAGAATAGTCGTGGTCACAATGCGCATGGTCATGCTCCCTTCATGCGGTGAGGCGCACGCACAATTGCGCGCTCCAATCCGCATGACATGGAGATCCCGGCCGCCGTTATGCAATAACATGCGCAAAACGCCGCCGAAACCCAGAGCAATGCTACCATATCACGCAGCTCCCGCGCAAAATCAGCCTGCCATTATCCATCACGGCCGCATTCGCATCGGGATCATAGCCCGTCTGCCAATTTACCGTGCTGTCACCGAAGGTTTCGACGCAATAGCGCGTCGCCTCAAAGCGGCCCGCCTCACGCGCGCCCTCGATGCCCTGCCCCGGATCACGCACCGTGATCACGAAATCCTCTCGCCGATCGCCGACCTTTTTCAGATCCGCGGGGTAGTAGTTGCCGTTGAAGCGCATGCGCTCGCCCGGCTTGCCGCAAGCGGACAGAGCGAGGGCGGCGCAGAGCGCGAGGATCACGGGTTTGGCGGTCATCGTTGATCTCCCAATCCGGCAAGCGCCGCTCATTCGGCCGCCACGGGCGCGTTCGCCGGGCGCGATGTCGTCCCGCGCTTGTGCTTGATGCGGTCTTCGATCTCGTCCCGGAAGTTACGGATAAGACCCTGAATGGGCCACGCCGCCGCATCCCCCAGCGCGCAGATCGTGTGCCCCTCGACCTGCTTGGTCACATCCAGCAACATGTCGATCTCTTCAGGCTCCGCATCGCCGGTCACCAGGCGATCCATCACGCGCATCATCCAGCCGGTCCCCTCGCGGCAAGGCGTGCACTGGCCGCAGCTTTCGTGCTTGTAGAACTTGCTGAGGCGCCAGATCGCCTTGATGATATCGGTCGACTGATCCATCACGATCACCGCAGCGGTCCCGAGGCCACTGCGCTGCTCGCGCAGATAGTCAAAATCCATGATCGCCTCGCGCATATGCTCGCCGCGAATGCAGGGCACGGACGAGCCGCCGGGGATGACCGCCTTGAGATTGTCCCAGCCGCCGCGAATGCCCCCGCAATGCTTTTCGATCAGCTCTTCGAAGGTGATGCTCATCGCCTCTTCGACGACGCAAGGGTTGTTCACATGACCCGAGATCGCAAACAGCTTGGTGCCCGCATTGTTGGGGCGGCCAAAGCCTGCGAACCACTCCGGCCCGCGCCGCAGGATCGTCGGAACGACCGCGATGGATTCCACGTTATTGACCGTCGTCGGGCAGCCGTAAAGGCCCGCTCCTGCCGGGAAGGGCGGCTTCATGCGCGGCATGCCCTTCTTGCCCTCAAGCGATTCCAGCAATGCGGTCTCTTCGCCGCAGATATAGGCGCCGGCGCCGTGGACAAGGTAGATGTCGAAGTCGAAACCCGATTTGCAGGCATTCCGGCCAACGAGCCCGGCATCATACGCCTCGTCGATCGCTGCCTGAAGGGCCTCTTTCTCGCGGATATATTCGCCGCGAATGTAGATGTAGCACGCATGCGCCTGCATTGCGTAGCTGGCAATCAGGCAGCCCTCGATCAGGGTATGCGGATCATGGCGCATGATCTCGCGGTCCTTGCAGGTACCCGGCTCGGACTCGTCGGCGTTGACCACCAGATAGCTGGGGCGGCCATCGCTTTCCTTGGGCATGAACGACCATTTGAGGCCCGTGGGAAAGCCCGCCCCGCCGCGTCCGCGCAGCCCGCTGGCCTTCATCTGCTCGACGATCCAGTCGCGGCCATTCTGCAGGATCTTGGCCGTGCCATCCCAATGGCCACGTGCCTGCGCGCCTTTAAGCGTGCGGTCGTGCATCCCGTAAAGGTTGGTAAAGATACGGTCCTGGTCTTTCAGCATTGCGCCGTTACCCCTGATTGTCCTGACGCGCGCGCCAGATATTGTAGATCATCCAGACGGCCCAGAGGAATCCCCCGAGGGCCATCAGATCGAAAAGCGCCAGCTCTCGCTGGGTCAGTCCGAATTTAGTCCCGATCATGGTCGCGGCCACCCACAGGACAGCCGTGACCGCAATCACGATCGCGGCGCGGCGCCCTGCGCGGGCCTGATCGCGGCCGCTATCACTCATACCGGAACCATATCAGTGAAGGTCGCCCTTGGAGGCGCGACTTGAAAACTCGGTAGTCCCGCCGCTGGCCAACGTCTTGGCTTGGCCTTTCCAGTCGTCACGGGTCGCGCGGCCTTTGAACCCCTGCAGGTTCTGATCGACCCAGGCGATTTCCTCGTCGCTCCAGTTTGCGATCTGATCGTAGTGGTAAAAGCCCATGCCGTGCAGCATGATTTCCAGCTTGGGCCCGACACCCTTGATCATCTTGAGATCGTCGGCCTTGCCGCCGCGCGGCGCACTCAGCGTCTCGGGTTTCTTGCCTTCACTCGACTCCGCCGCAGTCTTGGCACCCATGGTCGTGGTCTCGCCCATGGGTTTGGCTTTGGGTGCGCTCTTGGCTGCAGAGCCCGTGTCCGCACCCTGGACCCCATCCGCATCCGGCGCGGTTTTGGGCTTGCGCGCCTCGGACGTTATCGGATGGGCTTGCGGCGCGGCGTCCTTCTCGCGCTCGTCCTCAAAGTAAGGCGGGGTCGCTGCAGCCGCCGAGGCCGCCAGCGCGTGATCGCCGCCCGGAGCGGGCGCAGGCGGATCGCCCGCGACAAGGCTGCCTTCGGGTGTGGCCGAGGCAAGAGGGCGCGGGATCGGCTTGGTGCAGACCAGTTGCGGCAGAACGAATCCGAAGATCAGGAAGGCCACGACCCCGAAAAGGAGCGCCCAAAGAAGCGACCAGTCAGCCCCCACAAGCAGCGCAATGGCGAGCAGCAAGCCAACGGCGACTGAGATATACCAGCAGGTGCTGGCGCATTTCTTGGCGGAATCGTCAGTTGTCATGGTCATGTCCCCCTTGAGGTCCGGCGCGCACGGCTAGAATCAGTCGTAAACGTCGCCTTTTTTGACACGCTTGGCAAAGTCGGTCGTCCCGCCCGATGCCAGCGTCTTTGCTTGTCCTGTCCAATCGTCGCGCGATGCGCGCCCTTTGAAGCCTTCCAGTTTCTCGTCGACCCAAGCCCGTTCTTCCGGCGTCCATGCCGCGATCTGATCAAAGTGGAAAAAGCCGAGGCTATGCAGCAGTTTTTCCAGCTTTGGCCCGACGCCTTTGATCAGCTTGAGGTTGTCGGGCTTGCCGCCGCGGGCCTTGTCCAGAACCTCGGGTTTCTTGCCGGTCTCGGCCTGCGTATCAGCGGGCTTGGCGTCGCCCGGCGCACCAGCGGTATCACCCTTGACCTGCGGCGCCTTGGACGACGCGTCAGAGGTCTTGGCTGTAGGCGCATTCTCGGGGCCCGGCTCACCCTTTGGTGCCTTTGCGACAGTGCCCTCGTCCGGCTTCGCCTTGGATTTGGCGGCATCGCCTTTGGCCGCCTTGTCCGCGTCAATGCGGCCGGTTTCCTTGACGATGTCCAGCGGTGCATCCAACACCTTCACGTTGGGCTTGGCGGGCTGATGCGATGCGCCCTTGTCGCGCCATGGCGCCAGCAGTGGCACCTCGGTGCCATCGATACGCTTGATCGTCTCGCCCAGATCCGTCGCAAGTTGTACCGAGGCGTTATACTGCTTGTGGCCGCTGTCGAACTCCTTGAGGCTCGTCAGACCCGACGCCGGCTCGGATGCGAACCGTCCCGTTTGCGGGCCGGGCGTCGGAACCTTGCCAGCAGCCAGCTCATCGATGATTTCGCCCAGACGCCTGGCGCTGAGGTCTTCGTAGTAATCCTTGCCAATCTGAGCCATCGGCGCGTTCGCGCAGGCCCCAAGGCATTCCACCTCTTCCCAGCTGAACTTGCCATCGGCGCTCAGCGTATGGGGCTTGTCCGCGATCTTTTCGCGGCACACGGCCACCAGATCCTCGGCGCCGCAGATCATGCAGGATGTGGTACCGCAAACCTGAATATTTGCAACACTTCCAACGGGATGCAGCTGGAACATGAAGTAGAACGACGCCACCTCGACCGCCCGCATATAGGCCATGCCCAGCATATCGGCCACGCCCTCGATGGCGGGCCGGGTCAACCAGCCCTCCTGCTCCTGTGCGCGCCACAGAAGAGGGATGATCGCGCTGGCCTGGCGGCCCTCGGGATACTTGGTGATCTGCGCTTCGGCCCATGCCTGATTGGCAGGCGTAAAGGCAAAACTCTCGGGCTGTTCGTGGTGGAGGCGGCGTAGCATCTAGGCGCTCTCTTTCGTGCGTATCTTGTCAGTGACCGGCGCAAAAGCGCAGGCGGTATAAGCGGTGGCGATCAACGGTCGATCTCGCCGAACACGACGTCCATCGTGCCGATGATCGCGGCCACATCGGCCAATTGGTGACCGCTGGCCAGATAGTCCATCGCCTGCAAATGCAGGTATCCAGGCGCGCGCAGCTTGGCGCGGTAGGGCTTGTTGGTGCCGTCGCTCACCATATAGACGCCGAACTCGCCCTTGGGCGCCTCGACGGCGGCATAAACCTCGCCCTCGGGAACATGGAAACCCTCGGTATAAAGTTTGAAGTGATGGATCAGAGCCTCCATCGACGTCTTCATGTCGCTGCGCTTGGGCGGGGTGATCTTGCCCCGCGCCAGAATATCGCCGCGGCCCTCGGGGGCACGCAGTTTCTCGATGGCCTGCAGGATGATGCTGGTCGATTGGCGCATCTCCTCCATGCGGACGAGATAGCGATCATAGCAGTCGCCGTTCTTGCCGACCGGGATCTGAAAGTCGAATTCGTCATAGCATTCATAGGGTTGCGCCCGGCGCAGATCCCACGCCATGCCGCTGCCGCGCACCATGACACCCGAAAACCCCCAATCCAGCGCGTCCTGTTCGGACACGACGCCGATATCAGCGTTGCGCTGTTTGAAAATGCGGTTTTCAGTCAGAAGGCCGTCGATATCGTCCATGACCTTCGGGAATTCCTTGGCCCAGGCCTCGATATCGTCGAGCAGATCGCCAGGCAGATCCTGATGCACGCCGCCGGGCCGGAAATAGGCCGCGTGCAGGCGCGCGCCGCAGGCCCGCTCGTAGAAGATCATCAGTTTTTCGCGCTCTTCAAAGCCCCAGAGAGGCGGGGTCAGCGCACCGACGTCCATCGCCTGAGTTGTGACGTTCAGCAGATGGCTGAGGATGCGGCCGATCTCGGAATAGAGCACGCGGATGAGGCTGGCACGGCGCGGCACTTCGATATTGCACAGGCGCTCGATGGCGAGGCACCAAGCATGCTCCTGGTTCATCGGCGCCACGTAATCGAGGCGATCGAGATAGGGCAGGTTCTGCAGGTAGGTCCGGCTTTCCATCAGCTTTTCGGTGCCACGATGCAGCAGCCCGATATGCGGATCACACCGTTCGACAATCTCGCCGTCCAGCTCGAGCACGAGGCGAAGAACGCCATGCGCAGCAGGGTGTTGCGGGCCGAAGTTGATGTTGAAGTTGCGGATCTGCTGCTCACCCGATTCAAAATCGCGCGATCCGTCATCATACGTGTTGGTGCGGATATCGCCGTCCATCACTTCGCCCCCTCTTTCTTCTCTTCGGTCTTCTCATCGCCGGGCAGGACGTATTCGGCCCCCTCCCATGGCGACATGAAGTCGAACTGGCGGTATTCCTGAACGAGGCTTACCGGCTCATAGACAACGCGCTTCTTGTTCTCGTCATAGCGCACCTCGGTATAGCCCGTGGTCGGGAAATCCTTGCGCAGCGGATGGCCGCGAAAGCCATAATCGGTGAGGATGCGGCGCAGGTCCGGATGGCCGGAAAAGAGGATGCCGAACATGTCGAACACTTCACGCTCGAACCAGTTGGCCGAAGGATGAATGTCGGTGATCGACGGGACCATATCCTCCATCCGTGCCGCTACGCGCAGGCGGATGCGCTGGTTCTGGTACATGCTGAGGAAATGATAGACCACGTCGAACCGCTTGGCCCGCTCGGGGTAATCCACGGCGGTGATGTCCACCAATGACGAAAAACGGCAGGTGCTGTCGGTCTTCAGAAAATCGACCAAGCCCTTGATATTGCTCAGCGCGACATCAACGGTCAGCTCTCCGTGCGCAACGGACCATCCCAGCACGCAATCCTTGCGCTTCGTCTCGATGTGGTTGCCCAGTTCCTTGAGCGCTTCGGTCATGTCATTCCCCTTGAGCGTCACACGCCCGCCTCAGCGGACGATCGTTCCGGTGCGGCGGATCTTGCGTTGCAGTTGCAAAATTCCGTAGAGCAGCGCCTCTGCAGTCGGCGGGCAGCCCGGCACGTAGATGTCGACGGGCACGATGCGGTCGCAGCCGCGCACCACCGAATAGCTGTAGTGATAATAGCCGCCGCCATTCGCACAGCTGCCCATGGAGATCACGTAACGTGGCTCGGGCATCTGGTCATAGACCTTGCGCAGGGCCGGGGCCATCTTGTTGGTCAGCGTGCCGGCCACGATCATCACGTCCGACTGGCGCGGGCTGGCGCGCGGTGCAATGCCGAACCGCTCGGCGTCGTAGCGGGGCATCGAGGTGTGCATCATCTCGACCGCACAGCAGGCAAGTCCGAACGTCATCCAGTGAAGCGAGCCGGTGCGCGCCCAGTTGATGATGTCCTCGGACGCGGTCAGCAAATAGCCTTTGTCCTGCAATTCACGGTTCAGGTCCTGCGTGGCAACCTCGCGGTCCGCGCCGGCATGGTTGGCTCCGGTGGCTACTCCCATTCGAGGGCTCCCTTCTTCCATTCATAGGCGAAACCGATGGTCAACACGCCAAGGAACACCATCATCGACCAGAAGGCCGTCATGGAGATGTCCTGAAACGCCACAGCCCAGGGAAACAGCATCGCAATTTCCAGATCGAAGATAATGAAAAGGATCGCCACGAGGTAGAACCGCACGTCGAATTTCATCCGGGCATCGTCAAACGCGTTGAACCCGCACTCATAAGCACTGACCTTTTCAGGTTCGGGATTGCGCCCCGCCAGGATGAGCGAGGCCAGGATCAGAATGACCCCGAGGCCAATGGCGATGGCCAGAAAGATCAAAATGGGAAGGTATTCCCTCAACATCTCTTCCAAGAGCGGCTCCTTTCAGCGGGCCCGCGCGTTGCGCAGGCGCCCAAGTGGCGTGTCAGGCTTTGGCCCGGTTTACTCCTGCCCCCGATGGGGGTCAACGGGTCGCAGCCATATTAGGGCGCATCGCCGCACCCCACTGATACATCAAGCGCGGCGGCAGGCTTATAGCACTCGGCCAATATGCTTACACCTATCGCTCGAAAGGATATTTCAAGTGATGATCACATGCCAGAGCGCTCGGCGATCTCATTGCCCGGTGACCACTCTATCACGGCATCGCACCCGCGGCGCGCTTTATGCATCCCGCGCCGGCCCGGTTGGACCTTTGGCGCTGCCACGGCGCGGTGCCACCCGCATCGCCTCCGGTCTCGACCGCGATGCGCTGTGGCGGCTCCCAGTGCACTAGCCGTAGAAATCCTGCTGGAACATTCGGGAAGCTTCCGGGCCGGGCAGCGCGTCCAGATAACTCTGCCGCTCCGTGATCCGCTCGAACCAGGCCGAAAGCTCGGGACAGTCGTCGGTGCGTACGAAATGGCGCGCCATGTAAACCGCCTGCCCCACGCAGATATCCGCCGCCGAATACCCGCCCGTCAGCAGGTAGTCGCGATTCTCGACCGGCGTGCTCAGCCGCGCCTCGATCGCGTCATAGCACTCGCGCAGCCGCGCGCGCTCGAAGCGGCAAACCGCATCGCTCGCCTCGTCGCCCAGCACGATATGTTGAAGCGTCAGCGCCGCCACGTGCTGGCTGACCGTCTCGGCGAAATGCACCCAGACCAGCCAGGCCATCCGGTCCATCGCGCCCGGCGGACGGCCCATTCCGCGCTCGGGAAACCGCTCGCAAAGGTATTCCACCATGGCGCCGCTCTCGAACATGCGCTCGCCTTCGATCTCGAGTGCGGGCACACGTCCAGCCGGCGAGCGCGTAAAAAACTCCTCGGTCTTGAGTGAGCCATCGAAGGGCATCTCGACCAGCCGATGCTCGACCTCAAGCTCGTTGAGCAGCCAAAGCACCCTCATCGAGCGGCTCTGCGGCACGTGATAGAGCGTGATCATCTTGGTTCCTCCCTGGCTCGTTTCCATGGCTACAGCACGCGGCCCCTGCCGTTAACCCCGGCAGTTGCAAATCGGCTCCAACGCACCGCGCTTTTTCTTGGTGAAAATACCCAACTCCATCGGTCGGTCCGATGCGCGCAGGCCGCTTCGGCGGGAAAAATCAGATACTTGACCTGAGTCAAATGCCGCCGCCCATGCCGGGTCTAAACCACCCCCGAGCTTACAAGGAGAAGAGCCATGACCACCCGTCTCACCCTCGCCGCAGCCGCCCTTCTGGCCACTGTCGCCGCGCCCGCCCTCGCCCAGAGCAAGGGCGACATGACCGTCGGTATCGGCGTGCACAACGTCAATCCGCAGGGCGGCAATTCGACGACCACGGCAGGCCAGATCAGCGTCGGTGACAACACCCGCCCGACCCTGACCTTTGAGTATTTCGTCGCGGACAAGATCGGTATCGAAGTGCTGGCAGCGTGGCCCTTCGAACATGACATCAAGCTGGCCGGCGCTGGCAAGATCGGCAAGACCAAGCATCTGCCGCCCGTGCTGTCGATCCAGTATCACTTCGTCAACCAGAGCAACGTCACACCCTTCGTCGGTCTTGGTGTGAACTACACCACCTTCTTCGACGATGTGGGCACCGGCGCGCTGGCCGGCGCGCGGCTGGACCTCGATGATAGCTGGGGCCTTGCGGCTCATGCGGGCGTCGATTTCAAGCTGTCCGAGCGTGGCTCGCTGCGGCTCGATGCGCGCTACATCGACATCGGCACCGATGTGAAAGTGAATGGCGCCAAAATCGGCAAGGTTGACATCGATCCGTTCGTCTTCGGCGCCGCCTATGTCTATCGCTTCTGATCCGGCCTAGCCGGCCTCGCCGACATACGCGACCGCGCCGAAGCGGTCGACGTAATAGATGCGTCCTGTGCGCCCGTCGGGCGTGCAGGACACCACCAGCCACAGCGCCTCTGCCGTGGCAAGGCGCGCGGTACAGTCCGTCTCGGACGCCCCCGGACCGGCCTCGCGGACATAGCGCATGGCGACACGCGTGATCACCGCCGTCTCATCCGAGCGCAGCGCAGACTTGCGGCCCATCGACAGGCCGATCACGGCAACAGCCGCGACAAGGGCAATCAGCGGTCCAAAGAACATCCAGCGTGGCATCATTTTCCTTCTGTCTGCTGTCTTGGTCCAGGCGATCCGCCCGCCGCGCCCTGCGTCCCCATCCCTGCCGGGAACCCGCATGCCCGGCGCGTCGTTGAGGCAGCGAAACACGAGACGAAAAGGGGACCGCCATGAGCGACCATGATCTGAAAACCACATTCTGGGACCGCGTCGAGAACGTCAATGTCGGCATGCTCTCGGCCACGGGGACGGACCCGCGCCCGATGGCGCACCATGCCCGCCGCGACGATGGCGCTCTGTGGTTCCTGACGGCCAAGCACACCGACATCGGTGAGGACGCCGCAGCCGGCAAGGATGCGCGGTACCAGATCGCCTCGGGCGACGCCAAAATCTACGCCGTGGTTGACGGAACGCTTTCCATCGAATCCAGCCGCGACAAGCTGGACGAAATTTGGTCACCGATGGATGCCGCCTGGTTCGAAGAGGGCAAAGACGACGAAGACGTTCGTCTCGTCCGGTTTACTCCGAAATCGGCCGAAATCTGGGCCCATGACAGCACGGCCAAGGCTTTCTACGAGATGGCGAAATCGGCCGTGTCGGATGATGTCGCCAATCCTGGCGGCCACGGAAAGATAAGCTTTTGAGCGTGCGTAGCTTGATAAGGTCCGTATGCCTCTTGGGGGGTGCCGTTCTGGCAGCCCCCGTGGCGTCTGTTGCCTATGCCGAAAAAGTCGGCGAGATCGGCGTTGACTGGGCGGGCAACGATATCGTCATCGAGGCGATCCCAGATCCCGAGGTCAGCGGCGTCACCTGCCATCTTGCCTATTTCGAGCGCGGCATTATCGACCGGCTGGCCAATGGCAACTGGTTTGAGGATCCGTCAAACAGCGCCATCGAATGCCAACAGATTGGCCCCATCACCATCGGCAATATCGACCGCAGCGAGGATGGCGAGGACGTGTTTCGCGCCAGCCGCTCGATCATTTTCAAAACGCTGCGAGTCAAGCGGATCTATGATGAGGCCAACCGCACACTGATCTACGTCGCGCATGGACGCGAGCTGACGCAAGGCTCGGCCAAGGTGTCGATCTCGACCGTGCCAGTCGGGGATGCGGTCGAGCGCCGTTAGGCGGCTTGCCACACAGCGCCCACTTCGGCCCGGATGATGCGCGCAATCAGCGCGCAATCGTCGAGGCTGAAGGTGAGCGGCAGGCGCATATCGACGATAGCGCGCAGGATGCGGTCGCTTGCGGGCATCGGTGTGCTCGGCGCGTAGTGCCAGCTGTCGTAGCGGCTGGTGAAGCCTTCCGGTTCGGCCCCGCCGAACCATTTCAGCATGACACCCCGCGCGGCGCAGCGACGCAAAACCTCAATTACAGCCGCTTCGGACCAGTCCTTGAGCAAGAACTGGATTGACGAGCCGACGAAGGTTTCCTCTTCGGGTCGCTTGATGACCGCGAGGCCCGGCGTGCCGCGCAGTCCCTTCTCGACCACGCGGTAGCGCGCCGTCCAGGCGGCGCATTGCGCATCCAGCCTGCGCAGCTGAGGCCGCAGAATGGCGGCGCGCAAATTGTCCATGCGGCCAGAGACGTTCGGCGTCAGATACTTGGCGCGCGCGAACGCCGTCT
This sequence comes from Roseovarius nanhaiticus, assembly GCF_900156535.1. Lineage (NCBI taxonomy): Bacteria > Pseudomonadati > Pseudomonadota > Alphaproteobacteria > Rhodobacterales > Roseobacteraceae > Roseovarius > Roseovarius nanhaiticus. Next base: position 192,121 of record NZ_FTNV01000003.1, on the reverse strand, counting down.
CGGGCGGGCGCGTGCCGTGGCGCGCATAGAGCATGTACGAACCCGAGAGCAAGATCGCGCGCGCGGCCACGTCATCGTCATCTGTGATCAGAAGCCCGCCCTCGCCTGCATTCATGTGCTTGTACGTTTGCACCGAATAGCACCCGATCAGGCCGTCGCGCCCCGACATGCGCCCGCGCCACGCGGCGCCCATCGTGTGCGCGCAATCCTCGATGACGGTAATGCCCGCCGCCTCGCAGATTTCCATCAGCCGGTCCATATCGGCCAGATGGCCGCGCATATGGCTCAGCATCAAGACGCGCGCCTCGCCCGCCTTGGCCTCCAGATCATCCAGATCGATGGTCAGCGCCTCGGTCACGCCCACGAAAATCGGTACCGCGCCAACGCCTGCGATGGCCCCCGGCACCGGCGCGAGAGTAAAGGCATTCGTCAGCACCCTGTCGCCCGGTCCGATCCCGACCGCGCGCAGGGCCGCGCCCATGGCGTAGCCGCCCGAAGCGACGGCCAGAGCGTATTTCGCGCCGGTATAGGCGGCAAACTCACGCTCCAGTGCCGCGACCTCGCCATCCTCGGTATTATAGCGATGCAGCCGCCCCGAGCGCATGACGGCCACGGCGGCCTCGATCGCCTCCTCTGGAATGGGTTCCTGCTGGGTAAAGCTACCCGAGAAAATCTCGCGCGCGCCGCTCATGCCAGAAGCCGCTCCGCGATCTCCGGCAGCTCTGAATAATCATGCAGCAGCGCGTCGGGGGCGAGCGCGGGCATATCCCCGCCATTCGGCCCGAACGTCACCAGTACCGAAGGCACGCCCGCGGCGCGGGCTGTATCATGGTCCGTTATCGTATCGCCTACCATCAGCGCGCGGGCCGGATCGCCCCCGGCGCGGCGCACGGCCTCGCGCAAGGGTTCGGGATCGGGCTTGCGCACCGGCAGCGTATCGGCGCCGATCAGCGCACCGAAAAGGTCGAGCGCGCCCATTTTCTGCATGAGTTGGCGCGCCAGATATTCCGGCTTGTTCGTGCAGACAGCCACCTTGAAATCCGCGCCAGCCAGCGCCGCCACCGCGTCGAGCGCACCAGGGTAGAACACGGAATGCGTGTCGATCTCGGCCTCATAGGCATCCAGCAGCACCTGGTAATAGCGCGCAACCAGCGCCTCATCCGCGGGCCGGCCCATCCGCTCGAGTCCCAAGAGCAGCATCGCCCGTCCGCCGCGCAACGCGGTGCCCGCATCGGCCACGGTCAATTGATCGCCTGCCCCCATGTCGCGAAAGCAGTAATTCGCGGCGGCCACCAGATCGCCGCTGGTATCCGCCAAGGTGCCGTCGAGATCGAAAACGATGCTGCGCATGCGCATTTCCTTCCACAATAGACCGAACGGCAGTTTTCTGCCGAACCCTGTCACACTCGGCAACGAGGATTGAGCGCCACTCGCCTTGCGCATGTGCGTACAACAGTTAGAACGAGCCGCGAAAGAGACAAAAGGAATCTTGGCCCATGAGCATCGCTCTGATCGTCCTCGCCGCCGGCAAGGGCACGCGCATGAAGTCGGACCTGCCCAAGGTGCTTCACCCCATCGCAGGCGCCCCCATGCTGGTGCACGCCTTGCGCGCCGGAGCCGCGCTTGAGCCGGGTCGCATCGCAGTGGTCACCGGCCATGGCGCCGAGGCTGTGGAGGCCGCAGCACTCGAGCATGACGAGGATATCCGCTGCGTGCGCCAGACCGAGCAGCTGGGCACCGCCCATGCTGTCGCGCAGGCGCGCGCTGCGCTGGAAGGGCATGACGGAGATGCCATCGTGCTTTACGGCGATACGCCCTTCATCCGGCCCGAAACGCTGGAGCGCATGATCGAGGCGCGCCGCACGCATGACATCGTCGTGCTGGGCTTCGAGGCCGCCGATCCGGGGCGCTACGGGCGTCTCATCATGCAGGGCGATGGCCTGGACCGCATCGTGGAGTTCAAGGACGCAACGGATGAAGAGCGCGCCGTAAGTTTCTGCAATTCCGGCGTTATCGCCGCCGATAGCGCCACGCTCTTCGATCTGATCGACGCGGTCGGCAACGACAACGCCTCGGGCGAGTACTACCTCACCGACATCATCGGCATCGCCCGCGCGCGCGGCCTGTCGGCCACTGCCATCGCCTGCGACGAAGCCGAGACGCTGGGCGTCAATTCGCGTGCCGAGCTGGCCGCCGCCGAAGATCTGTTCCAGTCGCGCGCCCGCGCCGCCGCCTTCGAGGAAGGCGTGATGATGCAGGCGCCCGGCACCGTCCATTTCGCCTTTGACACAGTCATCGGCCCCGACACGCTGATTGAGCCCAATGTCGTCTTCGGCCCCGGCGTCAGCATCGAGAACGGCGCGCGTATCCGCGCTTTCAGCCATTTGGAAGGATGCCACGTCGCTACGGGCGCCATCGTTGGCCCATACGCTCGCCTGCGCCCCGGCACCGAGCTGGCCGAGGATGTGCGCGTCGGCAATTTCGTCGAGATCAAGAACAGCGTTCTGGACGCTGGCGCCAAGGTGAATCACCTGACCTATATCGGTGACGCTGATCTGGGCGCCGCCTGCAACGTGGGTGCGGGCACGGTGACCTGCAATTACGACGGCGTCATGAAGTACCGCACCACCATCGGCGCGGGCGCCTTCATCGGCTCGGGTACCATGCTGGTGGCGCCTGTCACGGTGGGAGACAACGCGCTTGTCGGATCGGGCAGTGTCATCACGCAGGATGTGCCTCGGGACGCGCTGGCCGTGGCGCGGGCCCGGCAGGAGACGAAGCCCGGCCGAGCAAAGAGATTGTTCGATATGTTAAAGAATAAGAAAAAATCCATTGAGGAAAGGGCGTCATAATGTGCGGTATTGTAGGTATCCTGGGCCAACACGAAGTCGCACCGACGCTGGTCGAAGCGCTGAAACGCCTCGAATATCGGGGCTATGACAGCGCCGGTATCGCCACGGTGAATGAGGGCGCGCTCGACCGTCGGCGCGCTGTCGGAAAACTGGTGAACCTCAGCGATCTGCTGGTCCACGAGCCGCTGGCCGGCAAGTCCGGCATCGGTCACACCCGCTGGGCCACCCATGGCGCACCCACCCTGACCAATACCCACCCACACCGCGCGGGCCGCGTGGCCGTGGTGCATAACGGCATCATCGAGAATTATCGCGATTTGCGCAGCGATCTTGCGAAGGCCGGCATCGCCCATCAGACCGAGACCGACACCGAAACCGTCGCCCTTCTGGCGCAGCATCATATCGACCAAGGCGCGACTCCCGAAGAGGCTGCGCGCTGCACCTTGGCCCGGCTCGAAGGCGCCTATGCGCTGGCCTTTCTTTTCGACGGCGAGCAGGACCTGATGATCGCCGCTCGCAAGGGCAGCCCGCTGGCCATCGGCCATGGTGAGGACGAGGTCTATGTCGGCTCGGACGCGATCGCGCTGGCGCCGATGACCGACCGCATCACCTATCTCGAAGAGGGTGACTGCGCCGTCCTGACGCGCAGCGCGATCAAGATCACCGATGCGGATGGTCAGCCCGTCCAGCGCGAGGCCCGCACGATCCGCATCGATGCCACCCGCATCGATAAGGCTGGGCACAAGCATTTCATGTCCAAGGAAATCGCCGAGCAGCCGACGGTCATCAGCGAAACGCTGGCCGCCTACATCGCCAATGACGCGAGCGACATCAACTTGCCCGGTGACGGCGTTGATTTCACAAAGATAAACCGCATCGTGATGGCCTCTTGTGGTACCGCCTATTACGCCTGCCTTACCGCCAAATACTGGTTCGAGCAGCTGGCCCATCTGCCCGTCGAAGTCGATTTCGCGTCCGAGTTCCGCTATCGCACTCCGCCAGTGACCGAGGGCACCGCCGCCCTTTTTGTAAGCCAATCCGGAGAGACCGCAGATACGCTCGCCGCCCTGCGCTATTGCGAGGGAAAGGCCAGCAGCATTCTTGCGGTGACGAACGTGCCCGAAAGCTCGATCGCGCGCGAGAGCGACCTGAACATGCCGATCTATGCGGGCGCCGAGATCGGCGTTGCCTCGACCAAGGCGTTCACGTGCCAGCTGACGGTCCTGCTGCTGATGGCGCTCAAGGCGGCGCACGCACGCGGGCACCTGACGGGTGAGGAACTCAAGGTCAAATTGGCTGCCCTGCGCGGTTTGCCTGCGATCATGAACCAGGCCATGGGCATCGAAGAGGCAGTGCGCGACGTCGCCGTGCAGCTGTCGCACTCACGCGACGCGCTCTTCCTCGGTCGCGGGGTGATGTTTCCGCTTGCGCTAGAGGGCGCACTTAAGCTGAAGGAAATCAGCTACATCCATGCCGAAGCTTATGCATCCGGCGAGCTCAAGCACGGGCCTATCGCCCTTATTGACGAGAATATGCCGGTGATCGTCATGGCCCCGCGCGACGCGCTTTTCGACAAGACCGTGTCGAACATGCAAGAGGTCATGGCCCGCGGCGGCAAGGTGGTGCTGATCACCGATGCCGCAGGCGCAGCCGAGGCGTCCGACGGTGTGTGGCATACAATTGTGCTGCCCGATATCGACGACGTCATCGCGCCCATTCTCTATGCGCTGCCGGTGCAATATCTGGCCTATCACACTGCCGTTGCCAAAGGCACGGATGTGGACCAGCCGCGCAACCTGGCGAAATCGGTTACGGTTGAATAAGCGTCAGTTCAGCGCGAAGACCCGCAATTCAGGCAGCCCCGTCAGGGGCGCCTCAAGCACGCGCAGCGCGGCCAGTGACATACGGCTGCCTGCGCCCGGCGCGCCTTCGAGCGGGATGAGATCGACCTTCACCGATTTGCCACTGGCCGGATAAACGACGCGGCCCGGCCCCGGCGCGTTGACCAAGGGCGTTTTCAGCCAGAACCCCGGCTCGCCCGGCGCGCCGAGGCTGGCGATGGTCAGGCCCAGGTCACGCCCGCCGGTGGCGGGCGCTGCAGCCGCTACCTTGTCCGCCTCGCTCGTTGTGTCAAACTCCTCGGCCGTGCGTGCACCGGGCGGCGGGCGAACGGCGGTGCTGGTGATTTCAGCCGCGGGCGTCTCGGAGGCGTCCGCCGCGTCTACTGGGGCCGTGGGGCGCGCGCCCGGCGTCATCCAATCCGGCATGGCGGCGCATCCGGTCAAACCCGCAAGGGCGGCGAGGGCAAATATGCGTTTCATGACCGGAAGCCTAGGCCGCCAAGCGCGCCCGTTCAATCCCGCTGATGAGCTTGCGCGAATTCCTGTGCCGTCTTGCCGTGGGGCAAGGCCATCTCCCCTTGCCCCGCGACGCGCTGCACCTTACCTTCGGGGCATGAATACGCCCCTTGTAGACCCTTTCCAGCGCGCCATCGACTATCTGCGTGTTTCGGTCACCGACCGCTGCGATTTCCGCTGCGTTTACTGCATGTCCGAAAATATGACCTTTCTGCCCAAGAAAGAGCTGCTGACGCTGGAAGAACTGGACCGCATGTGCAGCACGTTCATCGGGCTGGGCGTTCGGAAGCTTCGTATCACCGGCGGTGAGCCTTTGGTGCGGCGCAATATTATGACCTTCTTCCGCTCGATGACCCGCCATCTGGACAGCGGCGCGCTGCGCGAGCTGACACTGACCACCAACGGCTCGCAATTGGAGCGCTTCGCCGAGGATCTTTACGCGGCAGGCGTACGGCGCATCAACATCTCGCTCGACACCGCGGACGAGCAGAAATTCGCGGATATCACTCGCTGGGGCCGCCTGCCGCAGGTGCTGCGCGGGATCGACGCGGCGCAGGCCGCGGGCCTGCGCGTCAAGATCAACGCGGTCGCGCTCAAGGGTTTCAACGAGGACGAGTTGTTTTCCCTCACCGAATGGTGCGCCAGCCGCGACATGGACCTGACCTGGATCGAGGTCATGCCGATGGGCGATATCGGCAACGAGGACCGCTTGGATCAATACTGGCCGCTCAAGGATCTGCGCGCGCGGCTGGCCGAGCGCTACACGCTCATCGATCTTCCCGAGCGCACTGGCGGCCCCGCGCGCTACGTCCGGCTGGAGGAGACGGGGCAGAAGATCGGCTTTATCACGCCGCTCACGCATAATTTCTGCGAAAGCTGCAATCGCGTGCGCCTGACTTGTACCGGGCAACTTTACATGTGCCTCGGGCAGGAGGATATGGCCGATCTGCGCCCCGCGCTGCGCAATCACCCGTCGGATACGCGACCCCTTCAAGAGGCGATCCGCGCCGCCATCGCGCGCAAGCCGAAGGGCCATGATTTCGATTATTCGCGCCAGACGGTGGATGGCCAGATGCCCCGCCACATGAGCCACACAGGCGGCTGAGCCCATGTCAGCCGCGCCCGGACGGCCAACGCCCTTGGTGCGGGCCTATGCGCTTGCCGCGCGCGGGCTGGCGCCGCTGGCCTACCGGCGCAGCCTCCGCAAGCTGGCCGAGAACGGCATGGATGCGGCCCGCATCGCCGAACGGATGGGCCACAGCGCGCAGCCCCGCCCCGAGGGCCGGTTGGTCTGGTTTCACGCGGCCAGTGTCGGCGAGAGCCTGTCGGTCCTGCGCCTGATCGAGCATCTGGGCGAAACGCATAAAGCGCTGAATTTCCTCATCACGACCGGCACAGCCACCTCGGCGCGCATCATCGCGGGACGGATGCCGCCGCGTTGCCGTCACCAGTTCGCTCCGCTCGACAGCCCCGCCGCCGTGGCGCGATTTCTGGATCACTGGCGCCCCGATGCGGGCGTTTTCGTCGAAAGCGAGCTTTGGCCCAATATGCTGCGCGGCGCGGCGGCGCGGGGCATCCCTCTGGCGCTGCTGAACGCGCGCATCTCGGATCGCTCGGCCCGCGGCTGGGCGCGGATCGGGGGCACGGCGCGCTATCTGCTGGGCCATTTTCGCATGGTGCATTGCCAGGACGCGCGCACCGCCGTGCATCTGCGCAGCCTTGGCTGCACCCACGCCGCCGAGGGCGTCAATCTCAAGGCAATGGCCGGGCCGCTCCCCCACGACGCCGGGGCGCTCGACGCGCTGCAAAATGAGCTGGGCGCGCGCCCGATCTGGGTCATGGCCTCGACCCATCCCGGCGAGGACGAGGTCGCCATCGCAGCGCATCAAGCCGTGCTCGAGCGTCATCCCGAGGCGCTGATGATCCTTGTGCCGCGCCACCCCGAGCGGGCGGGCGATATCGCGGCTCTGGCAGCCAAGGCGGGGCTCAGTACCGCACGTCGCAGCACGAATGAGGTCATCGGCAAATCCCAAGTCTATCTGGCCGATACGCTGGGCGAGATGGGTCTGTGGTATCGCCTTGCGCCGCTGGTCTGCGTCGGCGGCAGTTTCGTCCCCGTTGGCGGCCACAACCCTTACGAGGTGGCCCATGGCGGCGCCGCAGTGCTGCACGGGCCGCTCTACGCCAATTTCGCAGATGGCTACGCACAGATGGATGCCGCGGGCGCCGCGCGCGAGGTCGCGGATGCAAACGAATTGGGCGCGGCGATCGCGCATCTTTTCGCCGCGCCCGAGGATCTGAACGCGATTCGCGCGCGCGCCACAGCCTTCGCCGCCGCGCAAGAAGATAAACTGTCGGATCTGGCATCTACGCTATGCGCCGCCCTCGCGGTGGAGTAGGAGGGGGCCGAGCCACTGATCCGGGAGCGCGCCGTGACCGAGTTGATCGTCACCAATTTCAACCGCAATTTCACCGGCGTGTCGGCGACGGCGGCCGGCGTGCTGCGCGCGCAGGCGCCGCGCTATGATCTGGCGCTGGCGGGGCGGCCCCTGCCCGGCTGCCCCGCCCCGATCAGCGTGGCCGAGGCCCGGCGCCTGACCCGGCGCCCGCCAGAGGGCCGCGATTTTGCCATCTGGCATGTGCGCCGCAATACGGAAATGCGCGCCGCGCTCTGGGCGCGCGACGTGCTGCGCCTGCCCATCCGCATCGTCTTTACCTCCGCCGCGCAGCGCCGCCATTCGGCGCTGCCCCGCTGGCTGATCTCGCGCATGGATGCGGTCATCGCCACGACGCAGCGCGCGGCCGACTTCGTGCCGCATGTGCGCGCCGTCGTGCCCCACGGCGTCGATTGCGAATTGTATACCCCTGCGCGCGACCGCGCCTCGGACTGGCGCGTCACGGGCTATCCCGGCACGCGCGGCATCGCCACGATCGGGCGAATCCGCCCCGAGAAGGGAACCGACCGGTTCGTCGCGGCGATGCTGCGCCTTCTGCCGCACCATCCGGGTGTCACTGCCTTGGTCCTCGGCCGTGCGGGCCGCAAGGATCATGCGTTTTTGCAAGGGTTGAAGGCGCAAGTGGCCAGGGCGAACTTGCAAGATCGGATCCTCTTTCCCGGCGAGATCGCGCCCGAAGCGCTGCCGGCTCTCATGCGCAGCCTGTCGATGGTCGTGCAAATGCCGCTCTACGAAGGCTATGGCATGGCCCCGCTCGAAGGTATGGCGAGCGGTGTGCCTTTCATCGCCACAGAGGCTGGATATTACCGCGATTTCAGCGCGGGCGAGACCACCGGATGGCTGGTGAAGGATGCCGAAGACGCGGCAACCGCGATCGGCGCGCTTTTGCGCGACCCCAAGCGTCACGCCGCCATGGCGGAGGCCGCGCGCAAAACCGCGCTAGAGCGGTTCAGCGTCGCGCGCGAGGCCGACGGCATCGGCGCGGTCTATGACGCCATGTGGCGCGGCGACGCCTAGACGGGCATCCGCCGCTCGACGATCTCGGCCCACCAGCTGCACCCGGCGGGAATGATCTCATCGTTGAAATCATAGTCCGAGTTATGCACCGCGGCGGTATCGCCATTGCCGACGAGTATATAGGCGCCGGGACGCTCTTCCAGCATGTAGGCGAAATCCTCGCCGCCCATGACCAGTGGCGCTTCGGCACAATCGCCCGCGATGCCGCGCGCGACATCGGCGGCGAAATCAGTTTGCGCGGGGTGGTTCACCATCACCGGATAGCCAGAGCGGAACTCAAGCTCGGCAGAGCCGCCCATCGCCGCGCCCAAATGCTCACAAATGCCGCGAATGCGCGTCTCGGCCAGCGCGCGCATCTCGTTATTCAGCGTGCGCACCGTGCCCTTGAGATGAACCGAACCGGGAATAACATTCAGCGCCTTTGTCAGCGATTCGATGGAGGTGACCGAGACGACCATCTGCTCGGTCGGGTCAGCGTTCCGGCTGGTGATCGTCTGGAGCATCGTGACCAGATGCGCCGACATCACGATGGGATCGACGCCCTCATGCGGCTTGGCCGCGTGGCCGCCCTGCCCGGTTACGGTGATCTCGAACTCATCCGTCGAGGCGAAAAACCCGCCGGGCCGGATGGCGAAAGTGCCCGCCGAAACACCTGGCCAGTTATGCATGCCATAGACTTCCTGAATGCCGAAACGCTCCATCAGGCCATCTTTACACATCACGTCGGCGCCGCCGCCGCCCTCTTCGGCGGGCTGAAAGATGACGACGGCCGTGCCGTCGAAATTGCGCGTCTCGGCCAGGTATTGTGCGGCGCCCAGCAGCATCGCAGTATGCCCGTCATGCCCACAGGCATGCATCTTGCCCGGCACCGCGCTGGCATAGGCGGCGCCTGTGGTCTCATGGATCGGCAGCGCGTCCATATCCGCGCGCAGCCCCACGACCTTGCCGGACGCGCTGGCCCGCCCCTTGATCACGCCGACGACACCGGTACGCCCAAGGCCGGTCACCACATCGTCGCAGCCGAACTCCCGCAGCTTCTGCTCGACCAGCGCACTGGTGCGATGGGTGTCGAACATCAGTTCGGGGTTGGCGTGGATGTCGCGGCGCCATGCGGTGATGTCGGCATGGGTCTCGGCAAAGCGGTTCTTGATCGGCATGGGCTGTCTCCTTGGCGGGGCTCACCGGGGCCGCGCGCTGGGGCCGAGGATGAACCGCGCGGAAGGCCGCGTAAAGAGGCGAATGGCGCTACCCGGCCTCGGCCGTCGCCGTCAGCGCACTGGCGGCGACGAGGGCGCGGGTATGGGTGTGCCGCGGTGCATTCAAAACGTCGAACGCCGGCCCCTCCTCCACGATGCGTCCCGCATCCATCACCGCGATCCGGTGCGCGATGGCACGAGCGGCGCGCAGATCATGGGTGATGAAAAGTATGCCAAGGCCGCGCCGCGCCTGTTCGGCGCGCAGCAGCGCAAGAATGCCCGCTGCCTGCACGGTATCGAGCGCCGACAGCCCCTCATCCACCACCAGGATATCCGGCTCAAGCGCCAGTGCGCGCGCGATCGCCGCGCGCTGGCGCTGTCCACCCGATACTTCATGCGGCAGGCGATCCATCAGATCGACCGGCAAACCAACCCGAGTGAACAACCCGGCGATACGGGCCTTCGGCGCCGAGCGTCCGTAGTTGATCAAAGGGTCAGCCACCTGCCGCCCAAGGGCACGGCGCGGATCAAGCGACGTGACCGGATCCTGAAACACCATCTGGACATGTGCCTGCAGCTGCCGCATCGCCCGCGTGCCCAGCCCGCGGATCGCGGTGCCGCAGATACGTACATCGCCCATCTGCGCCCGTTCAAGCCCCAGAGCGGCGCGCGCAAGCGTTGACTTACCGCTGCCAGATGCACCGATCAGCGCCAGCGTCTGCCCCCGGCGGACAGTCAGGCTGACCTCTTGCAGTGTAGGCGCGCCGCCCCCGTAGCGGAGTGTCAGATCGCGGATGTCCAGAACCGGCGCGCCGGCCGCGCATATGGGCGCGCGCCCGAGTTGCGCCGCATCGATCAGCGCGCGCGTCGTGGTCGCGCGGGGCGCGGACATCACCTCGTCGGTTCCGCCCGTTTCGACAATGCGCCCTGCCTCCATCACCACCACCTGCCCACCAAGGCGCCGCACCGATTCCATGTCATGCGTGACTGTCAGCAGCGCCATTCCCGTCTCGCGCCGCAAGCTGTCGAGCAGATCCAGGATGCCCGCCCGAAGCGGGCCGTCGAGCGCTGTCGTCGGCTCGTCCGCGATTAGAAGGCGCGGCGCAGAGGCGAGCGCAATGGCGATATGCGCACGCTGGCGCATCCCACCCGAAAGCTGGTGCGGATAGGCGCGGGCGATCGCCTCTGGATGGCTCAGCCCGACCCGCCTCAGCAAGGCGATGGCGCGCGCTTGGGCGGCACGCGCGCCAATGCCCAGATGCGCGCGCATCCCCTCCGTCAGTTGGGTGCCGATCCGCATCACAGGGCTGAGCGCCGTTGCAGGATCCTGAAAGACCATGCCGATCTCGCGCCCACATACTGCGCGCATCCGCGCCGGCGGCAGCGCCAGAAGGTCCGTCATTTGCCCCTCGGTCCCTTGCCAGAGCGCCCGTCCCGAAATCTCGGCCCTTGGGGCCAATCTCATCAAAGCCCCGACCAGCGCCGTCTTGCCCGCGCCCGAAGGCCCGATCAGACTGACCGCGGCGCCGGGCGCGATCTCGAGCGTCGCTTGCATGACCGCAGGCACCGCAGCGCCCGCATGACGCAAGGTCAGATCTTCGATCCGCAACAGTGTCACCGGCGACCTCATAGAAAAATCAGCGCAAGACGCCGCCCCAACATGGCGCAGCGCGTCAGAACTGTCACGCATCAGACGCTATGCGCTGGTCCGAGGTCATAGGAAATGCCAATGGAAATCAAAGCTGTGAGCTATTTCTTTCGCATTTCACGCGAATTTTGCCGAACCCGACTGTCATTCCAAGCACGATGAACGATAAGGGTAGAAAAGACCTGCGCGGATTGTCGGCAAGACGCCTTCTGTCGCGTGGCCAAGATCGCTCCCTGAAAAGCGCCGCTCGCCATGGGTGGTGCGACCGTTCAATGACCCGAAAGGAGGTCCGGATGACCGCAAGGCTTGGCAGAGCGCTTGGCGCAATCGTCATCGCATCGGCCCTTTGGGCAATCGCCCCCGGCGACAGCCACGCCGCGGATGGCCAGCGTGGGCAAGACGGGCAGCTGCGCCTCTTTTACTGGCAGGCTCCCTCGACGCTGAATCCGTATCTGTCGGGCGGTATCAAAGATGTCGAAGCCGCCTCTCCCGTGCTGGAACCCTTGGCGCGTCTGTCGCCCGAAGGCGAGATGATCCCGTGGCTCGTCCAGCGCATCCCCACCGCGGAAAACGGCGACGTGGCAGAGGACATGCGCAGCATCACATGGCGGCTGAAGCCCGGCCTCGTGTGGTCGGATGGCAGTCAGGTCACCTCCTCGGACATCGCCTTTACCCATCGCTACTGCACCGCGCCGGGCGCAGGCTGTGCACAGGTTGAAAGCTTTCGCGATATCGACCGGATCGAGACGCCGGACGCGCAGACCGCCATAATCCACTTCACGACCCCAAAGCCCTACCCCTATTCCGCCTTCGTCGGCCCGCAGACGCCAATTCTGCAGGCGGCGCAGTTTGCGGAGTGCCTCGGCCCCGCCGCTGCCGGGTGTAGCGACGCCAATTTTGCGCCCATCGGTACCGGCCCTTACCGCGTGACCGAGTTTCGCCCCGGCGACGCGGCCTTGTTTGAAGCGAATGACCGATTTCGAACACCGGGCAAGCCCGCGTTCGCCACCGTCATGCTGAAAGGCGGCGGCAGCGCCATGGCCGCGGGGCGCGCCGTGCTGGAGACGGGCGAGTTCGATTATGCGTGGAACCTGCAACTGGCGCCCGATGTGCTGGGCCCGATGGAGGCGCGCGGGCGCGGACAGGTGGTAACGGCCTTCTCGACGCTGGTCGAACGTCTGGCATTCAATCTTCGCGAGCCCGGCGAAAGTGCCACGGGCGACGCCCCCAACGATGTTCTGGCCGACAGGGCCGTACGGCGCGCGCTGGCTCTGGCGCTCGATCGCAGCATCATGTCCGAGATCGGCTATGGCCCCGCAGGGCGCCCCGCTTGCAACATCCTGCCCGGCCCGCCTCTTTATGCATCGGACGCCAATAGCGGCTGCGAGCGGCAGGATATGAAAGCGGCCCGCGCTCTTCTCGACAGCAGTGGCTGGATTGACAGCGACGGGGACGGGGTGCGCGAACGCGCCGGGCAGGAACTGGAGCTGACATTCCTGACCTCGACCAACGCGGTGCGGCAGGATTTCCAGACCCTCGCCAAGGAATGGTGGCGCCAGATCGGCGCGCGCACCGAATTACGCGCGGTCGAGGCCGCAGTTTTCTTTGGTGGCGATAGCGGCAGCCCCGACACGCTTCAGAAATTCAACGCCGATATCCAGATGTATGCGGGCGCCTCCGACGGGCCAGACCCCGAGGCGTATTTGTCGGGCTGGTCCTGTGATAGCGCGCCCAACCCACAGAACGGCTGGCAAGGGCGCAATATCGGGCATTGGTGCGATCCAGCCTATGATGCGCTGCTCGCGCAGCTATCCAGCACGACAGGCACGATGGACCGTGCGGCCATTGCGCGTACGCTGAACGACATGCTGGTGCAGCAATATGTCGTTGTGCCGCTGATCGACCGTGGCCGCGTCTCGGCCCATGCGAACAGCCTGGAGGGCGTGCGCATCAACGCCTGGGACAGCGAGCTGTGGAACATCGCCGATTGGCACCGTCTGCCTGACTAGCGGGGCAGGTGCGGCACGCATTGCCAAGCGCGCCGCCAGCGCCCTAAGGTTGCCGCCACATTCGCATCACCGCAGATCACCCTGAAGGCGCCGCCAAGATATGCGATCCTACCTTCTTCGCCGCCTCGCAATGGCCCTGCCGACACTCCTGATCATTTGGGCAGTGATCTTTGCCCTGCTGGAACTGGCGCCGGGCGATCCGATGGCCGATCTACCCATGACCATCCCCGAGGATGTCCGGGACGCGATGCGCCGCGCGCTCGGCCTCGACGCCTCCGCCGTGACGCGCTTTTTCCTGTGGCTCAGCCAGATGCTGATTATCGAGCCGGGCGTAGCGCTTGATGCAATTCTGGGCACGCAGATGACGGCCGGGGCGCCGCGCATCCTCGGCTGGCAGACCCGAGCACCGGTGATGGAGCTGATCGGTCAGCGCCTGCCGCAAACGGCCCTCGTCGTCGGCCTGGCCTACATACTGGGCAGCTTGGCCGCGATCGGCCTCGGGGTGGCCTCCGCACGGCGGCGGGGCGGATTTTTGGACCGGATCGGCACGGCCATCGCCGCGCTCGGTTATGCGCTGCCGCCGTTTTTCACCGCCGCGGTGTTGATCTATGTCTTTGCGGTGCAGCTAGGCTGGGCGCCCTCGGTCTATGACACGACGCTGGCGGTGACGGATTGGGACAGCCTTCTGGCACAAATCGGCCAAATGGCCCTGCCCGTCCTGGTGCTCAGTCTCCAGACCACGGCCCAGATAACGCGCTATATGCGTGCGGCGATGCTCGACACGCTTGAACAGGATCATATTCGCGCGGCACGCGCCAAGGGGCTCAGCGAAAGGCGTGTAATCTGGGGGCACGGCCTGCGCAATTCTTTGATCCCGGTGGTGCCGACAATCGCGCTTGGCGCGCCCCAGATCTTCGCCGGCGCGATCATCACCGAGGCGATCTTCGGCGTGAACGGCATCGGCCAGCTGCTGATCACATCGCTCAAGGCGACGGACCTGCCCACGGTGCAGACCATCACGGCGCTCATCGCGGTCTTCATCGTGCTGGCCAACCTGATCGCGGATATCGCTCTGCCCTGGCTCGATCCGCGTCTGGCGGCAGAGGGCGGGCCCTACAAGGTCATAAGGGGCGATATATCATGACGCGCCGCCTGCCCCTCGGCGCAGCACTTCTGGGCGCCATCGCGGCTTTCGTGCTGATCGGCCCGCTTGTTTGGAGCGTGTCTCCGGGCGCAGTGGATCTGGCGGCGCGCAGTCAAGGAGCCAGCCCCGCGCATCCGCTCGGCACCGATCAGCTGGGCCGCGACGCGCTGGCCCGGCTGATGGCGGGTGGGCGGCTGTCGCTGGCGGTCGGGCTGACGGCAATGGGCATCTCGCTGACGCTTGGGGCCGCCATCGGCATCGCGGGCGGGCTTTCGCGCCGCCTGAATGGCCCTCTGATGCGGTTGACCGATCTCTTCCTGGCGCTGCCGCTGCTGCCGCTCCTCCTGATCGCGGCCACGCTATTTCGCGCGCCGCTGTCCGCGGCGATGGGCGCCGAGGCGGGTCTCTTCGTGTTGATCACCGTGGCGATCGGCGCGACCAGCTGGATGGCGCCTGCCCGCATTCTTTGCGCCGAGGTGCAAACACTGGCGCAGCGCGATTTCATCCGCGCCGCGCGCAGCACCGGCACGCGGCTTCCGCAGATGATCTGGCGCCACATCCTGCCCGCCATTGCGGCGCCCCTCGGGGTCTCGGCAGCGCTCGCCATGGCGTCTGCGATCTTGATGGAAAGCGCACTCAGTTTTCTCGGCCTGGGCTTTCCGCCCGATATGGCCAGCTGGGGGCGGCTTTTGCATGACGGCACCGCGCATCTGGGAACCCATCCGGGCCGCGCACTCTGGCCCGGGGCGCTGATTACCGCAACGGCGCTGGCCGCGACGCTTTTGGCAGATCTGTGGCGCGACCTTGCTGACCCCTACAAGGGTCGCCACCGCTGAAACGGCGTCATCGCCCAACTTTTTCTTGGTGAAAATACCCAAATCCCAGGCCGATAAAGCGGACGGGCATCTCGACACATCTCAGGGACGCTCTAGGATGTCCTCACCTAATATTTTTCAGGAGTTTACCATGCATTACGGCGATGACCGGCCCGAAGCGCTACCGCATAATCCATTCAAGGCCATCATCACGCCGCGCCCCATCGGCTGGATCGGTACGCTGGATCCGGGCGGATTGACCAATCTTGCGCCCTACTCATTCTTCAACGCCATCGGGTCAGATCCGGACATGGTCATGTTCTCAAGCGAAGGTGCCAAGCACTCGGCCACCTACGCGCGCGAGCAGGGCGAATTCACGTTCTCCCTCGCCACCGAGGCGCTGAAGGACGAGATGAACATCTCTTCCACGCCCCAGCCCTCAGGTGTCAGTGAGTTTGAGTTGGCGCAGGTCGAGCAAGGGCAGCCAGTCGTCATCCGCACGCCCTTTGTTGCGGCCAGCCCTGCGGCGCTGGAATGCGTGACGCTCGAGGTCAGGCAGCTGAGCGACCGGCACGGCACATTGCTCGATCGCTTCATGGTGATCGGCGAAGTCGTCCAGACCCATATCCGCGACGAGTTCATCAAGGATGGACGCTTTGACACCGTTGGTGCCCGGCCCATCGCACGGATGGGCTACCGCGATTACAGCACCGTTACCGCCTCATGGGAGCTGGGCCGCCCCAAAGCCTGAGCTGCCCTGCGCCAGCCGGGCGGCCAACGCGAGATCCGCGCGGAAATCAACGGTCGCCTTGGCGCGCACATTTTCGTCCTGCAGGCGCAAGAGGTAGGATGGATGAAGCGTCAGCAACACGTTGTGGCCCATCACACCACGCTCGACGCGGCCGCGTCGCCGCGTGATCGCATCGCCAGATCCGGTCAGCGCCAGCGCGGCAGTGGCGCCCATGCCCAGGATCAGTTGCGGCTTGGCGCGCGCAATTTCCGCCTCGAGCCACCATTTGCACTGCTCCACCTCGCCCGCATCAGGGCGTTGGTGGATGCGCCGCCGCCCGCGCGGAATATGCTTGAAATGCTTGACGGCGTTAGTGAGATACGCAGCGCCGCGATCCAACCCGGCCTCCTCGGCCACGCGGCTGAACAGCTGCCCCGCAGGGCCGACAAAGGGCCGCCCGGCCAGATCCTCCTGATCGCCCGGCTGTTCGCCCACGATCATCAGCCGCGTTTCTTGCGGGCCTTCGCCGCAAACCGCCTGCGTTGCATTGCAATGCAGAGGGCAGCGCGAGCAGGCACGAATTTCGGCCTCGAGCCCCGCGCCGGTATCGACCCATGCTGATTTATGCGCGGCCAGCTGCGCCTGAGCGCGCGCGGCACGGATAGGCGGCAAGGTGGGCGCGGCGGCCGCCATCTCGCGCGCGCGGGCTGCGGCGCCTGCAATCATCTCGGGGATGGCGGCAGCCTCGGGCAGGTTCTTCCAGTATTTGCGCGGCATCTCCGATGTCATCGCGCTGACCTTCAGCCTTGCAGGGTTGAAAATGTTGCGGAAGTAGGTGAGCCACAACTCCTCGCTGGCATCCTCGGGCAGGTTCGGCGCAGGCTGGCCCGGCGCCAGCGTCACGGTTCTGCCATCGTAAGTCGCCGTCACGTCAGGCGTCACGATGCGCCAGTTCATATCGGCAAAGCGGTCGCGGAAGAACGCGGTGTTCATTTCCAGCGTGTAATGCGTCGGCTCGAACCATGCGGCAAAGCTGCGCCGGTTCGCGCCCGGCGCGTCAATCTCGCGAAAACGGACAAAGGCGCGCATCTTGTGGCGACAGCGATGCACCGCCTTTTCCATCACGCGCAGCTTGGCCAGATCGGGATCGGCGCGGTCCGACATCAGGTGCGGGGCGGAACGCAGCCGCCATAGAAAGGCATAAAGCCGTGCAAACCGCTGCGGGTCATTGTGAAAACAGACGCTACCGGCCAGCGCTATGAAACTGCGCGGCACCGTGATGTCGCTGCCACCGCGTGCGGGCCGCGCATCGCCCCCAAAAAGATCTGGCGCCTCATCCTGCCCTTCGGCGTTCCACAGCACCTCATGGGGCGGCACACCCTCGGCCAAGAGGCCCCGCGCCGCATCGCGCCAAATACCGGCGGCCCCGATGAGCGGCACCATCACCTGCCGCATCAAAAAAGGCTCATCTGTTCCGGCGGCGGTGCGAAGCGCGCACGCAGATTGGCGCTGTCGGTCAAGCTGCCCGGCGTCCAGCCGCCCGCCATGACGAAAGCGCCCGCCTTTTTCATCGAGGCCCCCATGCGCGCGATATCCTCGTAGCGGATATGGCGATGGCGCCGCGTCGTGAGGATGCGGTTCACCGTCTTGACGCCGAAGCCCGGCACGCGCAGCAGCAATTCGCGACTGGCACTGTTCACATCCAGCGGGAAAAGCCCGCGATGTTGCAATGCCCAGGCCAGCTTGGGGTCGATATCGAGGTCAAGGTTGCCGTCGGGCGTGACCGAGGTGATCTCGTCCACATCGAAACCATAGAACCGCAGCAACCAATCCGCCTGATAGAGCCGATGCTCGCGCTGCAAGGGCGGGCTGATCAGCGGCAATTTGGCCGAGCTGTCGGGTATCGGCGAGAAGGCCGAATAGTAAACCCGTCGCAGCCCATAGCCGGAATAGAGCCGCGTGGATTGCCCGAGGATTGTCGCATCGGTCGAACCATCGGCGCCCACGATCACTTGGGTCGATTGCCCGGCGGGGGCGAATTTCGGCGGGCGTTTGCCAGTATGGCTGCGATCCTTGGCATTTTCGCGGCGCTGGCGCACATCTGCCATGGCGCGGCGGATCTGGCCGGGGTTCTTTTCGGGCGCATAGGTTTGCACGGCGGCATCGGTGGGCAGCTCGACGTTGATCGAGAGGCGGTCGGACAACAGGCCCGCTTCGGCGATCAGTTCAGGCGCGGCGTCCGGAATGGTCTTGAGATGGATATAGCCCTTGAAATGCTCCTCATGGCGCAGTTTTCGCGCGATCTGCACCATGTCCGACATGGTGGCATCGGGCGAGCGGATGACGCCCGACGACAGGAACAGCCCCTCGATATAATTGCGCCGATAGAACTCGATGGTCAGCTTGACGACCTCATCGACGGAAAACCGCGCGCGGGGCACGTTCGAGGACACGCGGTTGATGCAATAGCTGCAATCGTAGATGCAGAAATTGGTCATCAGGATCTTGAGCAGGCTGATGCAGCGCCCGTCCGGCGCGTAGCTGTGGCAGATCCCAGCGCCGGTATTCGAGCCGAGGCCCCCGCCCCGCGCATTCCGCTTGGTGCCGCCGGACGATGCACAAGAGGCATCGTATTTGGCAGCATCCGACAGGATCGCGAGTTTTTCATCGAGCGTTTGGCGAGTCATATGTTCTTTATATGTTCTCGATGCCTCTCCGGCAAGTGCGGCAAAATGAAAGGGGCGCGCCAATGGCACGCCCCTCGAATGTTTTCGGATGATTTCCGCTTACGCCGCGCGCGCTGCCGCGATCGACTCTTCCAGAATTTCCATCGCCTCGGCGAAGATCTCGTCCTGGATGGTAATCGGCGCGAGGAAGCGGATCACGTTGCCGTAGACGCCGCAGGTCAACAGAATCAGGCCGCGCTTGAGCGCCTCCATGCGGATGCGGTTGGTCATGTCGGGATTGGGCGCGCTGCCATCTGGCAGGTTGAACTCGGCAGCGACCATGAAGCCGGGGCCACGTACATCCACCATCTCGGGCGTGCTTGCGCGGATCTGCTCCAGCCGCTGCTTGAGACGCGAGCCCAGCTCGTTGGCGCGGTCACAGAGCTGCTCTTCCTCGATCACGTCCAGAACGGCATTCGCCGCCGCAACGCCCAGAGGGTTGCCGCCATAGGTGCCGCCCAAACCGCCGGGATGCGCCGCATCCATCATCTCGGCCCGGCCCGTCAGCGCCGCCAGCGGCAGACCGCCGGCAAGGCCCTTGGCCATCGTGGTGATGTCGGCAGCCACGTCATAGCCGTGCATCGCGAAGAGGTTGCCGGTGCGCGCGAACCCTGTCTGGACCTCGTCGGCAATCATCACGATGCCATGCTCGTCACACAGCTTGCGGATACCGCGCATCAACTCGGCAGGTGCCGGGTAGAAGCCTCCCTCGCCCTGGACGGGCTCGATGATGATGGCCGCGACGCGCTCGGGGTCCAGATCAGCCTTGAAGAGCTTGTGCATCGCGCTCATCGCGTCCTCGGTGCTGACACCGTGCAGATCGATCGGGAACGGCACGTGATAGACGTCGGGCATCATCGCGCCAAAACCCTTCTTGTAGGGCGCGACCTTGCCGGTCATCGACATGGTCATGAAGGTCCGGCCATGGAAGGCACCGCCAAAGGCGATGACGGCGGAGCGGCCCGTGTGAATGCGCGCGACCTTGATCGCGTTCTCGACCGCCTCGGCGCCGGTTGTGACAAACACGGTCTTTTTCGGGAAGTCGCCTGGGACCTTGTCGTTCAGGCGCTCGGCCAGACGGATATAGCTTTCGTAGGGCATGACCTGATGGCAGGTATGGGTGAACTTTGCTACCTGGTCGGACACGGCCTGCATCACCTTGGGGTGGCAATGGCCGGTGTTGACCACGGCGATCCCTGCTGCAAAATCGATATAGCGGTTGCCCTCGACGTCCCAGACTTCGGAATTCTTGGCGTGGTCCGCATAGACCTGGGTCATCATGCCCACGCCTTGCGAAATGGCGCCGGTGCGGCGTTCTGCGATCTCGGCGTTCAACATGACGCATCCTTTCGAGAAATGGTGGCTTTGCGGCGCGGAATCGTCCTGCCGAACATGAAACGGTCTGTACGCCGTTTCGTCACGGCTCAAAAGTCTGTTTCTTGCGCGGGCCAAGCCCTTGATTTAGCTTGGGCCAGTCGGAGACTGTTCAGGGTACAAAACATGGCGAGCACTAAAAGTGATCTTGAGTTGGGGCCGCGATTGCGCGCTGTGCGCATGCAGGCGGGTCTGTCGCAACGGGCACTGGCCAAGAAAACCGGCGTCCCTAACTCTACCATATCTTTGATCGAGGCGGGCAAGATGAACCCGTCAGTATCTGCCCTCAAGCGCATCCTAGAGGGCATTCCCATCGCCCTGTCCGAGTTTTTCGCGTTCCAGCCCGAGGCCGAGCGCAAGGTGTTCTACGCCGCCGAGGAACTTACCCAGATCGGCAAGAACGGTGTGTCCCTTCGCCAGATCGGCACCACGCTCTATGGCCGCGCCATGATGATCCTGGCCGAAACGTATGAGATAGGCGCCGACACGGGCCGCACCATGATCGGCCACGAGGCCGAAGAGGGCGGCATCGTCGTAAAGGGCCGCGTCGAGGTGACGGTGGGCGATCAGCGCAAGGTGCTGGGCCCCGGCGATGCCTATTATTTCGACAGCCGCAATCCCCACCGCTTTCGCCAGGTCGGCCCCGAGCCCTGCGAGATCATCAGCGCCTGCACCCCGCCGACATTTTAGACATGCGGAACGGACTGAAAAGGGCGGCTCCGATCCGAAGCCGCCCTTGCCATCAATATCTTGATCTGCTCGTCTCAGAACGGATCATCGATCCGCATCGTCACCATCATCGTGCCGCGTACGGGCTGGCCGAATTGCAGCCGCACCCAACTGCTGTCCGGGCCCTGCTTGGCCTCGTAATAGGGCGCGACATGCACCACCGCCCCGCTTGCGCTGCGTAGTGGGCCAGCGGGCACGACCGATGTGACGGTCTGCGCGAAGGCCCCGAACGGCAGGCTGATCGCAGCGTTGATCGTCCACGTGGCCTCCGCCGAGGACTGCGTGTGCTCTACCAGAAGCGGGCTGGAAACCGGATGAAAGATGTTGCCGAACGTGTTGTCAGAAAACGCGATATTCTTGATCCGGTTATAGTCCAGATCCGCGAAAGTGGTGTCCACCCGTTCAATCCGGTCAATGGGATCGTCGATGATGCGGAACGAGTTGCCACTGACGTTCATGCCATTCAGAAAATGCCCCGAGCCATGCGGCTTGACCACCAGAAACGTGAACCACGGCGCGACATTTCCCGCCAGAAACACGTTATCAACCACGTTGAGCGCGCTGAAAGAAAATTCACTGGCAAACTCCGGCTCGGCGTCGTGTTCGTTGCTCCATTCGATAAAGCAGTTATCGACATAATTCGAGCTGACAGTCGTGCGGCAGTTGGTGCGCGTCAAAACCAGACCGGCCGAGCGGGTGCCATCGTTCGAATTATCCCCCTGAAACCAGTGATTGCCCGAGATGATATTGCTCGACCCCGCCAGCAGCGCGAAATGCCGGAACCGCGTCACGCGATTGTCGCGCAGCTTGACGTCATTGGCATTGGCATTCAGTGCGATCGACGTCCTGTTGGCGACCAGTTCGGCATCCTCGTCTGACAAAAACTGACACCGGTCCACGATCATTCCCTGATCCCCGACGGATAGGCTCGAAATGCCGCGATCCTTGGGGCGCGTGAAGAAACAGTCGCGGAAGTGAAATCCGGTGCCCGCCTGCGGCAGCATCACACAGCTGCAATCGCCACCGGCCTGAAACTCGATATTGGACAGGCTGAACTTGCTGAGTTTTTCGAACCCGCTGAAATCCAGCATGTATTTGAACCGCCGAAAGGTAAAGATCTGCGTGCCCGCCGCATCGTAAAGTTGCTGGCTCAGCCGCACCTCCTGCGCCGCGATATCGACGCCCGCGACATAGACCTCGCGCCCCACGCCGTTGCCTTCGACCACGGCCCCCAGCGGAATATTTGCCACGTTCACCACGCCGGTCAGGCGCAGGCTATCGCGCACCGAATAGGTTGCGCGGGACGTAACCACCTCGTCGGCCCATTCTGCCCGATCCAGGGCCGAGAACTGGCCGTTCTTGATCAGGCGCCGCTGCGAGTAGCTGCTTTTATCCGGCACAGCGGCGGCCATGTCGATGGGGCCGGTCAGCGAGATGATGCGCCCCTGCATATCCAGCGATTCGTGCCCGACATTGTTCAACAGCGCCTGAAATGCCTTGCGAAACCCCTCCTCCTCGTCGCCAAAGGCGTCGATATACGTCGGCAGGTCGTAGTTGCGGGTCAGAGACAGGATATGTTCGCGCGCCATCTGAACCGTACCTTCAAAGCGGATCGAAGATTGCATCGTGACGCTATCGCCCAAACGATAGGTGCCGTCGGGCACCAGCACATCGCGCCCGGCTGCGGCTGCATCTGCCGCCTCGAACGCGGGGGCGTCGTCATGCACGCCGTTGCCAATGGCGCCGAAATCGCGCACATCCACAGCGTCGATGTAATCACGCAGGAAAACGCGCGTGATATCCTCGATCACCAGATCATCGATGCGCACGATGCCGCCATTGCCGCCCGTCAGGTCCAGCCCGATATGCCCATATGTCGCCGTCGGGCCCCAGACCATATCGACGCCGGGCCGCTGGCCGGTACCGACGATGGCGCTCACCTCTACGACCTCGCCATAACGCGAAAGGATTTTCTCGGGGCCCGTCTGCGTGACGCCCGGCACCTGCGCGCCGCCCGGCTGGCCCGCGCGCCCGGCGATGCGCACAGTGGGCAGATTGCCCGAAATCGCCTTGATCCGCGCACTCACGCGCAAATAGCAGCCCGGAAGGATTGGCGTCTGGCCCATATAGCGCAGGCGTTGGACCGCCTGCGCCTTTTGCAACTCCAGCGCCGCACCGAAATCTTGATCAGCCGGGACAAAAGCGGCGTTGGGCGCATTGAGGTAGGTGTCCGAGCCCGGTGTGCCATCCCCACTGGACCAGACGCCAAGACCGCCCGAAAAGCTGGGCGGCATGAAGAGGATGCCATCGGTAACTGCCTTGTTCATCTTGTTTTCCCTTTCGCATCCGGCCCCGTGCGGCACGCGGCGGATGTCACTTATGAGGCCAGACCGGGGCGCACCCGGTTGGCTGAGGGAAGTAGTGAAGATGTATTAATGTCCGCTGGCAGCACCGTGACGGTGGTGGTCGGCAACAGCGCCCGTCGGCTTGTGATCAGGCGGTGCCTTCGGTCGCGCGGCGTATATTCACCCCATTGATTTTCCAACCCTTTTCGCCTTCCTGCATCTGGTATTCCAGAATATGCAGAGCACCCTCCAGGTCGCGGACCATCACGTCTTGGTAAAGACGGCCATTCCGCTCTTCCAGTGCCAGGAAACGCAGATTGTCGGGGCGCCAGACCATCGGGTAACCACTTTTGACCATGGTCCCGAAATTCCGCGCATTGCCGAACATGCCCTGAATGGTCGGGCTGGCATAGGTGAATGCCGTGTCGAAATCATCCGCCTCGAACGCCTTGATCTGCGCCTCGATCACGGCGCGGATCGGCTCTTCCTGCGCAGCGGAGGCGCTTGGCAAACCAAAGGCGGCAGCGGCGCAAAGTGCTAAAAGCAAATGTTTCATGGCGTATCTCCCTGCACAGAAAGATACGCCGCACACCTCATTTGGCAAATGACAAAGCCGTCAGGCCTGCCCTGCCAGCTCCCGCAGCTGCGCCCAAAGCGCGTCCGGTACATCGACTTCGGCTGCCTCGGTTCGTCCCTGCCCAGGCATGCGCGCGCCCTCATTGGCCGCAACCCCCTCAGCCACACGGGCAAGGCGCGCGGCGAAATGTTCGGACATGCCAGGGTCAATGAGCAGATAGAACTGGCCTAGATCATGCGGCGCGCCCTCGGGCGTTTTCAGGGGCGCGACGTCTTGGCTGGCTAACCCGCCGGTCAAACCCGCCGCCAGCAATTCCGCCATCAGGCCAAAACCCCAGCCTTTGTAGCCGCCCATGCTGACCAGCGATCCTGCCAACGCGGCCTCGGGATCGGTCGTCGGGCGGCCGTCCTTATCGACGGCCCAGCCCTCCGGGATCGACTCGCCCGCGGCCTTGGCCATGGTGATCTTGCCCAGCGCGACGGTGGTCGTCGATTGGTCGAATTGCATGGCGACGCCGCCCTGCCCATCCGGCACCGAGAACGCGATGGGGTTGGTGCCGATCACCCGCGTTCTGCCGCCCGGAGGCGCGACGATGGGCGTTGCGTTGGTCAGTCCCAGCCCGATCAAACCCGCCCGCGCGATCTGCCCCGTGAAATAGCCCAGCGACGTGCAGGTATGCGCGTTGCACACGGCCAGCGAGGCGGTGCCGTTCTCGCGGCAGGCTGCGATGGCCTCGGGCAACGCCTTCTCGAATGCCGCCTGGGCAAACCCAAACCGCGCATCGACGCGGACCGAGCCGGGGCGGGGGCGCGTGACGTCCGGCACCGCATCACCCTTGACCCGCCCGGTCTCGAGCTGCTGGCAATAGCTT
The DNA here is from genome assembly GCF_900156535.1 of Roseovarius nanhaiticus. Taxonomy (NCBI): domain Bacteria; kingdom Pseudomonadati; phylum Pseudomonadota; class Alphaproteobacteria; order Rhodobacterales; family Roseobacteraceae; genus Roseovarius; species Roseovarius nanhaiticus. The sequence continues at coordinate 167,275 of NZ_FTNV01000003.1, read as the reverse complement.
TCAAGGTAATAGAGCCCGCAGATCCGGTTACCTGTCGCTTCCGCCTCGCGGATCGCATCCGCTACGCTTGCGGCGATCCAGTCCTCGGCGCCGTGGCGCATCAGCGCGGCCTTGGACAGGGCTTCGATCTCATATGTCGCGATAACGGGCATGGCAGGCTCCTTTGACTTTGCGGCTTTTTGCGCTGTCACCCGGCCCGCGTCAATCTCGGTTCCGCTTATCCGGGCACCAGTCTGCCATGCTCCAAGCGCAAAACGCGATCCATACGCGCCGCCAGCTCGAGGTTATGGGTGGCAATCAGCGCCGATAGACCGGTATCGCGTACGAGGCCCAGCAAGGTTGCAAAGACCTGGTCCGAGGTCTCGGGATCGAGGTTGCCCGTCGGCTCATCCGCCAGCAACAGACGCGGCCGGTTCGCCAGCGCACGGCAGAAGGCGACCCGCTGCTGCTCACCACCGGACATGGCCGATGGACGATGGCCCGCGCGCGGCCCGACGCCGACATGGGTGAGCAATTCCTGCGCCCGCGCATTCGCCTCGGACCGGGCCGCACCATCGGCCAGCTGAGGCAACACGATATTCTCCAGCGCCGAAAACTCCGGCAGAAGATGATGAAACTGGTAGACGAAACCGACATCGCGCCGCCGCGCTATCGTGCGCCGCCTATCCCCGAGACCTGTCATCACCTCACCGCCGATCGACACCTGGCCCGCATCCGCCGTGTCCAAAAGCCCTGCAATATGCAAGAGCGTAGACTTGCCCGCTCCAGAGGGTGCGACCAAGGCCACGATCTCACCACGCGCCAGATCCAGATCGACGCCGCGCAGGACGGCTATTTCGGCCTCCTTGCCGCGGTTGTAGATCTTCTCGATCCCCTTGAGGCTAAGCACCGGATCACTCATAGCGCAGCGCCTCCACCGGGTTCATGCGCGCGGCGCGGCGCGCGGGAAATATGGTCACGATGAACGACAGGCCCAGCGACAGGCCGACCGCCGACATCACATCGCCGAATTGCAGCTTGGCGGGCAGATAGTAGATCCCTCGCACCGATGGATCCCAGATCTCGCCGCCCATCGCCCAATTCACGAAGGCGAAAAGCGGGTCGATATAGATTGCAAAGAGACATCCAAGTATGACCCCCATTGCTGTTCCGATAATCCCGGTGAAGGCACCGCAGATGAAAAAGACACGCAGAACAGACCCCTCGGTCAGGCCCATCGTGCGCAGGATGCCAATGTCGCGGCCCTTGTTTTTGACCAGCATGATGAGGCCGCTCGTAATGTTCATCGCCGCAATCAGAACGAGGATCGACAGGATGATGAACATCACATTGTCCTCCACCTCGAGCGCGCGCAAAAACCCGCCCGACTGATCCTGCCATGTCCAGAGCAGCGCCTTCTCGCCTGCGGCATGCATCAGCGGAACGGCAAGATCATTCACCTCTTCAGGATTCTCGACCATGACTTCCAGCTCATCCGCCGCGCCCTCCCGGTTGAAGAAGGATTGCGCCTCCTCAAACGGCATGTAGACGCGGGTGCGGTCGATATCCCAGCGTCCGGCGGTAAAGATATAGGCCACATCATAGGCATTGACGCGCGGCGTGGTGCCAAAGGCGGTCTTGACCCCGCCAGGCGAGATGATCTTGACCCTGTCGCCGATGCCTACGCCCAACTCCCGCGCCACGCCCGAGCCTATGGCGATCCCCTCGCCAAACCGCTCGATATCGCCCTGCCCCGTTTCGGGATCGGCAACGCGCGGAATACCCTTCAGATCCTCAAGACTGATGCCGAACACCTCGACGCCCGCGTTGCGATCACGCGCGTTGGCCATGACCTGCCCCTTGATCAGGGGCGCCACGCGCGTCACGCCGGGCACGGCGCGCACCCGCTCGGCCATGGCTGGGTAGTCCTCGATCAGGCGGTCGATGCGGCCCGTTACGGCGTCGACCTCACCTGCATCATAAACGGTGACATGCGCGTTCGAGCCAAGGATCGTATCGACAAACTCGGCCCGAAAGCCTGCGCGCACCGCCAAAGTGGCAATCAGCGCCAGCACGGCCAGCGTGATGCCGATCAGCGATATCCATGTCATGACGCTCACGCCGCCCTCGGCCCGCTTGGCCCGCAAATAGCGCCAGGCGATCATCCATTCAAAGGGTGCGAAGGGGGCGGATTTACCTGCCACGAGGGATACCTTTCATCAAAGTCCGCGCAACTTGCGCCGGGTGCCAAGGCGCGTCAAGCAGCGCGGGCCCGGCCCCGGCGAAAGGGCGCCCGCAAAAGCGTTAGCAGCGCAGAAAACAGGCCGAGGCCAACAAAAAACCCTACACCGGCGAACATCCCGCCTGCCGCCGTCAATGGGACGGCTGGCTGGAAATCATCCCACGCGGCCTCGGTGATCTCGGCATCGGCCTGTTTCGTCAATAGATGCGCACGGGTAAAGGGACCCGCGCCTTGCAAGCTCGCCAGATCCTCGTTGAGACGCTGGTAGCGCAAAATGACGTTTTCCATCGTCTCGGCCCGCTGCGCGCCCATTGCGCCACCCTGCGCTAAATCGTCCAGCGCCGCGTCGCGGCTGAGCCCAATCTCGGCGGCATCGGCGTCGAATTCCGCGACAAAGCGGCCAAGTTCGTCCACCGCGCCGCCCAGCCTTTGCACATATTGCTGCGAGAACTCGGGGAATTGCGACAGCCCCGCCGCCCCGGCGACTCCGCCCGCCAGCGTCAAGGCCCGCCCCAGCATGTCAGAGCGGCGAGGTCACGCGGTGGCCCGCATAGATCTGCGCCAGCCGCTCCAGCGCGGCCTCGGGCGGCATTTCCTCACTCTCGCCGGTGCGGCGGCTGGTCAGCTCGACCACGCCGTTCTTGAGGCCGCGCGGCCCGACGGTGATCCGCCAAGGCATGCCGATCAGGTCCATCGTGGCGAACTTGCCGCCCGCCCGCTCGTCGCGGTCGTCATAAAGCGGATCGAGGCCCAGCGCGACCATCCCAGCGTAGAGCGCATCGCAAGCCGCATCCGCCTCGGCATCGCCCTGCTTGAGGTTCACGATCCCCGCGTGGAAAGGCGTCACGCCCTCGGGCCAGATGATGCCCTTGTCGTCATGGCTCGCCTCGATGATCGCACCCACAAGGCGGCTCACGCCGATGCCATGGCTGCCCATGTGGACCGGGACAGATTTGCCATCCGGCCCCTGCACATTGGCACCCATCGCGTCCGAATACTTGGTCCCGAAGTAAAAGATCTGCCCCACCTCGATCCCGCGTGCGGTGCGGCGACGCTCTTCGGGGATCTCGTTGAACATCGCTTCGTCATGCGTCTCGTCGGTGCGCGCGTAGCGGCTGGTGAATTCATCCAGAACGGCGCGGCAGGCCTCGTGCGAATCGTAGTCCACCTCGCGGTCGCCAAATTTCAGATCGGTGATCTCGCTGTCGTAGAACACCTCGCTTTCGCCCGTTTCGGCCAACACCAGAAACTCATGCGTGTCGTCGCCGCCGATGGGGCCCGAATCCGCGCGCATCGGGATCGCCTGCAGGCCCATCCGCTCGTAGGTGCGCAGGTAGCTGACGAGGTGACGGTTGTAGGAATGCAACGCATCCTCACGCGTCAGATCGAAATTGTAACCGTCCTTCATGTAGAACTCGCGCCCCCGCATTACGCCAAAGCGCGGCCGGATCTCGTCGCGGAATTTCCACTGGATGTGATAGAGCGTCAGCGGCAGGTCCTTGTAGCTGCCCACATGGCTGCGGAAGATGTCGGTGATCATCTCCTCGTTGGTCGGCCCATAAAGCAGATCGCGCCCCTGCCGGTCCTTGATACGCAGCATTTCGGGCCCGTAAGCGTCATAGCGCCCGCTCTCGGTCCAGAGGTCCGCCGATTGCAGCGTCGGCATCAGCATCGGGATGTGGCCGGCGCGCACTTGTTCCTCGTGAACGATGTTTTCCAGCTTGCGCAGCACCTTGAAGCCCATCGGCAGCCAGGAATAGATTCCCGCCCCGGCCTGCTTGATCATGCCCGCGCGCAACATCAGGCGGTGCGAGACGATCTGCGCCTCGGACGGCGTCTCTTTCAGAACGGGCAGGAAGTAGCGGGACAGACGCATGGAAGTTCCTCTCGGAGGGGGTGCAGGTATCTCCCCCCGTTTATGATGCCGCGCCCGCGCGGGCAAGCACAGCATGTGTCGCGCGTTGCCCTTCACGCATGAGCGCACTTGAAAGCGCCCGCCGCTTGAGCGACATAGGACCTTATATCCAGAAAGGACGCCATGGCCCTGCCCGTCGCGACGCAGCTAAAATACTGGGGGATCGCCGCGGCGGTCTTTTTCGTGGTGCTTTGGGTGCTGGGCGATGTGATCCTGCCTTTCCTGATAGGCGCCGCGATTGCGTATTTCCTGGATCCATTGGCCGACCGCCTGCAAACACTGGGCCTCAGCCGTGCTCTTTCGGTCCTGGTCATCAGCCTGCTGAGCCTTGTGATCTTTATCGCAACGGTGCTGTTGGTCGTCCCGACACTCACCAACCAGGCGACCGCCCTTGTTGAAAGCGCGCCCGAGCTCTCGCGCAAGCTACAGGAATTCGTAACCCGCCATTTCCCCGATGTCGCCGATGCCGACAGCGCCCTGCGCCAGTCGCTGACCGCCATCGGCGAGACGATCAAGGAGCGCGGCGGCCAGTTGCTGGAAACGCTGCTCGGCTCCGTCTCCTCGCTGATCAGCATCGCGGTGCTTTTCGTCGTGGTGCCTGTGGTCGCGGTCTATCTGCTGTACGATTGGGACCGCATGGTTGCGCGCATCGACGACCTGCTCCCGCGCGAGCATGCGCCGACAATCCGCTATCTCGCGGGCGAAATCGACAAGACGATGTCTGGCTTCATCCGCGGCATGGGCACCGTCTGCCTGATATTAGGCACCTATTACGCCGTCGCGCTGATGCTGGCGGGCCTGCAATTCGGCCTCGTCGTCGGCTTTGCGGCAGGACTTTTGACGTTTATACCCTATGTCGGCGCACTGGTGGGGGGCGTGCTGGCCATCGGTCTCGCGCTATTCCAATTCTGGGGAGATTGGCTGCAAATCGGCCTCGTCGCAGCGATCTTTGTGCTGGGCCAGACGATCGAAGGCAACGTCCTGACCCCCAAGCTGGTCGGAAGCTCGATCGGCTTGCACCCGGTCTGGCTCATTTTCGCATTGTCGGTTTTCGGCGCACTTTTCGGCTTTGTCGGCATGTTGATCGCAGTGCCGGTTGCCGCGGCCATCGGCGTGCTCGCACGGTTTGCCATTGACCAGTACAAGCACAGCCAGCTCTACCGCGGAACCACCGGCCAAGACGGGCACTGATGGCGCGCCGTCCCGTCGCCCCACCTCGGCAACTCAGTCTGGATCTCGTCTCGATGCCAGCGCAGGGTCGGGATGACTTTTACGTCTCCTCGGCCAATGCCACCGCCGTCGCCCTGATCGAAGGGTGGGAGGATTGGCCCGCGCGAAAGCTGGCGCTGAACGGGCCGCCCGGCTCGGGCAAGACGCATCTTGTGCATGTCTGGCGCGATCTGTCCGGGGCACGCATCCTGCCCGCGCGCGACCTGGCCGGCGCGGATATCCCCGCGCTCGCTGCGGGTCACGTCGCCATCGAAGGCGCCGATACCATCGCAGGGGACCGCGCCGCCGAAGAGGCCTTTTTCCATCTGCACAACCTGACCCTGGCCGAGGGCAATTCGCTGCTGATCACGGCGCGCGCGGCGCCCAATCACTGGCCACTCATCCTGGCCGATCTGGCCAGCCGCATGCAGGCGACGCCTACCTGTACGCTCAAGGACCCCGATGACGAACTTCTGGCCGCCGTGCTGATGAAGCAGATGGGCGATCGGCAGATCCTGCCCACCCCCGGCACGATCCCCTATCTTGTGCGCCGCATGCCGCGCGCGTTCGGCGATGCCAGCCGAGTGGTCGAGGCAATAGACCGCCTCGCACTCGAACGGCGCCGCCCCGTCACACGCGCCCTCGCCGCCGAGGCGCTGGACAAGCTGGGCCTCTGACGCCAGACTTGGGACGCACGCGCACCGAAGCGCAAACCGTCACACTCCCGTCATTTCAGGACGTTATCCCGCACATCATGAGCATCGCCGACTTCCTTGCCTCTCCTTTCCCGCCCGCCGAGCAGCTGCCCGATCTCGACCCCAATGGGCCGGGCCGCTTCTACAATCGCGAGCTGAGCTGGCTGGGCTTCAACTGGCGCGTGCTGGAAGAGGCGCAAAACCTGCGCGTGCCGCTGCTGGAACGCCTGCGCTTTCTGTCGATTTCGGCCACCAACCTAGATGAGTTCTACAATGTCCGCGTTGCCGGCCTGCGAGAGCTGGCCCGCGCAGGCAACACAACGCCGGCCGCCGACGGCCTCACCCCGGCCGAGCAACTGGTGCTGATCAACGAGAACGCCCGCCGTCTCTTGGGCGTGCAGCAACAGACATTTCAACAGCTGCGCGACGAGCTGGGAACGCAGGATATCACCATTCTGCGCCAGGACGATCTGAGCGAGGACGATCTGAGCTATCTGGCGGACGTCTTCCTGAACAAGGTCTTTCCGGTCCTGTCGCCCCTCGCCATTGATCCTGCGCACCCGTTTCCGTTCATCCCGAACCTCGGCTATTCACTGGCCCTCAACCTAACGCGCGTCCGCGACAAGAGGCCCTTGCAGGCGCTTTTGCCCATTCCGCAGCAGATCGACCGCTTTGTTGCCCTGCCTGCGCCCGATGGCGCGCATCGCTTCCTGCCGCTCGAGGAGCTTCTCCTTCTGCACCTGCCCAGCCTGTTTCCAGGCTATAAATACAAGGGCCATTGCGCCTTCCGCGTCCTGCGCGACAGCGATCTGGAGGTCGAGGAAGAGGCAGAAGATCTGGTGCGCGAGTTCGAGGTTGCGCTGAAACGCCGTCGCCGCGGCGAAGTCGTCCGCATGAACATTACCCGCGACGCGCCCGGTGCGCTGCGCCAACTCGTCATGGACGAGCTGCACGTGACCGCCGATGAGGTGGTCGAGGTGGACGGCATGATCGGCCTCGCCGATCTCAAGGAATTGGTGCTGGACGCGCGGCCCGACCTTCTTTGGCCCAGCTTTTCGCCCCGCGTGCCCGAGCGTGTTCAGGATTTCGACGGCGATATGTTCGCCGCGATCCGGCAAAAGGATATGCTGCTGCACCACCCCTACGAGACTTTCGACATGGTCATTCGTTTTCTCGCGCAGGCGGCGAACGATCCTGACGTGGTCGCGATCAAGCAGACGCTCTACCGCACGTCGAACCTCTCGCCCATTGTCGAGGCGCTGTGCGAGGCGGCCGAGAACGGCAAATCCGTCACCGCCCTGGTCGAGCTGAAGGCCCGCTTTGACGAGGCCGCGAATATCCGCCAATCCCGGCGGCTGGAGCGCGCCGGCGCGCATGTCGTCTACGGCTTTCTCGATCTCAAGACGCATGCCAAGATCAGCACCGTCGTGCGCCGCGAGGGCGACAATCTGGTGACCTATACCCATTACGGAACCGGCAATTATCACCCGATAACGGCCCGTATCTATACGGATCTTTCTTTTTTTACTTGCAACACCGCACTGGGCCGCGATGCGACCAAAGTCTTCAATTACCTCTCGGGCTATGCGCAGCCCGATCAACTCGAAAATCTAGCCATCTCCCCCATCTCGCTCAAGCCGCGCCTGCTGGAGATGATCGCAGCCGAAATCACGCATGCCGAGGCGGGACGTCCCGCCGAAATCTGGGCCAAGATGAACGCTTTGATCGAGCCTGATATCATCGACGCCCTCTACCACGCCAGCCAGGCAGGCGTGCGCATCAGTCTTGTCGTGCGCGGTATTTGCGGGCTGCGTCCCGGCGTCAAAGGGATGAGCGACAATATCCGCGTCAAATCCATCGTCGGACGGTTTTTGGAACACAGCCGCATAGTCTGCTTTGGCAACGGCCATGGCCTGCCGCACAAGAAGGCGCGCGTCTTCATCTCTTCCGCCGACTGGATGAGCCGGAGCATGAACCGCCGGGTCGAGACGCTGATCGAGATCGACAACCCTACCGTCAAGGCGCAGATCACCAGCCAGGTCATGGCCGCGAACATGGCCGATACCGCCCAAAGCTGGGTGATGGCACCCGATGGCAGCTTTGCCCGTGCCGCCCCGCCAGAGGGCGAATTCGCATTCAACTGCCATCGGTTTTTCATGGAAAACCCGTCACTCTCGGGTCGCGGCTCCGCCGGTGCGGCAGATGTGCCGCAACTGACCCACGCCGAGGATTGATGCGGACCGTGCCGTGTCATCCGTTGACGGCATGCGCACATGCGCTTCATAACGCGGGCACAAGATGCAAAGGCCGGTGAGACAATGAGCACAGCGCAAAGCACAGGCACGGGCAAAGGCACCAAAAAATCCGACGGCAACCGCAATGACAAGGCAGCCCGCACCAGCGGCAACGCCGCAGGTGCGCTGACACCTTTCGGCCGTGCACTCTTTGACAAGCCATCGGCGCGGGCGTTGAAACGGGTCGGCGTGGTCGATGTGGGCTCGAACTCGGTCCGCATGGTGGTCTTTGACGGCGCGGCGCGCAGTCCGGCGTATTTCTTCAACGAAAAAATCATGTGCGGCCTCGGCGCCGGCATGTCCGAAACGGGCCGCCTCAACCCCGAGGGGCGCGTGCGCGCGCTCAGCGCGCTGCGCCGCTTCGCGCATCTGGCCAAAGCCATGGAAACCGGGCCGCTGACCTGCGTGGCGACTGCCGCAGTGCGCGAGGCAATCGACGGCGATGATTTCCACCGCGAGGTGCTGGAGCAAACCGGCCTGACCCTCTGGGTCATCGACGGGCGCGAAGAGGCACGGCTCTCGGCGCAGGGTGTGCTGCTGGGCTGGCCCGGCGCTTACGGGCTGGTCTGCGATATCGGCGGCTCCTCGATGGAACTGGCCGAGATCAATGGCGGCACCGTGGGCCGGCGTGTCTCCTCACAGCTCGGCCCGCTCAAGCTGCGCGACATGAAGGGCGGCCGCAAAGCGCGGCGGGCCTACATTTCTGAAACGATCGAGGCCATGACCGCCGAACTGGGCGAGCAGAAAAACCGGCTCTTCCTTGTCGGGGGCTCGTGGCGGGCAATCGCGCGGATCGACATGGAGCGGCGCAGTTATCCGCTGCACGTGCTGCACGAATACCGCATGCGCGCCGCATCGGTGCGCGACACGCTGGCCTATATTCAGGCCTCCGGCGATCTCGAGGCACTGCGCCATCGCGCCGGTGTCTCCTCCGCCCGGATGTCACTGGTGCCGCAAGCCGCCGAGGTGCTGCGCGAGGTCGTCCGCATCTTCAAGCCGCACGATATCGCCGTCTCCAGCTATGGCATCCGCGAAGGCATGCTCTACGAGCAGATGCCCCAGCAACTGCGCGATCGCGACCCCCTGATCGAGGCCTGCCGCTTTACCGAGGCCAAGGATGCCCGCGTGCCCGGCTTTGGCAAGGTGCTTTATCATTTCATCATGCCGCTTTTCAAAACGGCCAAGCCAGAGCGGGTGCGCCTGATCAAGGCGGCCTGCCTTTTGCATGACGTCAACTGGCGCGCGCATCCCGATTACCGCGCGGACATCTGCTTTGACACGGCCACACGAGCCAACCTGGGCGGGCTGAAACATTCCGAGCGGATCTTTCTGGGCCTCGCCCTGTTACACCGCTACTCCAATTCCACAGGCCATACGCGGTTCGAGCAGGTCAGCCGCCTCATAGATGATCAACTGCGCCGCGACGCCGAGATCCTCGGCAAGGCGATGCGCTTTGGCGCAATGCTCTGGCTCCAACGCGAGGCCCAGCCCGGCGCGCTGCACTTTTATCCGAAAAAGAAGGTGCTCGAGCTTCGCCTTGCTGCCGAGACACGCGCGCTTTTTGGTGAGGTCGCGCAGGCACGTCTCGCATCGCTCGCTAATTCTCTGGGTGCTACGATCGAGATCGCCGAGATGGACGCGGGCAAGGGTTAACGCCCCTTTCCCTCATCCCAGTCCGAGGTCGGATCGCGGCCCCCTAAATTTCGATGTCGCCTTCGGGCGCGGCATCGCCCAATTCTGGCCGCTCTGGGGCGGGCGGCAAAGGCTCTTTGCGGCGGATGATGATATCCCCATTCGGCAGCTGCTCAGGCGCCTCATAAACGCTCAAATCCTCGACATCCTTTAAGATTTCCGCCAGCGCCGGTCCCATTTCTTCGGCAAAGCCGCGCAATTGCGGCCCGAGGCGATCCGCCATCTCGCGCATACCCTCCAGCGCCGGCTCTGCTTCTTGCATCAAACCCTCGAAGAACATGCGCGCGCCATCCTCGATCAGCGACAGGCCGTCCTTGGACGGTGCCTCCGTGTCTTGCGCGGAGGCAGGCATCGCAAGGGCAAAAGCGAGGACGAGCGGAAGTGCGAGTTTTTTCATGAAACCAATATAGCGCAGCGCCAAAACAAATTTAAGCCCCCAGCGAAAGCGCGCGGCTCAGGCGCCCCGCTCGGCCTGGATCTGGTCCCAAGCGCGATTGATGTCGGTCATACGCTTCTCGGCGAGGCGCATCGCCTCTTTCGGCACGCCGCGTGCGACCATCCGGTCGGGATGCGACGCACGGACCATTTCGCGGTGGCGTTTCCGTAGAACATCCAGACTGTCATCCGGCGACGCACCCAGAACCTGATAGGGATCAGGCTCCGCATCCGGCACGAACCGACAGCGCATCTGCCGAAATTCCGGCTCCGGCACTTCGAATATCTCTGCCACCCTTTCAAGAAACAGATTCTCGTCCGGATGATACTTTCCGTCCGCCATGGCGATATGAAACAGCCCCTCCAGAAGGTCACTCAGCGCACCGGTCTGATCGCCGAACATCGCCTTGATGCGCGCGGCATATTCCTCGAACCCCGCCACGTCCTGCCGGGCCAGGTTGAACACGCGCGCCGCGCCCGCTTCGTCATCCTGCGCGATCTGGAACACCTCGCGAAAGGCCGACACCTCGCCGCGCGTCACCTGCCCGTCCGCCTTGGCCATCTTTGCGCCCAGCGCAATTACGGCAATGGCGAAGGCCACGCGCCGCTCAGGCGGGGTGCGAAGCCGCTCGAACACATGGCTCAAACCCTCGCCACTGGCGAGGGCCGACACGGCTTCGGTTATGCGGGTCCAGAGCGACATGGCGTGATCCTACTGAGTTTACCGGTCGGTGCCAGCGCGATAGGGCGAACCGCGCGTAAAAATCAGCTCAGAGGATCTTCTGCAAGAGCACCAGATCCATCCAGCGCCTGAATTTCCGGCCCACCTGCGGCATGCGCCCCACCTCGTCAAACCCGAGCGCGCGGTGAAAGGCGATCCCGCGGGAATTCTCGCCGGTCACGCCCGCGACCAGAACATGCACGCCAGCCGCGCGCGCATGATCCTCGATCGCGCGCATCAAAAGGCGCCCGGCCCCGCGCCCCTGCGCCTGCGGCGCCAAGACCACCGTATGCTCGGCCGAATGGGCGTAGCCGGGCCCCTTGCGAAAGGCGAACCACGTCGCCAGACCGATCACGGCGCCCGCCTCCTCGGCCACCAAAAAGGCGCGACCCTCGGCAGCGCAAGCCGCCAGCTCGTCCTCCAGCATTGCCTCGGTTTTCTCAATGGTTGTGAAGGTAATCGATGTCTCGCGGATCTGAGGATTCCAGATGCCCATCATCGGGGCGATATCGCCCCGCTCCGCATCCCGGACAATCATCCCAGAAACCGGCATCCGCCCGGTGTGTTGAACTCAGCTCGCAGGCCTATTGTTCCGGTCTCGAACACCACGCGCCGATCGCCCAAGGAGGTCGATAGCAGCGCCTCAAGCGCCTGCGCCTCGGGATGGGTCACGATCAGTCGCCGCAGAGAGATACCGTGATCCGGCAGGCTCGCCGCCGGATGCGCGGCGCAATCCCAAGTAATGACCGCTGGATGGCACCCGCCAAAGGGCAATTGCCCATCCTCGGGCACCGCCATACGCCAGGCCAGATCGCCGCGCGACAGCGCCACTTCGCGCCCCATCCCCGGCAGCGCGGCCCGCGCTGCGTCCAGGTCATCGGTGCGGCAAATCCAGTTTGCAATACGCGGCGGTCCGGCAAAGCGATCGAGATCGAACCAGCGTGCGTCTTCAGGCGCTGGAGCCTGTGGGGCGACCGCGATCACCTCAAGATACAGGCCATCCGCCAGACCCAACAGCCGGTTATGGGTGCCAAATCGGGCATGCCGTCCGCCCGCCACGGTCGGCGCGCCGATCATGGCCTCCAGCCACGTTGTCCCGTCCTCCAGGGTTTCGGCGGCAATGGCGAGATGGTCGAGTTCGAACAAGGGCGCAGCCTTTCGTTTGCAGCGTGATCGGCGCCGGACCTTAAACGCACCCGGAGCCCAAGTGCAATCCCGCGCAATCTCGGTCATTTCGCCCGGTGCATTTACCGCTCGCAAAACCGCTTTTCCGCCTTGACGGGCGCGCGCCGCTGCCTTAGCCACGCGCCCAAGGCGTGGTAGCTCAGGGGTTAGAGCAAACGACTCATAATCGTTAGGTCGGTGGTTCAAATCCACCTCACGCCACCAAAATTCAATTTGCGAAGCAAGTGAATTCCGCACTCTCAAGATCCGTGCGAAGGCAGCAGGCCTGCCCTTCACGAAATGTTTTGAGCGAGCGGCTATCGTGTTGGCGGCGCGCCTCCGCAAGGGGCCCCCTATCGGCCATCGGCGCAGCCGCACCCTGGCGGACAAAATCGCCAACGCATGTGCACACCCGTAAGCCCGGTGAAAGCGCGCCGGATATCGCTCCGGCGCGCTATTGCAATCGGGCCTACCCCTTCGCCTCTTGGATCATGCGCAGGATATCCTGCGCCGCGTCCGGAATGTTCGTGCCCGGCCCGAAGATTGCCTTGACCCCTGCCTTTTTCAGGAAGTCATAATCCGCCTGCGGAATCACCCCGCCGCAGATCACCAGGATCTCGCCTGCGCCCTGCGCGCGCAGCGCCTCTACCAGCTTCGGTGCCAGGTGCTTGTGCCCCGCCGCCTGGCTGCTGATCCCGACCACGTGCACGTCGTTGTCGATGGCGTCCTGCGCCGCCTCTTCCGGAGTCTGGAACAGCGGGCCGACATCCACGTCAAAGCCGATATCTGCAAAAGCAGTTGCGATTACCTTGGCGCCGCGATCATGGCCGTCCTGGCCCATCTTGACCACCAGCATACGAGGGCGGCGACCCTCCTCTTCGGCAAACGCCTCTACCGACTTTTGGATGGCGGCAAAGCCTTCGTCGCCCTCATAGGCGGCGCCATACACACCGGCAAGCGTCTTCACCTCGGCGCGGTGGCGCCCGAATACCTTCTCCATCGCCATGGAAATCTCTCCTACGGTTGCACGGGCGCGCGCGGCCTCGACCGCCGCCTCCAGAAGGTTGCCGCCTTCGCGCGCACGGCGTTCGACCTCGGCCAGCGCGGCGTCACAGGCGTCCTGATCGCGGCTGGCGCGGATCCGCTCCAGCCCCGCAATCTGGCTGTCACGCACTTTGGAATTGTCGATATCCAATAGATCGATGGGGTCTTCCTTGTCGCGGCGATATTTGTTCACGCCCACGATCACCTCGGTGCCGCGGTCGATCATCGCCTGGCGCGTCGCGGCCGATTCCTCGATCCGCAGCTTGGGCATGCCACTGGCCACGGCCTTTGTCATGCCGCCCATCTCCTCGACCTCCTCCATCAACTCCCAGGCTTTCTCGGCCAACTCGGCCGTGAGGCTCTCGACGTAATAGCTGCCGGCGAGCGGATCGACGACGGCGCTGACTCCGGTCTCTTCCTGCAGAATCAGCTGGGTATTGCGGGCGATGCGGGCACTGAAATCGGTGGGCAGGGCCATCGCCTCGTCAAGCGCATTGGTATGAAGCGACTGCGTGCCGCCCAAAACAGCACTCATCGCCTCATAGGCGGTTCGGATGACGTTGTTGTAGGGATCCTGCTCCTGCAAACTCACGCCGCTGGTCTGGCAGTGCGTGCGCAACATTTTCGATCGGTCGTTCTGCGCGCCGAACTCGGTCATGATGCGATGCCAAAGCAGACGAGCGGCCCGCAGTTTGGCCGCCTCCATGAAGAAATTCATGCCTATCGCAAAGAAAAAGCTAAGCCGTCCTGCAAATTTGTCGACATCCATACCCGCCTCGATGGCGGCCCGTACGTATTCACGCCCATCGGCCAGCGTATAGGCAAGCTCCTGCACCAAGTTCGCGCCGGCCTCCTGCATGTGATAGCCGGAGATCGAGATCGAGTTGAATTTCGGCATGCCGCCGGACGTGTATTCGATGATGTCCGAGATGATCCGCATGCTTGGCTCGGGTGGATAGACATAGGTGTTGCGCACCATGAATTCCTTGAGAATGTCATTCTGGATCGTGCCCGACAGGACCGACTTGTCGTGTCCCTGCTCTTCGCCCGCGACGATAAAACTGGCCAGGATCGGGATCACTGCGCCGTTCATCGTCATTGACACGCTGACCTGATCCAGCGGGATCTGGTCAAAAAGAACCTTCATGTCCTCGACCGAGTCGATGGCAACCCCTGCCTTGCCCACATCGCCCTCGACACGCGGATGATCGCTGTCATAGCCGCGATGCGTGGCCAGATCGAAGGCGACGCTGACGCCCTGCTGCCCCGCCGCCAGGTTGCGCCGATAAAAGGCGTTCGACTCTTCCGCTGTAGAGAAACCTGCATATTGCCGGATGGTCCAGCGGCGCCCGGCATACATGGTGGCCTTGACCCCTCGGGTGAAGGGAGGCGCGCCAGGGATGCCGCCCATATGCGCCAGCCCTTCGGTGTCTTCGGCGGTATAGAGCGGCTTGACGTCGATGCCCTCGATCGTGTGCCAGGTCAGATCCTCCAGCGGGCGGCCCTTCAGCTCAGCTTCGGCCAGCTTGCGCCAATCGTCTCGCACCTTCTTGGTCATGGTCTCGTCCTCTTGTCTCGGCATGGATCGGCGGCGTTGGCCCCACCTGATCCATATCCGGTTCCTCTGTCAAAGTGGCAAATCCGTCCGCGCCTGCGCGCAGCCAGAACAAATCGTCGTGATAGGCCTCGCGAAGCGCCGCGCGTTCTTCGCGGGTAAAGGGCTGCCATGGGCCATCCCCGTCCGGCAGCAGCGCCGGATCCCCGCCCCGATCGTGGATCACCTGCCGCAGCGCGGGCAGCTCCGGCGCACGATTCAGCCATTCTCGCGCGGCGGTCTTTGGCGGCGTGGGCAGGCGCGCCATTGCCTGCAGACGCGCTTCGGGGCGCGAGGCAAAAACCTCGTGTGGCATCACCTGGATCTCTACCCCCGGCAGCGCGCAGGCCAGGTCGCAGATCACGTCGCGCCAAGTGCGCGGATCGGCGGCGATCTGCGTCAGCCGAACGCGCGAAGGCACCCGCGCCCCGCGCGCGACGGCGTAGGCGATACATGACGCCCACCACGCATCTTGCGCGCGCACCGACAGCACAACGCGCGTGATCCGACCGCCGAAGCCTGCGGCATAGCGCGCCATCCGCTCGCCGGCGGCGGGATATAGGCGTTGCGCCCGCAAAATACTGCGCGGCGTGCCGATCATGTTCTCGTCCGTCACGATCAGCCGCTCGATGCCCGCCATCTCGATATCGGCAAGTGCCAGCGCGATGCGTCCCCGCGCGCGCTGCATCTGCGCCGCATAACTCACCAAGCCGGGCCTGGGCAGCACCCCTTCGAGCAGCCCATTGCGCGTCTGGGGCGGCCCCCAGACCCCGACACCGCCCGCGGCAAGACGCGCACCATTCTTGCGAAGGTAGTGCTGAAAACTGGTCGACGCGCTGCGATGCGCCCCGAGATGCAGGATGATCTCCATGTAATGGCCCGCCCTTGGCTGCGGCGCCGCGCCGGGATGGACGGCTGCCGGATATGCCATCTTTGCTAGGGACGAATGTTGACGATGGGATTAACGGAAAAATTAGCGCGATGCATGGCATTTTGCGCATCGCAATCGGCCGTGACCCGCTTATATCATGATTCATAGGAGAGCCGATGAAACTGATACCTACCCTTGTTTTTGCTGGCCTTTTGGCCGCCCCGCTGAGCGCGCAGACTGCGCCCGCGATCGATGATGTTCCGGCACCGGACAGCATCGTGATCGAGGGCACCGATGTGGATTTGAAACAATTTCGTTGGAAAAAGAGGCCGCTCGTTGTCTTTGCCGACAGTCCGAACGATCCGCAATTCATACGCCAGATGGAACTGTTGACCAACGAGCTGCCCAGATTGATCGAACGCGACGTCGTGATCTTGACCGATACCGACCCGGAGGGCGACAGCGCATTGCGGCAGCAGCTGCGCCCGCGTGGCTTCATGCTGGCGCTGATCGTGAAGGACGGCACGATATACCTGCGCAAGCCGGTGCCATGGGACGTGCGCGAAATCACCCGCACCATCGACAAATTGCCGATGCGTGAGCGCGAGATCGAAGAGAGGCGCGGCCTGCCGGACTGAAGGCGAGCGTCGGACCATAGCTTTGACGCTGGATCATACGCGCGCATCATTCGGCCCCCATCGCCGCAACCAGAACGCCCGCCTCGGCATCCATCAGCGCGACGATCCCGTGATCGCGGCCCACCATGAGAACGGCGCGCGGCGCGGTCAGTGCGGCGGCGAAGGCTGCGCGGATTTCATCGTCCATGCAGGCCCGCGCTTCGAGACCTGCCATCCGCATGCGCATTCCCGAGGCGCGATCAACGCCGATAAGCCCTTCAATTGCGGCCTGAGGCGTTACCCGGATATCGTCGATGGCTACGGCGCCTTGCCTGCGCAGGACGATTGCCGCCTCCGGCGCGCTGGTGACCACCGGCATGCTGGAGGATATCCGCGCATCAACCAGCTGAAACAGCCCCGCCGCACAGCCACGCTGGACCTCAAAGCTCAGCGTTTCGCCGATCGGCGCCCAGCCTTCCAGCACGCTGCGCATCTCGGCTTCGCTGCTGCGCTCGCAGGCGGCCAAGGCCAACAGGCCCACCCACAGGGGCAGGCCCGCCAATTGGCGATATGCAGCGGGCCCGCCCATGATGCGTTATTCGAACTCCATGATGATCTCGTCCACGGCCAGGCTATCGCCCGGCCCGGCATTGACCACGCTGACGGTGCCCTGCTTTTCGGCGCGCAGGATGTTCTCCATCTTCATCGCCTCGATGGTGCAAAGCGCCTGCCCCTCCTGAACCTCGTCGCCCACCTCGACGTTCATCTTGACCACGAGACCGGGCATCGGGCAGAGCAGCATCTTGGACGTGTCGGGCGGCTGTTTCTCGGGCATCTTGGCTGCCAATTCGGCCTGGCGCGGAGTGCGCACATGCACCTTCAGATCCGCGCCCCGGCAGCGGATGCGGAAGCCGCCCGAGACCTTGCCGACCTTCATCACAAGGGGCAGACCATCCACGTCGACGCGCGCCAGCTGGTCGCCCGGTGTCCAGTCGCTGACAACCTCCATCGACGTGTCGTCCTCGAAATGCACCGTCGCGCCGCCGCGCCGCGCCTCGATGCGCAGATCCATCGACTGGCCCTGTAGGGCCACGTTCCAATCATCGCCTACCTTGCGCTCGTGATTGTCCATGCGGCCCGAAATCCGCGTGCGGCGAATCTCGGCCACGCGGTGCATGGCGGCGCACGAGGCCGCAATTCGGCGCAAAAGCGCATCCTCCAGCACCGCGCCCTCGAAACCGCCCTCGTATTCCTCGGCGATAAACGCCGTGGTGATGTCGCCCGACACGAATTTGGGGTGGTCCATCACCGCGCTGAGGAAGGGCAGATTATGCCCGATCCCCTCGACCTCGAAACTGTCAAGCGCGGCGCGCATCCCCTCGATGGCCGACATGCGGTCCGGCCCCCATGTGCAGAGCTTGGCGATCATCGGGTCGTAATACATGCTGATCTCGCCGCCCTCATAAACGCCGGTATCATTACGCACGATGGAATGGCCCACGGGCACCTCCTCGGGCGGGCGATAGCGCGTCAGGCGCCCGATCGACGGCAGGAAGTTACGATAGGGATCCTCGGCATAAAGGCGGCTCTCCATTGCCCAGCCGTTCAGCTTGATCTCGTCCTGGCTGAGTTGCAGCACTTCGCCGTTGGCGATGCGGATCATCTGTTCGACCAGATCGACCCCGGTGATCAGCTCGGTCACCGGGTGCTCGACCTGCAAACGCGTGTTCATCTCGAGAAAGTAGAAATTACGATCCCCATCGACGATGAATTCGACCGTGCCCGCGCTGGTGTAATCGACGGCCTGTGCCAGCGCGACGGCCTGCTCGCCCATTGCCTTGCGCGTTTCCTCGTCCAGAAAGGGGCTGGGGGCCTCTTCGATGACCTTCTGGTTGCGGCGCTGAATGCTGCATTCCCGCTCGCCCAGATAGATGCCGTTGCCGTGGCTGTCGCACAGAACCTGGATCTCGATATGGCGCGGCTGGGTCACGAATTTCTCGATAAAGATGCGGTCGTCGCCGAAACTACTGGCCGCCTCGTTTTTTGAGCTTTGGAACCCCTCGCGCGCCTCGTCGTCGTTCCACGCGATGCGCATCCCCTTGCCGCCGCCCCCGGCGCTGGCCTTGATCATCACCGGATAGCCGACCTCGTTCGAGATCTTGACCGCGTCCTCGGCATCCTCGATCAGGCCCATATAGCCGGGCACGGTTGAGACACCCGCCTCCTGCGCCAGCTTCTTTGACGTGATCTTGTCGCCCATCGCCTCGATCGCGCCCTTGGGCGGCCCGATAAAGGCGACGCCCGCCGCCTCCAGCGCCTCGGCGAACTTGGCGTTCTCCGACAAGAAACCATAGCCGGGGTGAACCGCTTCGGCGCCCGTTTCCTTGATCGCGGCCATCACCTTGTCGATGACGATATAGCTCTCATTGGCTGGCGCCGGGCCGATATGCACGGCTTCATCGGCCATGCGCACATGCAGGGCGTTGCGATCCGCATCGGAATAGATCGCGACGGTCTGGATGCCCATTTGCTTGGCCGTCTTGATGACGCGGCAGGCAATTTCGCCGCGGTTGGCGATCAGGATCTTCTTGAACATGGGCGGGCCCCTTCTGGTGCGGTCTTGAAACGAAAAAGACCACCCGTGCCCGGTGGCACGGATGGTCCGGTGAAAATCGCGCGATGCGCGGTGATGTCAGTTGCAGCGGTCCGGGAAGGCCTGGCAGTAGGCGACGTTACCGGCAGCGCCGACAACGGCGCCCGCGGCAAGATTGCCGCCAAGGACGGCCGATGTTCCAAGGCCGCCAACGCCGCCGATCGCTGCCTGCTCGACGACCGTGTCGCCACAGGCCGCGAGGGCCGATACTCCCAAAAGAAGGAATACTGCCTTAGGTTGTCTCGTGAGTGCTTTGAACATGCTCTGCCGCCCCTTTGTTGATCCACGCGATTTGCACGGATATCAAAGGTCAAAACATGCGGAAGGTCAAAGGCGCGCGAGGCCCCGGAATGCGTATGCGCGAATTGCCGCCCAAACGGGTAAGCCGTGGATACAAAACAAAAAAAGAGCGACGCTCGCAATGCTGCGACGCGCCGCCCATCAGGGGAAGGGTAACGGTGTGGACAAGGTGCCCCGGACCCTTGGGGAAGATCCGCCACTACACCGACATTGGTGTCATGCCCGCTCTCGGTAGCCAAGCGCATTTGGCGGTCCATACAAGCATCGGCTGTATTCCGCGCAGAATGCGCATCTGTTGGCAAATTCATGCCAAACGACGTTGAGCAGATGGCCAGTGCTTTCATGCCTCCCACTCATCCTCATCGAAGGCCGACGGAAAAGCGCGCCGCGCCGCGTCGACATCCAGCACCAAGAGCGCCTCATAGTCCGTCGGATCGAATGGGTCGGAGACAGGTAGAACCTCGCGCCCGAACAGCCACGAGAGGCGTCCGGCGTCCAGATTGCCCCGCTCGAAGGGCGCATCGCCAAAACACTTCCAGATCGCGCGCACAAAGCCGATGTCTGCCCGCCGGTCAGGCGCGCGCCGGTCTGCATACCGCTCGCGCCGGATAAGGGGCGTCGCCCCTTTGGGATTTGCGCGGCGAATGGTGAATTGGAAATCGGAGGACGGCAATCTGCCGGGAAAACCGCGATGCTTGATCATGCCATGCCCTCCGATGCGAGGCGTTGGCAAAAAGCGATATGCGCCAAAGCGGCGCGCAGCATCTGGCGCGGGTTCGGGGCAGGCCGGTGAGCCTGCCCCGCTATCACAATCCGACGGGTCGGATTAGTACTTGCTGTACTTGCCGGTCGGTGCGGGCTCCATCGTGATGGGCTCGGGCTCGACAACGACGTAATCATCTTCGGGCGCCTGCTGGCAGGCGGAAACTGCAACGACCAGGCCGAGGGCCAAGAGGCTCTTGATAGCGTTCGACATTGAATTCTCCTGTCACTTATTGAGAGCGGGGCCGGACATACGCCAGCGCCCCGCTTGGTCTTCGAGGTATGGACTGCTTGGGTGCAATCCCGTGTAAGAATAGTGTAGTTTTGCGCAAAGCGATAGAATGTCGCACGAATGCGCCCGCCCTGTGTCCTCAAAGCCTCACAAAGCCGTGAGCCTGAACTTTGCCGCGCAAGATATTGTGGATACATCAAAATGCCTCCCAGATGCAGGTGCCATCGGCAATAGTAAAGGCCTCAAAGCTTTGTCTTACATCGGTATTTAATACGCCGAATTCCGCCGCCCGGTCCGCGATCGAGACGGTGATCCGCCCAAGATCGACATTCTCGCCCCCAATTGCCGCCAAGTTGATTTGGCACAGTGCCATCATATCAGCCAGCAGCAATTCGGGGTCGAGCCGGGCAGGATCGAATCCTTCCGCTACGTAACGAACGCGCAGATCACCCGCGCCCTCTTCCAGAACTTCCTGTAGGAAAACGGTTAGCCCTGAGGGCAGCGCAAAGGCTTCGTCGGCCTGCGCGGGTCCAGCGAGGACAGTTGCCAGTGCGGCATAGATCAAGAGGCGCGTCAGTGCTTGCGCAGCGCCTCGATCAGCTCGTCCTTGGTCATATCCGAGCGCCCGTCGATCCCGATCTCCTGCGCCCGCTCGTACAGATCGTACTTGGTCCACTCTTCGTATGGCGACGCCTTGCCACCCTTTTTCGAGGGGCTCATGTCCTCGTTCGCCTTGGCGTTGGCGATGCGCGCCGCTTTCTCCTTCGAGGCGCCCTGATCGCGCAGCGCCTCGTAAGTGTCCGCGTTCTTGATGCTGTTCCCATTGTTCGACTTGGCCATGACATGCCTCCTTTAGCGCCGAAAACGCCCATGCCTTCGGCAAGGTTCCCGGCCCTGCGGTCCGATATGTCGTACTAGAGGTCACGCGCGCCCTGCCCTACAGCGGAATGTTGTCGTGCTTTTTCCACGGCATTTGCGCCTTCTTGCCGCGCAGCGACGCAAAGGCCCGCGCCACACGTTTGCGCGTGGATTGAGGCATGATCACCTCATCAACGAACCCGCGCTCGGCGGCAACGAATGGGCTGGCGAACCGGTCCTCGTAATCTTTGGCGTGGGCCGCCAGCGCCTCGGCATTGCCACGGTCGGCCCGGTGGATGATCTCGGTCGCGCCCTTGGCGCCCATCACCGCGATCTCGGAGGTGGGCCAAGCATAGTTGAAATCGCCGCGCAGATGCTTGGAGGACATGACGACATAGGCGCCACCATAGGCCTTGCGGGTGATGACAGTGACCTTCGGCACCGTGGCCTCGCCATAGGCAAAGAGCAGCTTGGCGCCATGCTTGATGACTCCATTATATTCCTGCGTCACACCGGGCAGGAAGCCGGGCACATCGACCAGCGTCAGCAGCGGAATCTCGAAGCAGTCGCAGAAGCGCACGAACCGCGCGGCCTTGCGGCTGCTGTCGATATCGAGGCATCCGGCCAGCACCATGGGCTGGTTGGCCACGACGCCGACGGTCTGCCCCTCGATCCGGATGAAACCGGTGATCATGTTCTTGGCGAATTCTTCCTGGATTTCATAGAAATCGCCCTCATCCGCGACCTTGAGGATCAACTCCTTCATGTCATAGGGCATGTTGGGGTTGTCGGGGATCAGCGTGTCGAGACTGTCTTCGATCCGGCCCGGATCGTCGAAAAACGGGCGCACGGGCGGCTTCTCGCGGTTCGAGGAGGGCAGGAAATCGACGAGGCGCCGCACTTCGGCCAGCGCCTCGACGTCATTTTCGAATGCACCATCGGCGACCGAGGATTTTCGCGTGTGCGTTGTGGCGCCGCCCAGTTCCTCCGCGGTCACTTGCTCATTCGTGACGGTCTTGACCACGTCGGGGCCGGTGACGAACATGTAGCTGCTGTCCTTCACCATGAAGATGAAATCGGTCATCGCCGGTGAATAGACCGCGCCGCCCGCGCAGGGCCCCATGATCACGCTGATCTGCGGCACGACACCCGAAGCGGTGATATTGCGCTGAAAGACCTCGCCATAGCCCGCAAGGCTGTCGACACCCTCCTGGATGCGCGCGCCGCCCGAATCGTTGATCCCGATCACGGGCGCGCCATTCTGCACGGCCATATCCATGATCTTGCAGATCTTCTTGGCATGCGTCTCGCTGACCGAGCCGCCAAGGACGGTGAAATCCTGGCTGAAGACATAGACCAGACGCCCGTTTATCGTGCCCCAGCCGGTGACAACGCCGTCGCTGTAGGGGCGCTCTTTCTCCATGCCAAAATCGGTGCAGCGATGGGCAACGAACATGTCAAACTCTTCAAAGCTGCCCTCATCCAGCAAAAGCTCGACCCGCTCGCGCGCCGTCAGTTTGCCCTTGGCATGCTGGGCATCAACGCGGGCTTGCCCGCCGCCCATGCGCGCCTCGGCGCGGCGATCCTCGAGTTCTTGCAAGATATCCTTCATGGCGCTCTCCCTGATCCTGGCCGTCTGATCCTGGCCGATCTGCGCGGCCTTCTGGCGGTTTCAGCGCAGGCTATACCGCAGCGCGCCCGCGTAACAGCGGTTTTCGGCAAATTTGCAAACCATGGCAAGTGTGCGGAATGCAATTTGCAAACTTGCATAACCCATGTTGGCCAGATGGACTCTTTCACGGCGCGGGCCTAGCCATTGCGAATGCCTAACCTGACACGCCCGATATTTCTGGACCGCCAGACACCGCCGCATATCTCGACATTGATCCTGATGACCGGTCTATCGGCCTTGGCGATGAATATCTTTCTGCCATCGCTGCCCAACATGGCCAGCTATTTCGATGCGCCCTACCGTCTCATGCAGCTGTCAGTCGCACTCTATCTTGCCGTGAATGCAGTGCTCCAAATTCTGATCGGCCCCATCTCGGACAAGCTGGGGCGCCGTCCCGTGATCCTGGCCGGGATGGTGATTTTCATCCTCGCCAGCATCGGCTGCGCGCTCTCGACCAGTGCCGCCATGTTCCTGACCTTTCGCATGATCCAGGCGGGCATTGTGGTGGCAATGGTGCTCAGCCGGGCCGTGGTGCGCGACATGGTCCCGCAGGATCGCGCGGCCAGCATGATCGGCTATGTCACGATGGGCATGGCGGTCGTGCCGATGGTGGGGCCGGTCTTTGGCGGCATGCTAGAAGAAGCGTTCGGCTGGCAAGCGAATTTCTGGGCACTCACGGCAATCGGCGTTTTCATCCTTGCGATGACATGGGCGGATCTGGGCGAAACGGCCCAAGGCAGCGGCCTGACCTTTGCGCAGCAATATCGTGAATACCCCGTGCTGCTGCGTTCGCTGCGCTTCTGGGGCTATGCCGGCGCCGCCGCGCTGTCGTCGGGCGCGTTTTTCGCCTATCTCGGCGGCGCGCCTTATGTGGGCGATCACGTCTTTGGGCTGAACCCAAAGGAGCTTGGCTTTTACTTCGGCGCCCCGGCGCTGGGGTATTTCGCGGGGAATTTCCTGTCGGGGCGCTACTCCGTGCGGATCGGGGTGAACCGGATGGTCTTCTGGGGCACTCTGGCGAACGCTTTTGGCATCGCATGCAACCTCGCTCTCATCTACGCGGGGCTAGGATCGGCGATCAGTTTTTTCGGCTTGATGATCTTCATGGGCCTTGGCAATGGCATGACCATCCCCAACGCGACGGCGGGCGCCCTTTCGGTGCGCCCCGATCTGGCAGGCACGGCCAGCGGCCTGGCGGGCGCGATGATGATCGGCGGCGGCGCGGCCCTGTCGGCGCTGGCGGGCATATCGTTGACGCCGCAGTCGGGCGCGGCGCCTCTATTGTGGATCATGCTGATCACCGCGATCGGCGCCGTTGCGACGATCCTTCTGGTCATGCGGCGCGAAGCACGGCTTGTGCGCGCAGGTTTGCAAACATAGTCTGCGCGTCAGGCTAACTTGCAAATGAGGCGCGTATGGCGACCCGAAAACTCTACGCCGGCGCCAAGCTGCGCGAGACGCGGCAGCGCATCGGTTTGACGCAAAAGGATTTCGCCGCCCGCCTCGGCGTGTCCCTGCCCTATCTAAACCAGATGGAGAACAACAACCGCCCCGTCAGCACAACCGTCGTGCTGGCGCTGGCACAGGAATTCGGCTTCGACGTGACCGAGCTTGGCTCGGGCGAGGCCGAGCGCATGGCGGGCGACATGCGCGAGGCGATGGCCGATCCGATCTTTGCCGAGCCGCCCGCGCTGGCCGATTTGCGCCTGGTCGCATCCAACGCACCCGGCTTTGCCCGCGCCTTTCTGGAATTGCACGCCGCCTACCGCCAGACGCAGGAACGGCTGGCCTCGCTCGACGAGGCGCTGGGGGCCGAGGGCGCCCACGCACAGCAAAGTCCGTGGACCGAGGTGCGCGATTTTTTCCATTATTGCGACAACTATATTGATCCGGTCGATCGCGCGGCCGAACGCTTTGCCGCGTCGGCCACCCACCCCCAAGCTGCGGCCGAGGCTCTGGCAAAGGTAGGCATCACCGTCGCGCTTGCCGATGACGGGCCGCTGAGACGCCTCGACCGAGGCAGCGGCACGCTCTATCTCAATGCGCGCGCGGCGCCGGAAACGCGGCGCTTTCAGCTGTTGTTGCAACTGGCGCTGCTGACCCAAGACCAACTGCTGGAGGCCACGCTGGACCTTGCGCGATTCCAGTCGGACGAGGCGCGCGCCATCGCCAAGATCGGCCTTGCCAATTACTACGCGGGCGCCGCGATGATGCCATATTCCGCGTTTCTGGACGCGGCGCGGGACTGCCGCCATGATCTGGAAATGCTGGCGCACCGTTTCGGCGCCTCGATCGAGCAGGTCTGCCACCGGCTCAGCACGCTGCAGCGCCCCGGCGCCAAGGGAATCCCGTTCTTCTTTGTGCGCGTCGATCAGGCGGGCACGATCACCAAACGGCACTCGGCTACGCGCATGCAATTTGCGCGCTACGGTGGCGCCTGCCCGCTCTGGAACGTGCATGCCGCGTTCGAGACGCCGGGCCGTTTTCTGCGTCAACTGGCCGAAACGCCCGACGGGGTGCGCTATATCAATCTGGCGCGGGACGTGTCGAAACCGGGCGGCCATTTCGGCGCGCCCGTGCGCCGCTTTGCCATCGCACTGGGCTGCGAGGTGAAACACGCCGCATCGCTGGTCTATGCGGATGGGCTGGACCTGGGCAATCCGGCGGCCTTCGAGCCTATCGGCATCTCATGCCGCATCTGCGAGCGCACGAATTGCCATCAACGCTCGATTCCGCCGCTGGAGCGGCGTCTGACCATACGGCCAGACGCGCGCGGTGTGCTACCTTACGAAGTGGGCTGAGCCGGCTTCGTCAGCATGGCGTAGATCTCATCCTTGAGCGCGGCACGCTTGCGGCGCTGCTCGCTCTCGGCCAACTCGTCCATCGGGGACACGTTCGTCTCGGCCTTGTGAATGACGCGGTTCACCTCGTCATACTCCTTGGCCAGCTTGGCGAAATGGGCGTTCGATTGCTCCAGCTTTGCAATATCCTGAGCCTTGTCGGGGAATTCTTCGGCCAGTTGGTGGGGGACATGGGTCATCTGCGGACTCCTCTTGTTGCAGGTTGCCCATAGCTTGCAAGGGCAAGCCCGCCCACGCTTTGACCCGGATCAAACCTTGGCTATTCCCCTCGCGGAAAGCGCGCGTTTTCCTCGACCACGTTCAGATCCATGTGATTGCGCATATACCGCTCGGACGCCTTTTTCAGCGGCTGGTAATCCCACGGGTAATACCCGCCCTCGCGCAGCGCCTCGTAGACGACCCAGCGGCGCGCCTGACTTTCGCGCACCTGCGCGTCGAAGGTCGCCAGATCCCATCGTTCCTCGGCCATCTGGCTGAAATGCTGCAATGTCTCGGCATGAGCCGGGTCGGCGGCGAGGTTGGTCAGCTCGTGCGGATCGGCCTCCAGATCGAACAGCTGGTCGGGATCCAGCGCGCAGCGATTGAACTTCCACTTGCCCTGACGCAGCGAGACCAGCGGCGCGTAGGATGCCTCGGCGGCGTATTCCATCGCCACCGGTTCTTCACGCGTGCCGCCCTGCCCCAACGGGACCAGCGACTGCCCGGTGGTCCACGGCGCGACCTCCTCCATCGACACCCCCGCCAGATCGCAGAGCGTCGGGCAGACGTCGATATTGCTGACCGGCGTCTCGATGCGCCCCGGCTCCATACCCGGCGCGGCGATCATCATCGGCACGCGCGACGAGCCGTCGTAAAAGCTCATCTTGAACCACAGGCCCCGCGCGCCCAGCATATCGCCGTGATCCGACACGAAGAGGATGACCGTGTCCTTGTCCTGCCGCGTGCCCTCCAGCGCCTCCATCACCTCGCCGATCTTGTCGTCGAGATATGAGATATTGGCGAAATAGGCGCGGCGTGAGCGGCGGATATCCTCTTCGGTGATGTCATAGCTGCGCCAGTCATTGGCGTCGAAAATGCGCTGCGAATGGGAATCATGCGCGTCATAGTCCATCGCCGGCACTTCGGGCAGCAGATGCTCGCAATCCTCGTAGAGATCCCAGTATTTCTTGCGCGCCACATAAGGGTCATGCGGGTGGGTGAAGCTGACGGTCAAGCACCACGGGCGCGCGTCCTTGCCGCGGGCATAATCATAGACCTTGCGCGTTGCCTCATAGGCGACCTCGTCATCATACTCCATCTGGTTGGAAATCTCGGCAACGCCCGCGCCCGTGACGCTGCCCATGTTGTGATACCACCATTCGATCCGCTCGCCGGGTTTGCGGTAATCGGGCGTCCAGCCGAAATCGGCGGGGTAGATATCGGTCGTCAGCCGCTCTTCAAATCCGTGCATCTGGTCGGGGCCGACGAAATGCATCTTGCCCGAGAGGCACGTCTGGTACCCCGCGCGCCGCAGGTGGTGCGCATAGGTCGGGATGTCGGCGGCGAATTCGGCCGCATTGTCATAGACCCGGCTGCGCGACGGCAGCAGCCCGGACATGAAGCTGGCGCGCCCGGGCGCGCAGAGCGGGCTGGCGGTATAGGCATTGGCAAAACGGGTCGAGCGGGCGGCGAGGCGCTTGATATTGGGCGCGTGCAGCCAGTCCGCAGGGCCGTCCGGAAAGAACGTGCCATTCAACTGATCAACCATGAAGATGAGGATATTGGGACGGCTCATGAAGTCTCTCCTGCGGGTGCGTTGTTAGGGGTCTCATCGTCCAGCGCCAGCGCCACGTAATGCATCAGCGTCTCGACGGCATCGTGCGAGATATCTCCGCCCCCGGCCACAGCATGACGACAGTAAAGCCCGTCGATCATGGCCGCGACGCCGCGCGCCAGAATATCGGCCCGCGCGGGCGCCAGTTGTGCAAAAGCGTGGTGCAAGTTCGACTTGAGGCGGCGATGGTAAATCGCCAGCAGGCGCGCAGTCTCGGGCGATTTGCGGGCCTGAACGTAGAAATTCAGCCAGGCGGCGATATGCTCGGGGCGTGTACTCATCGCCGTGAAACTGGCGCGAATGATCGCCTCGATCCGGGTGCGCGGACACTGCGCCATCAACAGCGCCCCGCGCACCTGCGCAGCATATAGCGTCAGGATATGACGCATCGCCGCCGTGAATATCTGCTCTTTGGAGCCGAAATAGTGATGCGCCAGCCCCGGCGACATGCCCGCACGCCGCGCGATCTGCGCGACCGTGACATCAAGCGTGCCCTGAACGCCGATCTCCTGGATCGTGGCGCTGACAAGCGCGGCGCGGCGTATGGGCTCCATCCCGATTTTCGGCACGCGGGCGCATCCTTTTTTTGTCACACAAGGCTCACAACCGCGCTACTTATTTTTTATTGACTCGTCAATCAATAACCAGAAGACTTCCGCATCCCGCAGGCTCGCGGCGTTCCGCACGCCATTAGCGGTTGCAAGCTGGGCGCACCGCGGCATACCTTCATGCGGCGCGGCTGGTCTGCCCGCCCCGAAGCAACGGGGCAGAGGCGGCCGGCGGGCCCGGCCTCCGCCCCCGTGTATTTTACAGCCGGGATCACAAGGCACCCCCCGCCGCGACCGGCGGGACGAGACAAGAAGACCTTGAGAGAAACGACAAAAGGGAAGTTACATATGTCGCTCATCACGAATGGACGCCTCGACAGGCGCGGATTTCTGAAAACCACCGCCGCTGGCGCCATCGCAGCGTCGCTGCCGCTGGGCGGGGCCTATGCCTCGACGCCCAAGAAGGGCGGCCATCTGCGCGTCGGCAAGGGCCACGGCCAGACGACCGATACGCTGAATCCCGGCACGTGGGAAAACGGCTATACGATCGCCATCACCCACGCCAAGGACGGCCACCTGACAGAAGTGCTGGCCGACGGCTCGGTCGGGCCGCTCGTCGCGGAAAGCTGGGAAGCCTCCGAAGACGCCAAGACATGGCGTTTCAAGATCCGCAACGGCATCACGTTCCACTCGGGCAAGACGCTGACACCCGAAGACGTGGTCGCCTCGATCAATTTTCACCGCGGCGAAAACGCGGTATCGGCAGCGACACCCATCGTCGCACCGATCCAGGACATCACCATCGACGGCGACACGGTTGTCTTTGCCCTCGACGGCGGCAATGCCGACTTCCCCTTCATCCTCAGCGATTATCACCTGCCGATCCTGCCGGCGACGGATGACGGCATCGACTGGAAATCGGGCGATGGCTGCGGCAGCTACGTGCTTGAGACATTCAAGCCCGGCGTCACCTCAACGCTGGTGCGCAACGAAAACCATTGGCGCAAGGATGTGGCATGGTTCGACAGCATCGAGATGCTGTCGCTGACCGACCAGAACGCGCGCACCACCGCGCTCGTCTCGGGCGATGTCGACACGGTCGACAAGCTGGACCTCAAGACAATCGGCCTTCTGTCGCGCAACCCCGATCTCGACATCAGTTCGGTCGCTGGCACGCAGCATTTCACCTTCGCCATGTCCGCCAATCAGGCGCCCTATGACGACGTGAACGTGCGCCTGGCGATGAAATACGCCATCAACCGCGAGGAGCTGGTCGAGAAAATCCTCTTTGGCTATGGCTCGGTCGGGAACGACGTGCCGATCGGCCAGGGCCAGCAGTTCTACAACACCGAGCTGGAGCAAAAGACCTACGATCCAGACAAGGCCAAGTTCTACCTCAAGGAAGCTGGTCTCGACAGCCTCGAGGTCAGCCTCTCGGCAGCGGACGCGGCCTTCGCAGGCGCGGTCGATGCGGCGACGCTCTATCAGAACTCGGCCAAGGCCGCGGGCATCGATCTGAAGGTCGTGCGCGAGCCGAATGACGGCTACTGGTCCGATGTCTGGATGAAGAAGCCGTTTTCGGCGGTCTACTGGGGCGGCCGCCCTGTGCAGGACCAGATGTTCTCGACCGCCTATACCTGCGGCGCCGAGTGGAACGATGGTTTCTGGTGCAACGAAAAGTTCGACGAGCTGCTGGTTCAGGCCCGTGCCGAGCTGGACCAGGACAAGCGCCGCCAGCAGTATTGGGAGCTGCAGGAGATCGTCAGCACCCAAGGCGCGATCATCATTCCGATGTTTGCCAACTACGTCTTTGCCACGACCAAGAAGATCGGCAAGCCCGAGACGCTGGCGTCCAACTGGGACATGGACGGCGAGCGTTGGGCCGAGCGTTGGTGGTTCGCCTGATCCACTGAGGCCGGTATACTCAGGCCGGGGCGATCATCGCCCCGGTTCCGGATCAGCCAGATGCCGCCGGGCGACTTGCCCGGCGGCATTTTTCATGCGCGGATGGTGAAGGCCGTCTTTGCGCGGCGCCGCCTAGAACTTCGTCGCATTTGCGGGCGGCGTGATCGCCCGGCGCTTCAGCATCGCCTCGCGCCATGTAATGAAGCTGACCGATCCCACGATGACGAGGCCGCCCAGTACCACGAAGGGATCCACCGCTTCGCCAAACACAAGCGCGCCCAAGAGGACGGCCCAGACAAGTTGCAAAAACGTCATGGGCTGCGTCACCGCCAGCGGCGCGGCCCGGAAGGCCAGCGTCATGGTGTAATGCCCCGCCGTCGCCAGCACCGCGACCCCGAACAAAGTGACCAGCTCCAGCAGCGTGGGCGTCACCCAATTCAGAAGCGCGAAAGGGGCAAGTCCGACGGTCACGGTCAGCGACAGCATCGTCACCACGACCGCGGGCGAATTTTCATCGGTCAGCAGCTTGGCCAGCAGATACGAGCCGCCAAAGCCGATGGCCGTGACCAGCATCGCCAGATGCCCCGGCCCGACCTCGCGCAGACCCGGCCGCAGGATGATGACGGCGCCAAGCAGCGCGACCAGTACCGCGATCAGACGCCGCATCGCCAGACGCTCCCCCAGGAAAAGCGCGGCGCCGATCGTCACGTAAATGGGCGAGAGGTAATTCATCGCCGTCACATCCGCGATGGGAATACGCGCCATGGCGTAGAACCACAGCATCACCCCCACCGTATGCACCGCACCGCGTATGGTGAAGATCGTCCAAAGCCGCGGCGTGATCCGCGCCCGCCGCATGGCCGGAATGGCCGGGATCAGCAACACGAGGCCCAGAGCGTAGCGCAAGAACGCGCTTTCGGCGGCAGGAATGCGCGGCCCGATCGTCTTGACCAGTGCAGTCACGCCAACAAAGAGGATGCCGGTCACGACCATCCAGAAAATCCCCCAGCCGGGGCGCGCGTTCGTCTCGGTATCCATTCGTGCATTGAGAGGGGATGAGCGGCGGAATGTCCAGCCGCCCGCAGGCCTTAAAGGCGCGCTGCATAACGGGTATTCATTCGCGCAAATCGCGTCTGGACAAGGGCGCGGCGCGCGCGCCAAATGCCGCGCATGAGCCATGACAGCACCTATCCCGCGATCGCCGACCTCAAGGCCCGCGCCCGCGCGCGCCTGCCCCGTTTCGTCTGGGAATATCTCGACAGCGGCACCGGGACCGAGCGCGCGCGCCATGCCGGCCCCGCCGCGCTGCAAGAGGTCGAGATGATGCCCTCGATCCTGCACGGTGAATTCGCGCCCGATCTGACGACCACGCTTTTCGGGCGGAACATGGCCCTGCCCTTCGGTATCGGCCCCGTGGGCATGTCGGGCCTGATCTGGCCGGATGCCGAGGGCCATCTGGCCCGCGCCGCGGCAAAGGCGGACATGCCCTATACCCTCTCGACCGTGGCGGCACAGACGCCCGAGGACGTCGCGCCGCATTTGGGCGCGCATGGCTGGTTTCAGCTCTATCCGCCGCGCGACGAGGGCATTCGCCGCGACATGCTGGAGCGCGCGAAGGCGTCCGGCTTTTCGGTGCTGGTGCTGACAGTCGATGTGCCCGTCGCCTCCCGGCGCGAGCGTCAGACGCGCTCGGGCCTGACGCAGCCCCCGCGCCTGACCCCGCGCCTCATGGCGCAAGTTGCCATGCGCCCGGCCTGGGCGATGGGCATGGCGCAGCGCGGCATGCCGCGCATGCGGATGATCGACAAATATGCGGGTGATACCTCGGGCCTGCCATCGACCGCGCATGCGGGATACCTGCTGCGCACATCGCCCGATGCCGCCTATCTGGACTGGCTGCGCGCACATTGGGACGGGCCGCTGGTGGTCAAGGGCGTGCTCGATCCCGCGGATCTGCCGATGCTGGAGGCTGCGGGCGTCGATGCGGTCTGGATCTCGAATCACGGCGGGCGCCAATTCGACGGCGCACCCGCCAGCGCCCGGCAGCTGCCGCTCATGCGCGCCGCGACGGACCTGCCCCTGATCTTCGATGGCGGTATCACCGGCGGTCTCGACATCCTGCGCGCCATCGCACTTGGTGCCAGTTTCGTCATGATGGCGCGGCCCTGGCATTACGCGCTGGCCGCGCTTGGCCCCGAGGGGCTGGACCACCTCGTGCGCATTTTGACGGCGGACATGACTGCCAATATGGGCCAGTTGGGCGCACGCAGCCTGCCCGACCTGCCTGCACGGCTGATAAGCCGTGTGTAATGCACGCGCCCAGCCGGGTAGCAAATGTCGCAAAGGGGTAGCCAACGCGCCGCATCCGTTGCGCCCTGCCCCGGCAATTCCTACAAACTCAGAATAAAGTTGCGCTGCGCTGCGGCGATTTGCACTCTGCGCGCAACCGGGCCCAGCGCCCGCACAAGAAACGATGAATGGGGACGCGCCATGACTGAGTTCAAGAAAATCCTGATTGCCAATCGCGGCGAGATTGCAATCCGCATCATGCGAGCCGCAAACGAGCTGGGCAAGCGCACCGTCGCCGTGTTTGCCGAAGAGGACAAGCTTGGCCTGCACCGCTTCAAGGCGGATGAGGCGTACCGTATCGGCGCCGGTCTTGGCCCCGTGGCCGCGTATCTCAGCATTGACGAGATCATCCGCGTCGCAAAGGAATGTGGCGCAGATGCGATCCACCCCGGCTATGGCCTGCTCAGCGAAAATCCGGATTTTGTCGATGCCTGCACCGCAAATGGGATCACATTTATCGGCCCGCAGGCCAAGACGATGCGCCAACTGGGCGACAAAGCCAGTGCGCGGCGCGTCGCCATCGAGGCGGGCGTACCCGTCATCCCCGCCACCGAGGTTCTGGGCGAGGATATGGATGCCATCCGCGCCGAAGCCGAGGCCGTGGGCTATCCGCTGATGCTCAAGGCCTCCTGGGGTGGCGGCGGGCGCGGCATGCGGCCTATCAACGGGCCCGATGAGCTGGAAGAAAAGGTACTGGAAGGCCGGCGCGAGGCCGAGGCGGCTTTTGGCAATGGCGAGGGGTATCTGGAAAAGATGATCCTGCGCGCCCGCCATGTCGAGGTGCAGATCCTCGGCGACAAGCACGGAAACATGTATCACCTCTTCGAGCGCGATTGCTCGGTCCAGCGCCGCAACCAGAAGGTGGTCGAGCGCGCGCCCGCCCCCTACCTCACGGACGCCCAGCGCGCCGAGGTCTGCGAGCTGGGCTACAAGATCTGCAAGCACGTGAATTACGAATGCGCGGGCACCGTCGAGTTCCTGATGGATATGGACAACGAGCAGTTCTACTTCATCGAGGTGAATCCCCGCGTGCAGGTCGAACATACCGTGACCGAGGAGGTCACCGGCATCGACATCGTGCAGGCCCAGATCAAGATCGCCGAGGGCAAGACGCTGGCCGAGGCGACGCGCAAAGACAGCCAGGACGAGATCCGCCTGCACGGCCACGCCCTGCAAACACGCATCACGACCGAGGACCCGCAGAACAGCTTTATCCCCGATTACGGCCGCATCACCGCCTACCGCAGCGCCACCGGCATGGGCATCCGCCTTGATGGTGGCACGGCCTATGCGGGCGGCGTCATCACGCGGTTCTACGACAGCCTGTTGGTCAAGGTGACGGCCCATGCGCAGACGCCCGAGGCGGCGATCGCGCGGATGGACCGCGCCTTGCGCGAATTCCGTATCCGGGGCGTCTCGACCAACATCGCCTTCGTCGAGAACCTGCTCAAGCATCCGACATTCCTCGACAACACCTACACGACCAAGTTCATCGACGACACGCCGGCACTCTTCAATTTCCGCTCGCGCCGCGACCGGGGCACCAAGGTGCTGACCTATATCGCGGATATCACGGTGAACGGGCACCCCGAGACCAAGGACCGCCCCCGGCCACGCCGCGAGCTGAAGGATCCACAGCCCCCCAAGCTGCGCGGCACGCCACAGCCCGGCACACGCAACCTCCTGGAGGAAAAAGGCCCGCAGGCCGTGGCCGACTGGATGAAGGCGCAAAAGCAGCTGCTGATCACCGATACCGCCATGCGCGACGGACACCAGTCGCTGCTGGCGACGCGGATGCGCAGCCGCGACATGATCCGTATCGCGCCCGCCTATGCCGCGCATCTGCCGCAGCTCTTCTCGGTCGAATGCTGGGGCGGCGCGACCTTTGATGTCGCCTACCGCTTCTTGCAGGAATGCCCGTGGCAGCGCCTGCGCGACCTGCGCGCGGCCATGCCGAATCTCATGACGCAGATGCTGTTGCGGGCGTCGAACGGCGTCGGCTACACCAACTACCCGGACAACGTGGTACAGGAATTCGTGCGGCAGGCCGCCGAGACCGGTGTCGATGTCTTCCGCGTCTTTGACTCGCTTAACTGGGTCGAAAACATGCGTGTCGCGATGGATGCTGTCCTCGCCTCTGGCAAGATCTGCGAAGGCACGATCTGCTATACCGGCGATATCCTGAACCCCGACCGCGCAAAGTATGACCTGAAATATTATGTCGGTATGGCGCGCGAGATGGAGAAGGCCGGCGCGCATGTGCTGGGCCTCAAGGACATGGCGGGCCTGCTGAAGCCCGCCGCCGCACGCCAACTGATCGCCGCGCTCAAGGAGGAGGTGGGCCTGCCCATCCACTTCCATACCCATGACACCGCCGGCATCGCCAGCGCCACGATCCTCGCCGCCGCCGATGCAGGGGTCGATGCCGTCGATTGCGCGATGGACGCGCTCAGCGGCAATACCAGCCAGGCAACGCTCGGCTCGGTTGTCGAGGCGCTGGCGCATACCGAGCGCGACACCGGCATCGACATCGGCGCGGTGCGCGAAATCTCGGATTACTGGGACAATGTGCGCGGGCACTATGCGGCCTTCGAATCGTCGATGCAGGCGCCCTCCTCGGAGGTCTATCTGCACGAGATGCCGGGCGGGCAGTTCACCAACCTGCGCGAGCAAGCACGCAGCATGGGGCTTGAGGATCGCTGGCCCGAAGTGGCGCAGACATATGCCGATGTGAACCAGATGTTCGGCGATATCGTCAAGGTCACCCCGTCGTCCAAGGTTGTGGGCGACATGGCGCTGATGATGGTGTCCCAGGGGCTGAGCCGGGCACAGGTCGAGGACCCGAACCACGACACGTCCTTCCCCGATTCTGTCATCGACATGCTGCGCGGCAATCTGGGCCAGCCTCCGGGCGGATTTCCCGCGGCACTGGTCGCGAAGGCACTGAAGGGCGAGACGCCCAATACCGACCGGCCCGGTGCGCATCTGCCCCCTGTCGATCTGGAGGCCGCGCGCGCCGAGGCGCGCGCGCAGATGGAGGGCAAATCAGTCGATGACGAGGATCTGAACGGCTACCTGATGTATCCCAAGGTCTTCCTTGATTATATGGGCCGCCATCGCATCTACGGCCCGGTACGCGTTCTGCCGACGCGCACGTTTTTCTACGGGATGGAGCCGGGCGAAGAGATCACCGCCGAGATCGACCCTGGCAAAACGATGGAAATCAGGCTGCAAGCCGTGGGCGAAACCGGCGAGGACGGCGATGTTCGCGTCTTTTTCGAATTGAACGGCCAGCCCCGTGTCGTCCGCGTGCCCAACCGTATGGTCAAGGCGACGACCGCTGCCCGCCCCAAGGCCGAGCCTGGAAACGCAAACCATATCGGTGCCCCCATGCCAGGGGTCGTGGCCAGCGTGTCGGCAGTGGCCGGCAAGACCGTCAAGGCCGGCGATCTGCTGCTCACCATCGAGGCGATGAAAATGGAGACGGGCCTGCATGCCGAACGCGACGCCGTGGTCAAATCCGTCCACGTCACGCCGGGCGGGCAGATCGACGCCAAGGATCTGCTGATCGAGTTGGAGTAGCGCGCATGCGCAAGACCCTGATCTTTACCGATCTCCATTATACGGCGCCCGGCGGCCGCATCGGACACTTGGATCCCGATGCACGGTTCCGCGCGGGCCTGGCCCATGCGCTGGCGCAATTTCCCGATGCCGAACGGATCGTCGTCACCGGCGATCTGACACATCATGGCCGTCCCGAGGAATACGCTCACCTCCGCACCGCGCTGGCAGATTGCCCCCTGCCCGTGCATCTGACCATCGGCAATCACGACCGCCGGGCGATTTTTGCCGCGGCCTTTCCCGACGCGCCGCGCACGTCTGAGGGCCATGTCTGCGAGGTTGTCGACACGCAGGACGCCCGGCTGATTCTGCTGGATACCGTCGACGACGGGCAGCACGCAGGCGTGGTTTGCGACGTCCGGCTTGCCTGGCTGGATGCGGCACTGGCCGGCGCCGAGGGGCGGCCAGTGGTGCTGTTCTTGCATCATCCGCCCATGCTGACCGGCTTTGACGCGATGGACGAAATAGGGCTGACGAATCGCGCCGCCCTCCTGGCCGTTCTCAAACGGCGCGCAAACACATGTCAGATCATTGCCGGACATATGCACCGCACCATCTCTGGACCGGCCGGCGGTATTCCAACGACCATCCTGAAAAGCCCCTGCCACCAATCGCCCATTCTGCGGCCGGGCATGGACAGCCACAGCTCGATAGACGAGCCGGGCGCCTATGGTATCCTCTACCTGGGTCCCGAGGGGCCCATCGTGCATTCCGAGGATTTCGGAGTGCCGGAGCGCAAAGCGCTCAGCTATGTCTAAGGCCCGCCCTGCGGCGGGCGGCGGCGGGGGTTTCACCCCCGCACCCCCAGAGTATTTTTGCCAAGATGAAGCCGAAAACGCTGATCCGCGTGCCGACGCGCGACCTGCCGTCGGGGTAAGGGCATTGGCCGCGAAATTTTTGCGCAGCGCGCGACTTTTGCCCTTGCAGCGCCGCGCGGCAATTTGTAGACAGCCCTCAATCGGTGCGGGCGTAGCTCAGGGGTAGAGCATAACCTTGCCAAGGTTAGGGTCGGGCGTTCGAATCGCCTCGCCCGCTCCAATTAGACCGCCACCCACGGTCACAAGATCAAGGTCGCCTGAGGGCGGCCTTTTCTGTTTCAGCCGACAGCCTTGTTTGAAATGAACGTTTGATCCGTTGCCCTTGGCGCGGCGTCGCGATCTGCCTATAAGCGCGGCAAAGATCAGGAGAGCGACATGCGCAGCGCCACAATCACCCGCAAGACCGCCGAGACAGATATCAGCGTCGCCATCACGCTGGATGGGACCGGCAGCTATGCCAATACCACCGGCGTCGGATTTTTCGACCACATGCTGGACCAGCTGGCACGTCATTCGCTGATCGACATGCAGATCACCTGCGACGGCGATCTGCATATCGACGACCACCACAGCGTCGAAGATGTTGGCATTGCGCTGGGTCAGGCTTTGGCCGAGGCACTAGGCGACAAACGCGGCATCCGCCGCTATGGCGCCTGCCTGCTGCCGATGGATGATGCGCTGGTACGCGCGGCGCTGGATCTGAGCGGACGGCCCTATCTGGTGTGGAACATGGATTTGCCCACGGCCAAGATCGGTGCCTTCGACACCGAGCTGGTGCGCGAGTTTTTCCAAGCCTTCTCAACCCATTCCGGCATGACCCTGCATGTCGATGCCTTGCACGGAATTAACAGCCACCACATGGCGGAAGCGGCCTTCAAGGCCGTCGCCCGCGCCCTGCGCGAGGCGGTCGAGACCGACCCACGCAAGGCCGACGCGATCCCGTCGACCAAGGGAATGCTCTAGACCCATGCGCGCAGGGCCTCAAAAAACCGTCATCGTTGACTACGAAAGCGGCAATCTGCACTCGGCCGAGAAAGCCTTTCAACGCATGGCGCGCGAGACGGATACGGGCGAGGTGCTGGTCACCTCGGACCCGGATACCGTGCGCCATGCGGACCGTGTCGTACTGCCCGGTGATGGCGCCTTCGCGGCCTGCCGGGCCGAGCTATATGATCATCGCGGCCTCTTCGAAGCGATGCGCGAGGCGGTGATGGATCGCGCCCGCCCCTTCATGGGGATTTGCATCGGGATGCAGATGCTGGCCACCCGCGGGCTCGAGCATGGTGAGACGGACGGCTTCGACTGGATCGGCGGCACGGTCGAGGCGATCACGCCCTCGGATCCGGCGCTGAAGGTGCCGCATATGGGCTGGAACGATCTGGTACTGGACGCGGCGCATCCGGTTTTCGAGGGAATTGAGACGGGGCAGCACGCGTATTTCGTTCATTCCTACCAGTTCAAGGTCACCGACCCGGCGCATCTGCTGGCGCATGTGGACTATGGCGGGCAAGTGACCGCGGTGGTGGGCCGGGACAACATGATCGGCACGCAGTTCCACCCCGAGAAAAGCCAGGCCACCGGACTGCGCATGATCTCGAATTTCCTGCGCTGGGCGCCCTGATCCCCATTTTTGCGAGTAATACCATGATCCTATACCCCGCCATCGACCTCAAAGACGGCCAGGCCGTGCGTCTCTTGCGCGGCGAGATGGAGGCAGCGACTGTCTTTAATGACGACCCGGCAGCGCAAGCCGAAGCCTTTGTTGCGGCGGGTTGCGAGTGGCTGCATCTGGTCGATCTGAATGGCGCCTTTGCGGGCACGCCCGTCAATGCCGCGCCGGTCGAGGAGATTCTGAATCGTTGCAAGGTGCCCGCTCAGCTGGGGGGCGGCATCCGTGATATGGCGACGATCGAAGCGTGGCTGTCCAAGGGCCTCGCCCGCGTCATCCTGGGCACCGTTGCAGTGGAGAACCCCGCGCTCGTGCGTGAGGCGGCAAAGGCGTTTCCGGGCCAGGTCGCCGTCGGCATAGATGCACGCAACGGCCGCGTGGCCACCAAGGGCTGGGCGGAGGAGACCGAAGTGATGGTCACAGACCTTGCCCGCAGTTTCGAGGACGCGGGCGTTGCCGCGATCATATACACCGATATTGAACGCGACGGCGCCATGCAGGGCCCGAATATCGAGGCGACGGCGGCCTTGGCGCGTGCTGTCAGCATTCCTGTCATCGCGTCGGGCGGTGTCAGCTCGCTCGACGACCTGCTGGCCCTGCGCGATTGCGGTGCGCCGCTGAACGGCGCCATCTCGGGCCGCGCGCTTTATGACGGAGCGCTGGATCTGCGCAGCGCGCTGGACGCGCTGCGCTAGGGCTCAGTGATCGGCGCTGGCGGCCTTGTTGGTCAGCTTGCTGAGGGCCGCGCGCATCTCGGCAATATAGGTGGCGCCGGGCGCAACGCCGCTCAGATTGCCCAGCATGATCGCCGGATCCTCATAGGCAAGGTAGACCTGCCCGCCCTCATCCTCGTAGACCAGCACCTTCATGGGCAAGTGCAGACCCGCCAGGATGTCGTCCTGCATCACCTGCGTTCCCATCTTGGGATTGCCAAAGATCAACAGTTGCGCAGGGGCCAGGTCCATCCCGGCCCGCTCGGCGCCCTCGGCATGATCGACCATGGCAAATACGGTCGCGCCCGCCTCGTTCACGGCCTTTTGCAATCCTGACATGGTCTCGGCCACGTCGCCGACAGCCTCGACATGGGTCACACTTTCTTCGTTCGCGCTGACCATGCTGCCCATCAGGGCGAAAATAGCGGCAGTTATCAATTGCTTCATCGAAACTCTCCTTCTGCGGTTTTTTCGGCATTCGACCCTAGCATGTAGGCCGATTTGCTCATAGACAATCGCCTTAACACGGGCACCGATGCCCAGGTGATCACCGAGGGGCCGTAAGTCGCCATGCTGAAAACCCGCATCATTCCCTGCCTCGACGTCGCCGACGGCCGCGTGGTCAAAGGCGTGAATTTCGTCGATCTGCGCGATGCGGGGGATCCCGTGGATGCGGCGCGCGCCTATGACGCGGCCGGGGCGGACGAGCTGTGCTTCCTCGACATTCACGCGACGCACGAGAACCGCGGCACCATGTTCGACGTGGTGCGCCGCACGGCCGAAGAGTGCTATATCCCGCTGACCGTCGGCGGCGGGGTGCGCACGCCCGCCGATGTGCGCGCGCTGCTGCTGGCGGGGGCCGACAAGGTCAGCTTCAACTCCGCCGCCGTCGCCCGCCCCGAAGTGGTGCGCGAGGCGTCGGATCAGTTCGGCAGCCAATGTATCGTGGTCGCCATCGACGCCAAGACCGTCAGCCCGGGCAAGTGGGAGATCTTTACCCATGGCGGGCGCCGCGAGACAGGCATCGACGCGGTCGAGTTCGCGCGGCTGGTCGCCGGATATGGCGCGGGCGAGATCCTGCTGACCTCGATGGACCGCGACGGCACACGCGCCGGGTTCAACATTCCCCTCACGCGGGCCATCAGCGATGCGGTGGATGTGCCTGTCATCGCCTCGGGCGGGGTCGGCACCCTCGATCATCTGGTCGATGGTGTGAAGGAAGGCGGCGCCAGCGCGGTGTTGGCCGCGTCGATCTTTCACTTTGGCGAATTCACCATCGGCGAGGCCAAGGCGCATATGACCGCTGCCGGAATACCCATGAGGACGGGCCTATGACCTTGGACGATTTGGAGGCGGTCATCGCCCGGCGTGCCGAAGCCGACCCAGAGGCCAGCTGGACCGCCAAGCTGCTGTCCAAGGGCCCCGAGAAATGCGCCGAGAAATTTGGCGAGGAAGCCGTCGAGGCAATCATCGAGGCAGTCAAGGGCGACCGCGCGGCGCTGACCAATGAGGCGGCGGATGTGCTGTTTCATCTCATGGTCATGCTGCGGGCGCGGGATGTATCCTTGAAAGATGTCATGGCCGAGCTCGAGCGGCGCCAATCCCAATCCGGCCTTGTGGAAAAGGCCAGCAGGCAAGAAGGCTAACATGATCAGGCACATTGTTTTTTTCTCGGCCAATGCGCATCATGATGTCGAAAAGGTCCGCGAGGGCCTGATGATGCTGGCCGACATTCCGCACGCGGAGCATTTCGAGGTGGGTCGCAATCTGCGTAGCGATGCCATCACCCAAGAGGCTCCCGATCTGATTGTCTACGCGGAATTCACGGACGAAGCCGCGTTGGCTGCGTTCAAGGCGCATCCAACCTACGCCGCTTGTACCGCACATGTCCGCCCCATGCGAGAGATGCGTATCGCCGCAGATTTTGTCGCGGACTAAGCTGCATCAGCTCATCAGTCGCGGATATTCGATCGCCGGGCAGCGATCCATGATCACTGTCACGCCGCGCTCTCGCGCCTCGCGCGCAGCCTCCTCATGCACCACGCCCAGCTGCATCCAGATGGTCGAGAGGTCCGGAAACTTCGCCAGCGCCTCGGTCACGACCTGCGGGACATGTTCGGGCGCGCGAAAGATGTCGATCATGTCGACATGCCCCTTGATGTCGGAAAGGCGCGCCACAACTTCCTGACCCAACAGGTTCTGACCCGCCAATCCCGGATTGACCGGCACCACGTCATAACCCGCGTTCAGCAAAAAATGCATGACGCGGTGACTGGGCCGTGCGGGATTGGCTGACGCACCGACCAGCGCGATGCGGCGCGCGCTCTGCAATGCCTCGTAGATATCGTCATCCGTCATGGGCCACCCTGAAAAGCGATTTTTGCACCTGCACGCTGCACAAAAAAACGCCCGAAGTATAGACTTCGGGCGCAGTCACGGAACGAGGGACAGTGATAAGAGACACCGAAGTTCCGGTTCGGCGTCCATAAAGTACCATTTAGGTCTCAATTACCGATTAAGAAGAGGCGGTAGCAAAGCTGTGATCACCATGCGGCGTTTTGTATCAGGATGCTTGCAATAGCCCTTTCCCGCAGCCTGACTGCCCGTCTCAATCAAAGATGTCCTCGACCACATCCCAGATTTCCTCGAATGCCTTGCGCAAGAACGGCTTTCGCCGCTTGCGGCGACGCGCGGGCTGGCGGTGCATCTCGCGCTCGGCGCGGCGGCGCTCTTCGTAGTCCTCGCGACGGACATCGTAAGGATGCGGTGCGGGCCGGCGGCGCGGCGCCGAGGCGCGATGAGCCTTGCCGCGCTCTTGCGCAGCGCATGGCATCGCTTTCATCTCATGGAGCGGCGCGCCGCAGGCGGCGCAGGACAGCTCATGACGGCTGTCGCCGCGCAACACCAGCGCCGCGCGCGTCCCGCAATAGCAGCATGTGACGATTTTGCGCATCCGCTCTCCCGCTCAGGCGCGCGGCCTAGTCCGGCGCCTGACTGGCATATAAGGCCACCGCCGCCGCATTTGAGACATTGAGCGAGCCGAATTCCCCGAAATAAGGGATTTTGACCAAAATGTCGCAGGTTTCACGCGTCTTCTGGCGCAGCCCCGGCCCTTCGGCACCCAGCACCAGCGCCACCGGGCGGTCCATCCGGCCCTTCACGGCCTCGGCCACGGTCAATTCTGCTTCGCCATCGAGGCCCAGCACCAGATAGCCCATCTTCTGCAATTGCTGGATGGCGTCCGCCAGATTGCGCACCTGCTTGTAGGGTTGCCGCTCCAGCGCGCCGCTGGCGGTCTTGGCCAGCGCGCCCGTCTCGGGGGCAGAGTGATGGCGCGGCGCAACGACGGCGCAGGCGCCGAACACCTCGGCCGAGCGCAGGATCGCGCCCACATTATGCGGGTCGGTCACGCGGTCTAGCAAGATCATGCGCGGCGGGCGCCCGCTCTCGCCATCGCCACCACCACCGCCCAGCGCCAAAGTCTCCAGATCGCCCCAATCCAGCGGCTTGACCTCCAGCGCGGCACCCTGATGAACCGAGCCGGGGTCGATCGGGGCGGGAAATTTGCGCGGATCGGCCTCTTCGGGCGTCATGCCGGACGCGTCGATCGCCTCCTGCAACTTGTTTCGGGCGTTCAGAGTCACGATCAGGCGCAGCTTCTCGCGCGCCGGGTTCATCAGCGCGTCGCGCACGGCGTGCAGACCGAAAAGCCAGACGGTCTCGGCTTCGGCGACCTTCTTGGCCTGCTCCTTTTCGACCACCCATTTCGGTTTTTTCATCGCGCGCCGCCTCTTGATGCCTAGGGCGCGCAATATCATGCGCCCCCGCCCCGCGCGCAAGGCGATTTCCGCACTCTGCAAAGCCCAGGCCCGCGCGGTGTTTTTTGCGGTTGACGCCTCACGGGCGCGCTAGTAATCAGCGCCCCACGCCAGACGCGCAAGCCTCTGGCCAAGTGGGCGACAGGCCGCAAGGTGTGGCAGGGGACTGTAACTCCCTCGCGGAGACGCACGCCAGGTTCGATTCCTGGGTCGCCCACCACTTTCTTCCAATTTCCGAATAGACCAAACTGTGCCGCCCGCGGAAACAATGCCGAGCATTTTGCGCAATCTTCCCTTCTGCATCGACAGTGCTCGGCCTATAGTGCCGGAAAAACACGTCGCACCAACAGGATGGACATGGCCGGGCAGCCCGCACATACGCAAAATTTCAACGTTGTGATCGTCGGACAGAATGGCCGCCTGCAATACGAGGCGCTGCTCTTCGCGCTGTCCTTGCGCAGCTATGCGCCGGACTTCCAAGGCCGTCTGCTGATCGCCGAGCCGCAGCCCGGCCCGCTTTGGCCCAATGACCCGCGCATGGGCAATGGCGATCTGCGCGCCATGCTGGCCGAGCTGGGCGCCGAGATCATTCCATTTGAAAGCCGCCATTTCGGCCACAGCTATCCCTATGGCAACAAGATCGAGATGCTGGCCGCGCTGCCCGAGGGCGAGCCGTTCGTTTTCTTCGACACCGACACGCTGATCACTGGCGATCTGGCCAGAGTGCCCTTTGATTTCGACAGGCCCAGCGCATCGCTGCGCCGCGAAGGCACGTGGCCCAAGCCCGAGCTTTACGGCCCCCAATACGGTGCCATCTGGAAATCGCTCTACGACAAGTTCGGACTGGACTACGAAAGCTCGCTCGATCTCGCGCAGCCCGACGAGTATTGGAAACGCTATCTTTACTTCAACGCGGGGTTCTTCTTCTACAAATGCCCCCGCGCCTTCGGTCAGCGCTTTCTGGACTACGCGCTCGCCATCCGCGACGATCCCCCCGAAGAGCTGATCTGCCAGGAGCTTGACCCGTGGCTAGACCAAGTGGCGCTGCCCCTCGTCATTCACAGGCTCGGCGGCGGGCGCGATGCGCTGCCAGCGGGCTATCTCGATGGATCGGTCAGCTGCCACTACCGCCTTCTGCCCCTGCTTTACGCGCGCGAGGCGGATCACGTGATCGCGGCGCTGGATCACATCACAGACCACAATCGGGTCAAGAAGGTCCTCAAGGAATATGATCCGATCAAGCGCATGGTCTATCAGGGCCGCGGCCTGAAAACCCGCGCGCTCTTTGATCAGAATGACCTGCCGAGGCGCGAACAAGCCATCCGCAATACGATCAAGCGCAACGGCTTCTGGATGCGATGAGACGCGCCGGCAGGCGGGCGCGCCCGTTGTCATCGCCCGCGCAGGCTCGGGCATGGATGCCAGCCTGACAATCGAGGCGCTTGAGGTGGCGGGCGCTACGGTCTTAGCGCCCGGCTATCACACGCTCAGCGACCTGCGCCATAGGGGCTCGCGCTTGGCGGCACGCAGATCATGGTGCCAGAAAGCGAGGCGGCGCCGCTACCGGCTGATCAGCCCCCCCAGCCTCACGGGCGTTTACAGGCGCAAATGAGCGCATCCTGCCGCCGCCCTCATCATGATCCTGAAAACCTTGATCATTGCCCGCCCGGCGGCCATCCAATAAAGATAGCCCAAGTTAATTTGCACAAGGGGCGCATCATGACACTCGGTTTCGACACATTGCAGGTTCACGCGGGCGCACGGCCCGATCCCGCCACCGGCGCACGGCAGATCCCGATCTATCAGACCACGGCCTACGCCTTTCGCGATGCGGAACACGCGGCCAAGCTCTTCAACCTTCAGGAAGTCGGCT
The DNA here is from genome assembly GCF_900156535.1 of Roseovarius nanhaiticus. Taxonomy (NCBI): domain Bacteria; kingdom Pseudomonadati; phylum Pseudomonadota; class Alphaproteobacteria; order Rhodobacterales; family Roseobacteraceae; genus Roseovarius; species Roseovarius nanhaiticus. Next base: position 122,338 of record NZ_FTNV01000003.1, on the reverse strand, counting down.
ATATCTATTCGCGCCTGACCAACCCCACCGTCGCCGCGCTGCAAGAGCGTGTTGCCACGCTCGAGGGCGGCGCAGGCGCGGTTTGCTGCTCGTCCGGGCACGCGGCGCAGATCATGGCGCTTTTCCCGCTGATGGCGCCGGGCAAGAACGTGGTGGTTTCAACGCGGCTCTATGGCGGCTCGGTCACGCAGTTCAGCCAGACAATCAAGCGCTTCGGCTGGTCCGCCAAATTCGTCGATATCGACGATATGGACGCTATCGCGGATGCAATCGACGATGACACGCGCGCGGTATTTTGCGAATCCATCGCCAATCCGGGCGGGCACATCGCCGATCTGCGCAGCGTCGCCGACATTGCCGACAAGGCGGGTGTTCCGCTGATCGTGGATAACACCACCGCGACGCCATATCTCTGCCGCCCGATCGAACATGGCGCGACACTGGTCGTGCATTCGCTGACCAAATACCTGACCGGCAACGGCACCGTCACCGGCGGCGCCGTGGTGGATTCGGGCAAGTTCGACTGGTCCGCTTCGGACAAGTTTCCGTCGCTCTCGGCGCCCGAGCCTGCCTATCACGGCCTCAAGTTTCACGAGACCTTCGGCCCGCTGGCCTTCACGTTCCACGGCATCGCCATCGGCCTGCGCGATCTGGGCATGACGCTGAACCCGCAGGCGGCGCATTACACGCTGATGGGGATCGAGACGCTAAGCCTGCGCATGGAGCGCCACTGCGAAAACGCGCAAAAGATCGCGGAATGGCTGGAAGGGCATGACGCGGTTGCGGGCGTGACCTATGCGGGCCTCAAATCGTCGCCCTATAACGGCCGCATGGCGCAAGTCTGCCCCAAAGGCGCCAGCGGGCTTTTCACCATCTCGCTCAAATCGGGCTATGACGGCTGCGTCAAATTCGTCGACGCGCTCGAGTTGTTCAGCCATGTGGCAAACCTTGGCGACACGCGCAGCCTCGTAATTCACCCCGCCTCGACCACCCACCGCCAGCTGAGCGAGGATCAGCAGCGCGCGTCGGGTGCCGGGCCGGATGTGGTGCGCATCTCGATCGGGATCGAGACGGCGGACGATCTGATCGCGGATCTGGACCAGGCGCTCGCCAAGGCGGGCTGAGCGCAGCTGCCCATCAGGGGCTATAAGGCGAAACGCCGGGCGGGGCTGGCCCTGCCCGGACGGGCTTTGTCTTTCGTTCGGCAGGAACCTGCTATAGACTTGGCGCGAAACGCGGCGCGCATTTCGCCGCGCGGCTTTGGGTGCTAGAGACAAGCGATGAAACCGAATTTCTCTCTGATCCTGTCCAGCGAGGGGCTTGAACTGCTCCATCGGACCTATTCGGGCTGGGCCCGCGTGGGCCAGGTCGCCTTCGACGTGGCCGATCTGCCCGCCGCAATCTCGGCTTTGCAGGACCGGGCGGCCGCATTGCCCGGCGATCGCACGTGCAAGCTGGTCCTTCCGGATGACCAGATAAAATATCTGACGATCGAGGCGGATGGCGATGTGGACGCCGCCGTGCGCGCGGCCTTGGATGGCGCCACGCCCTACGCGGTCGATGATCTGGAATACGATTGGACCGCCGAGAACGGTACGATTCACATTGCCGCCGTCGCGCTGGAGACGTTGGGCGAGGCCGAAAGCTTTGCCGTCGAGCACGGGTTCGAGCCCGTCAGCTTTGCCGCAACGCCCGAGACCGAACTGTACCGCGGTGAGCCGTTCTTCGGCGCCACGGCCTGGGCCGCCGCGAACCTGCCCGAGGGCACGGTGATCGAACGTGACGCGGAACGGGTCCGGATTACCGGAGAGGCCGAGATCTCCAGCAAGGCGCACGCGCCCGAAAAACCAGCCGAGCCGCAGGACACGCCGGTCGCCGCCGCTGCGACCAAGGCAGTGGCCGAAGCAGGCCCTGCGCCCAAGGTGGAAAAGTCCGGCGCGGCATCCGCGGCCGACACGCCGAAGACGGCGCCCTCAGCCAATCCTGCGCCGACAAAGGCGCCCATCGCAAACGGCAACGACGGCCCCGCTGCCGCGCCTGCCTCCTTCACGTCGATCCGCGCCAGCCGGGGTGGGGATGACGCGCCGCGCCTGTCGCCCAAACTCGCGGCGGAGCCGCGCCTCAGCCGCCTTGGCGGCGCCGACACGGGTCCCAGCGCCGACGCCGGCGCGGGCGCCACGCCCAGCCTGCCCAGCCCGGCGGATCAGGGCCCGACCGATCCCGCGCTGATGGCCGAACTTGCCGCCAGCCTGCGCCCGGATCCCGAAGCGCGCCTCGACCGCGACGCCGCGCCCGAGCCGCAAGCCCCCAAGACCGATCCGCTGCAAAACGGGAGCGCCGCCAATGAGCCCGGCAAAATGCCCGGCCTCTTCGGAAGCCGCGCGCCGAAATCACAGCCGCGGGCAACCCCAAGCAAACACGACGAAAAACAGCGCATGACCGTTTTCGGAGCGCGCCAGACCGAAGTACGGGGCAAGCCGCGCTTTCTGGGCCTGATTCTGACAGCGATCCTGTTGCTGTTCCTCGTGGGCGTCGCGGCCTGGGCGTCGGTTTTTCTCGATGAGGGACTGTCGCGGTTCTTCCGCGGCAGCGACATCAAGCTGGCCGATGTGCCCGCCGTCAGCGAGACCGAGGAAGATCCCGCCGTCCAACCCAGCGAGGACGCCGCACCCGCACTGATCGCCCCCCTGCCCAGCGGCGACGGGGACGGACGTGTCGCGGCGCTGCCCCGCGAGACAGCGCCGCCAGTCGATGTGGCGACCTTGCCCGACAGTCCCACGCCCCTATCCCCCAGCGAGGCACTGGCAAGCTATGCCGCGACCGGTATCTGGCAGATGGCGCCCTTGCCGCCCGAAACACCGGGTGCAGGCGCGCCGATCACCGAGCTCTACCAGGTGTCTCTCGATCCCGGTGTAGATCTGGGCCTTCCGGGCAAGCTTCCGCGCCGCGCGCCCGATGTGCGCGATACCGCACCCGAGGCCGCAGGCACGCCCCCGCCAGCGGGCATGCGATTCGACTTTGACGAGCGTGGCTTTGTCCGCGCAACGCCCGACGGCGTCTTGACGCCCGAGGGTGTGCGGGTCGTCGCGGGCCGCCCGCCCCTGATGCCGCCCGCCGAAATGGCGCAAAGCGTGACGGTGATCGCCGAAGTGCCTGCGCCCGCCACCCAGGATGGCGCCGCGCCGGCACAGACCGAAACCGTTGTCTTCAAGGGCGATCCTGCCCTCGCTGGCACCCGCCCTCGAGTCCGCCCGCAAAGCATCGTCGCAGGTCAGCAACCCGGCGAAGACGAAGAGTCGGACGCAGGCGCGCTGGCCGAGGTTCCCGAGGTCGAACTCGCCGAAACCACCGGCGCGGCTGCCTCGCTGGCGGCGCTGCGCCCGCAACTGCGCCCCGAGAGCATGACCGCCGCTGCGGCCACGCTGCGCACGGCGTCGGCCGCCGACACCGCGCCACTGGTCGATGGCGCATCGCTGTCGCGCGCCATCGCTGCGGCAAGTGCCCAGCCCGACGTCGCCGTAGCCGCCACACCCGAGGCGGAACAGGAAGCACTGGATGACGACGCCTTCGAGAACGTGACGCCGCAAGCCGTTACCGCTTCGTTGACACCGCTGCGCCGCCCCGGCGATTTCGAAAGCCTCGTGAAGCGCACCCAGCGGCAGGCCGCCGCACAGCCGGTACCGCAGGCGCAGCAGATGCAGGTATCCCTGCCGTCGAGCGCCTCGGTGGCAAGTCAGGCGACCGACAAGGACGTGCTGAACATGCGCGACGTCAATCTGATTGGTGTCTACGGCTCTTCGGCCAGCCGCCGCGCGCTCGTTCGGCTCAGCAATGGGCGCTACAAGAAGGTGCGCGTGGGCGACACTCTGGATGGTGGGCAGGTTGCCGCCATCGGCGAGAGCGAGTTGCGCTACATCAAGCGGGGCCGCAACGTGGTGCTGCGCATGCCGAAAGGCTGAGCCCGCGCAAGCGCTATCCCAAACCGGGTCAGCCGCGCAGTTTCTGACCCCAATTCAGTCGTTTGATGCGTTAAAGGGGCCGCTTGGCCGTTGCGCCACCCGGCAGCGCCCCTATGCTTGGGTCTCTGCATCCCGCGCACGCGCGCGCCCCCAAGGAGACCGCGATGGACGCCTTCCTCTACCAAGCCTCGATATACCTTGCCGCCGCCGTGATCGCCGTGCCGATCGCCGCACGGCTGGGTCTCGGCTCGGTTCTGGGCTACCTCGCAGCGGGCATCCTCATTGGGCCGGTCCTCGGCCTTGTCGGGCAGGAAACGGCCGAGCTTCAGCATTTCGCCGAATTCGGCGTCGTGATGATGCTGTTCCTCATTGGCCTCGAATTGGAGCCGCGCGCGCTGTGGGACATGCGCCACCGGCTGCTTGGTCTTGGCGGGATGCAGGTGCTGCTGACCACGCTGGTGATCATGCTGTGCGTGATGGCGCTCGGCAATGACTGGACCGTAAGCCTCGCGGTCGGATTGATCTTTGCGCTCTCGTCAACGGCCATCGTGCTCCAGACATTGTCCGAGAAGGGCCTGATGCAGACAGGTGGTGGCCGCTCGGCGTTTTCGGTGCTTCTGACCCAGGATATTTCCGTCATTCCCATGCTGGCGCTCCTGCCACTTCTGGCAATGCGCAAAACGCCCGAGACGGTGCTGGAAGAGGCGCTGCAGCGTCCCGTCGGCGAGGATGGCAGTATACTGGATGCGGCGGGTCACGCCGCCAGCGCCAGCGGCGACGGCCATCACGAGGCCAGCCTGTCACTGGTCGAGGGACTGCCGGGCTGGGGCGTCACACTCGTCACCATCGGGGTCGTCGGCGCCATCATCATTGCGGGCGTCTACCTGACCCGCCCCGTTTTTCGCTATATCCACCTGGCGCGTCTGCGCGAGATGTATACGGCGCTGGCCCTCCTGATCGTCTGCGGCATCAGCTTCATCATGTACACGATCGGCCTGTCGCCGGCGCTCGGTGCATTTCTTGCCGGTGTGGTCCTGGCCAACAGCGAATTCCGGCACGAGCTGGAATCGGACATCGAGCCATTCAAGGGCCTCCTGCTGGGTCTGTTCTTCATCACTGTCGGCGCAGGCATCAACTTCGTCCTGCTGTTCGGTGCGCCTTTTCTGGTGCTGGGCCTCGCGTTGATGGTCATCGTGATCAAGGGCGCGATCCTTTACATTCTGGGCCGCATCTTCGAGCTGAGGGGCCGCGATCTGTGGCTGTTCACCTTGTCGCTCGCGCAGGCGGGCGAATTCGGCTTTGTGCTCATTTCCTTCTCGGGGCAGCAAAATGTCGTTCCGCGCGACATGACCGAGATGCTGCTTTTGGTCGTCGCGATTTCGATGCTGATCACCCCGCTTCTCTTTATCCTCTACGATTGGCTGTCGAGCCGGATGGAGGAGGCCAGCGAGGATCTGAAGCATGACGAGGTCGATGAGCAGGCCCGCGTCATCGTGGTCGGGATCGGTCGGTTCGGCCAGATCGTGAACCGCCTCGTGCGTTCCTCTGGCTACAAGACCGTCGTGCTCGATCACGATCTCGGCGCGATCCAGCGGATGCGCCGTTTCGGGGTCAAGGGGTTCTTTGGCGATCCGACACGTCCCGAGATGCTGATGGCAGCCGGTCTGCGCGACGCCAAGGTGCTCGTCGCCGCCCTCGATGATCCGGATGCCGCGGTGCGGCTGGTCAGCTTTGCGCGGCGCGAGCGGCCGGATCTGCACATCATCGCCCGCGCACGCGACCGCAATCACGTTTTCCGCCTTTACCAGGCGGGCGCGGACGACATCGTTCGCGAGATGTTCGATGCCTCCCTGCGGGCCGGGCGCTATGTGCTGGAGAATATGGGTCTGACCGAGTTCGAGGCCGCCGAGTTGGAAGAGACGTTCTATCGCCACGATCGTCTGTCGGTGCGCGAATTGGCGGCCCTGTGGGATCCCGACATTCCGACGGTCGAAAATGAGAAATACATCGCCCGCGCCCGCGAGCTGGAAGACGAACTTCAGACGATGCTGTTGTCCCAGCTCGAGGAATCGGGCGGCGAAGAGCCGAAGAAGAGCGCCTGAGCGCGCCTCAGCCGCTGCTGACACCCGCCTCTTCGAACGTCGCCATGCCTGAATGGCAGGCCAGCGCGCCCTGCACGATACCTATGGCCAGCGCCGCGCCCGTCCCTTCGCCGAGGCGCATCCCCAGGGACAGCAAGGGCGCCTTGTTCAGATGGTGCAAGAGGCGCGGATGTGCTGCCTCGGCACTGACATGTCCAGCGACACAATGATCCAATGCGCCGCGCGCTGCTCCTTCGAGGCAGGCGGCGGCGGCGCAGCAGATAAACCCGTCGAGGATCACCGGAATACGAAGATGGCGCGCGCGCAGGATCGCGCCCGCCATCGCAGCAAGCTCGCGCCCCCCCAGCGCGCGCAGCACCTGAAGCGGCGCTCGGCGCAGGGCATCATGGCGGCGCACGCCCTCGCCCACCACGCGCGCCTTGACCGCCATCGCCTCGGCATCGACGCCGGTGCCCTTGCCTGTCCAGTCGATCGCCTGTCCACCGTAGAGCGCATTGCAAATGGCCGACGCGGAGGTGGTGTTGCCGATGCCCATTTCGCCGGTGACCAAAAGGTCCGTCGCCGGATCCACCGCGTCCCAGCCCGTTCGCAGCGCGTCCATGAATTCTGCCTCGTCCATCGCAGCGGCGCGGGTAAAATCCACTGTGGGGCGATCCAGCTCGATCGCGTGAACGTCCAGGCGGGCGCCGACAAGGCGCGCCAGCTGGTTGATCGCGGCGCCGCCCGCCTTGAAATTGGCGACCATCTGCGCCGTCACCTCGGCCGGAAAGGCCGAAACGCCCTGCGCCGTCACCCCGTGATTGCCGGCAAAGACAATGACCTGCGGCGCGCTGACCTGCGCCCGCGCATCGCCGCGCCAGCCGCAATACCACGCCGCCACGTCCTCGAGCCGGCCCAGCGCGCGCGGCGGTTTGGTCAGAGCATTATTTCGTCCGCGCGCTGCCTCCAGCGCCCCGGTGTCCGGTTCGGGCAGGTCCGCCAGCAGCGCCGCCAGATCCGTCATGGTCTTCAAATCCCTGCGCATGGCCTGCCCTTCTCCGTTGCCTTCACCGTTGCCGGCGGTGTATCGCAGAGACGTCTTGAAACGCACCCCACAAAAGGCCGCGGATGTCTAAAAACGACATTGTTCTGAACCGCCTCGCAGACATCCACACCGCTGCGGCGCTGCTGACGCGGCTGCCGCTCCCGCATGCGCCGATGCGCGGCGCGGGCGCGGCCTGGGCCTATCCGTTGATCGGCGCGGCTCTTGGTCTCATGGCAGGTCTGGTGGGTCTGATCGCGCACGCCTGCGGGCTGCCGCCGGCGCTGGCTGCCCTCGCCGCCTTGGCTGCGCAAGTGATCCTGACGGGCGCCATGCATGAGGACGGTCTGGCCGATAGCGCGGATGGTCTTTGGGGCGGCTGGACGCGGGCACGGCGGCTGGAGATCATGAAAGACAGCAGCATCGGCGCCTACGGCGTGATCGCTCTGGTTTTGTCGCTGGCGGCGCGCTGGTCGGCGCTGTGGCTGATGTTTCAGATGGACGGCGGCTGGGCGCTGGCCGCATTGGTGACGGCTGGCGCGGTGTCGCGCGCGGCCATGCCTGCAATGATGTGGGCCCTGCCGCACGCGCGCGGTGCCGGGCTGTCGCACGGCACAGGTCGCCCGGATGGCCGCGCCTGCGCGATCGCCGCCGGTCTGGCCTTTGGAACGGGCCTCTTGCTCCTGGGATGGGCCGCAATTCCGGTGGTGATCTGGGCCGCCCTTGTCAGCACCCTTGCCTGCTTGATCGCCAGGGCCAAGATCGGCGGGCAGACCGGTGATACGCTGGGCGCGGCGCAACAGATGGCCGAAATCACCGTACTGCTGTCGATCCTCGCCTGAGGCTCCATGAAAAAGGGCTGCATCCCGGCAGGATGCAGCCCACAATCATCATTATCTACGCGCGTCTACGCAGCGGCGCGCGAGATCAGAACGTCGCCCACCTGGCGCGCTGCCTCGACCTCGTCATCGCCGCTCACGGCAGCGACTTCGCGGGTCAGACGCTCCAGCGCGGCCTCGTACAGCTGGCGCTCGGAATAGCTCTGCTCGCGCTGATCGTCGGTCCGGTGCAAATCACGCACGACCTCGGCGATGGCGATGAGGTCGCCCGAGTTGATCTTTTGCTCGTATTCCTGCGCGCGGCGCGACCACATGGCCTTCTTGGCCTTGGCCTTGCCCTTGAGCGTCGTCATTGCCTTCGACACGATGTCGGGCGACGACAGCGAACGCATGCCAATCTCGGTGGCCTTGTGCGTGGGCACGCGCAGGGTCATCTTGTCCTTCTCAAAGGAAATGACGAACAATTCCAACTCGATCCCGGCGATTTCCTGGCTTTCGATCGACACGATCTTGCCGACGCCGTGCGCGGGATAAACGACAAAATCATTGGGGCTGAACTCGGACTTTTTGGACTTGCTCATTCAGAACTTCCTTTCCAGGGTTACCCGAATGTCATCGGCAAAACGCATGTCCCCCGGCGAATGGCCGGTGCGGGCATGGCGCAATGTCTAGGCACAGAAAAATCCATACCCGAGCGTCAGCAGGGGAAATGGATATCGGGCGTGGCGTTACATCAACCCAATGCATAGCACGAATCGGCGCTCAAAGAAAGAGCGCCTGAAAAACGTGGTTCTATTGATGACGATGGATCAAACACCGGGGCAGAATTTTGATCGCGCGCGTATGAATGAGCGACCTCACCCGCCCTCGCCCGGAGCCTCGGAGAAGTATTTCTCCAGCTTGCCGCTCTCGCCGTCACGCTCGGCGGCGTCGGGCAGCGGATCCTTCTTGGTCACGATAACCGGCCACATCTCGGAGTATTTGCGGTTGAATTCGACCCATTTTTCCATGTCCGGCTCGGTGTCCGGGCGAATGGCATCGGCGGGGCATTCAGGCTCGCAAACGCCGCAGTCGATGCACTCATCAGGATGGATGACCAGCATGTTCTCACCCTCGTAAAAGCAATCTACGGGGCATACTTCGACGCAGTCGGTATATTTGCACGAAATGCAGGCATCGTTGACGATGTAGGTCATATCGGCCTCTCGAAACAGGATCGCCGGACAGTTAGTCCAAGCCCAAAGATCATTCAAGCGCCCCGGGACGATTGAGGTCCAGTTTGCGCCGGTCCTTCTTGGTCGGGCGTCCTTTTCCCTCGTAGCGGGGATTTGGTGAAACGGGTGTTTCGGATTTCACAGGCGGCGGCGTCAGATCGTCGTAGAGGGCCTGCGCCTCCGGAGCCGGGCCGCGCCGTGTGCCAAGGGCCAGTATCCGCACAACGCGTACGGTGTCCGCCTGGGAGAAGGTAAGAACGTCACCGGACCTGACTGCATGGGCCGCCTTGCCCGCGCGATTGCCATTCACGCGCACATGACCGGACTTCACGACACCTGCGGCCAATCCGCGCGTTTTGAAAAACCGCGCGTGCCAAAGCCACTTGTCGAGGCGGATCTTGCCCTGATCGGGTGCGTCCTCCGCCTCGGCAACTGCGCTCATTTATCCTTGTTGAAGCCCATGAGGGCCGCAGCGAAGGGATTATCGGGATCGATCTTGTCTTTCTTGGACGCCGGTTTGGCCTCAAAGCTTTTGCTGCCCGCGCCGCCGGGCTTGCCGCCCCGATCGCCGCCCTTGGGCTTGCCCTTGCCGCGTGGTTTGCCTCGGCCCTCTTGGGGCTTACCGCGACCGCCGCCCTCACGTGCACCGGCGGGCGGCCCGCTACGGCGGGGCCGGCTGGCCCATGTGAAGGTGTAGTAAACTTCCGGCTCGGCCGAGGGTGCGATGGGATCGGCGGGCGTGCCCGGCTCGACCTCGGTCTCGCTCATCTCGGGGATGTTGGCCGGCACCTCGGCGTCAGGCTCGGGCGTCTCGGCCACCGGAGCAAGCCCTTCGGCCTCGATCTGATCGACCATGTCCTCGACAGTCTCCGCTTCTGGCTCGACGCCCGGCGCCTCTTCCATGATCTGATCGACTGGCTTGATCTTGGCGCGCTCGCCGCGCTCGGCCTTGTAGCCCAACCCCTCCATCAAATCCGCGAACTGTTCCAGCGTCATGCCGGTGATCGACAGCATATCGGCCTTGGCCTCGAAACCACCGCGACTATCTTCGGCGCGCAGCATGTCGGCCAAACGCTCCAGCATGTCGATGCGGATGGCGCGGGCGCCCGCCGCGCGATATCCGGCCATCGTGTAATAGCCTTGCGGCATCTTGGCGGCCGGCACGGTGACCAGACCGGGGGGCGGCGCCTCGGGAAACTCGTCCATTCCATTTGCAAGACCCCAGAGAACCAGACGCAGGCGCGTCGGTGCCGGCTTCAGCAAAAGCGGCATGAAAATGGTAAATTGGCCAAAGCGGACGCCATGTTTGCGCAATGCGCCGCGCGATTCCTGCTCGAGCGCCTTGACCTCATCGGCCACGTCGCCGCGCGGGATGACGCCCATCGTCTCGACCATGCGAAAGCCAAAGCCGCGTGCCAGGCCCGTCAACGTCTCGTCCCGGCTGATGTTCAAAAGTGGCTCGAAGAGGGTCGCAACCTTGCGGTCGATAAAATGCTGCAAGCGGCGCTCGACCTTTTGCACCACGTCAGGGCCAGCTTCTTCGTCGACAAAGGCCTTTACGCCGGGCTTGAGCGGATCGGACCCAGAAACCAGCTTGCCCACTGCGTCCTTGCCCCACATGAGGCCGCCCTGCTCGGTAAAGTCGATCTCGGTATCGGGTGCGTTGTAGAAACGGTCAGCGCGCAGGTTAAAATGCGGCGCCAGTGCCGAAACGCTGGCCTGCGACAGCGTCTTGGCCTCTTGGCCCGACGCGGTCTTGTCCTGCACGAAGCGGAACCCATCCAGACGGCCGACGAATTCGCCCTCGACCGTCACTTCACCATTCTCATTCACCTCGGCCACTATGGCTTCCTTCTGCTTGAGCCGACGCAAGAGCACGGATGTGCGCCGATCCACAAATCTCTGCGTCAGCGCCCCATGCAGCGCGTCCGACAATCGGTCTTCTACAGCGCGCGTTGCCTCACGCCAATGCGTTTCGTCATCCACCCAGCCTTTTCGCTGGGCGACGTATGTCCATGTGCGGATATACGCCAGACGTTTCGACAACGTATCAATGTCGCCATCGGTTCGATCGATGCGCTTGATTTGTCGCGCAAGCCAATCGTCGGGGATACGGCCCCATTCGTGCAAGTCGCAAAAAATGGTTTCCAGCAGGCTGGCATGCTCGGCTTGGCTGATGCCGCGAAAATCGGGAATGCGGCAGACATCCCAGAGAAGCTTCACCGCCGCGCCGCCCGTGGCGCGTGCCCGCACGTTGGGAATCTCCGACAGTGTCCGCAGCGCAGTCAGATCGTCCGCCTCGCGGGCGCGCACCAAAATGTCATGATCGGGCTTTGCCTCGAGCGAGGTAATCAGCGCGCCGGTCGACCCCATCTGAAGCGCGGCGTTGCGCCACTCCAGCTTACGAATGGGGGCAAAGCGGTGCTCCATGATCGCCTCGGCCACGTCGGGTGTAAGCTCGGGCGCCTCGCCGGTCACGCCGAAGGTGCCATGGCTCATCCCCCGGCCGGCACGTCCGGCGATCTGGGCCAGCTCATTGGGCATCAACTGGCGCATCCGGCGCCCGTCGAACTTGGTCAGCGAGGAAAAAGCGACGTGGTCAATATCGAGATTGAGGCCCATCCCGATGGCATCGGTGGCGACAAGATAGTCCACATCGCCGTTTTGATACATCTCGACCTGAGCGTTACGGGTGCGAGGGCTGAGCGCGCCCATGACAACCGCTGCGCCGCCCTTCTGCCGCCGCAGCACCTCGGCAATTGCATATACATTATCTACCGAAAAACCGACAATCGCGCTACGCGCAGGCATCTTGCTTATCTTTTTCGAACCTGAATACATCAATTCAGACATTCGGGTGCGCGGCACGAATTCCACCTCGGGGATCAGTTGCGCGATCATGCTGCGCATCGTCCCGGCGCCCAGAAACTGGGTCTCGCGCAGTCCGCGCATCCGCAGAAGGCGGTCGGTAAAGACATGGCCGCGTTCGGGATCCGCGCAAAGCTGGATCTCGTCCACCGCGACGAAATCCGCGCCGATGCCCTCGGGCATCGCCTCGACCGTGCAGACCCAGTATTTGACGCGCGGCGGCACGATCCGCTCTTCGCCGGTGACCAGCGCCACCACGGACGGGCCACGGGCACGCACGATCTTGTCATAGACCTCGCGCGCCAAAAGGCGCAGCGGCAGGCCAATGACGCCCGTGGGATAGCCCAGCATCCGCTCGATCGCAAAATGCGTCTTGCCGGTATTGGTAGGGCCCAGAACCGCAAGGATCCGTGCATTATCGGCCATGGGCCTCGTCTCCGGTGGTTCAGGATTACGTCAGAGGGCAGAGCCTTGGGTGTCGGCGCTGATACGAGCCAGATTGGCCTCGGTGTCGTCGAAATGCGGGTGGATCTCGGCCACCCGCGCGTAGGCGTCCAGCGCGAGGGCGGGCTGCCCGATCTGCTCGAGCAGGGCGCCAAGGCTGTAGATCGCCGCGAAATTGCGCGGATCGAGCGCCAGCGCGCGCTCAAGATCGCCCATCGCGGCGCCCGGCATGCCGGCCCGCGCAAACGCAACCGAGCGTGCGTGCCAGCCTTCGGCAAATTCCGGCGCATGATCCGTCAGCGCGCTCAAAATCTCGATGGCGAGGCCCATATCGCCACCCGCAATCGCATCGCGCCCCCGTTTCAACAGCAAGTTCATCGCGGGAGAGCCGGATTTCGACAATTCCAGTCTAATCTCACGTCCAATGCGGCCCGCCTCGTCCGCAGGCGCGGTTCTCAGCGCCTCATACATCTGGTCGAGGCGAGATTCGTCCTGCGCCTGCCCCGCGGCAGGCAGCAGCAGCGCCAGACAAAGCGCAACGGCGGGATTGAGATTGATGCGAAGAGCGCCCATAACACTTCCAAGTTTAGCGCCGCAGCCGGGAAAGCAAACCCCCCGAACGCAATGCGGCGCCGCAAGGTTCATCAAATCGGCGGGAGCGGCAGATGAGCGACAGGATCAACGAGGCGGTCGAAGCCCTCAATCGGCGTCTGAAACCCGAGGGAATGGACGGGATGGCCAAATTTGTCGTCACCGGAGAAGGTATCATCGTGATCGACGCAAAGGGCGCGCGGCCCGGCAAAGATGCAGATGACGCTAACGTAACCCTGACAGCTACAGCGGATGTCTTTGAGGATATCGTGCGCGGCGATCTGGATCCGGCCAAGGCGTATCTGACCGGCAAGATGGGCCTCAAGGGCGATATCGGCGCCGCAATGAAACTGGGCCGCATCCTGGGCTGATGGACACAGCGCCTTTCTTTGCCGAGATCGCTGGCGGGCCGGATGGCGGCCACGCAGCCTGGGTTCGCGCGGACGATGGCGTGCGGCTGCGGATCGGTGCCTGGCCAGTTGCAGACGCGCGCGGCACGATCATCCTCTTTCCGGGCCGCACGGAATTTATTGAAAAATACGGGCGAGCTGCAGCTGATTTGGGCGCGCGGGGCTACGGGATGGCAACCATCGATTGGCGCGGTCAGGGCCTGTCAGACCGGCTGACGGGCGACGCGATGACCGGGGACGTCGGCGATTTTCAAGATTACCAAAAGGATGTCGCGGCGCTCATGCGCGCCGCCGGGGCGCTGGATCTGCCCCGGCCATGGCACCTTCTGGCGCACTCCATGGGCGGCGCCATTGGCCTGCGCGCGGCGGCGGACGGCCTGCCGGTGGCGAGCGCCGCGTTCTCGGCTCCGATGTGGGGTATCCGCATGCGTGCCGCCCTGCGACCGTTGGCCTGGTCACTGGGTTGGGGCAGCCAGCGTGTCGGGCTGGGCCATAAGTTCGCGCCCAGCACCGGCCCCAAAAGCTATATGCTAAGCGAGCCGTTCGAGAGCAACGACCTGACCCGCGACGCCGAGATGCACACCCATATGGTGGCTCAGCTGACCGACCATCCCGAACTGTCCTTGGGCGGCCCCAGCCTGCGCTGGCTCTTTGGCGCGTTACAGGAATGCCGGCGCCTTCATGCCCTGCCGTCACCCGATCTGCCTTGCCTGACCATCGTCGGGACCGACGAGCGCATCGTCGACGTGCCCCGCATCAAGGCGCGTATTGCCCGCTGGCCCGGCGCGCGGCTGGAGTGGCTGAACGGCGCGCGGCACGAGCCGATGATGGACCGCCCCGAAACCCGCCAGGCCGTCTGGGATATGCTGGAGCGGTTCTGGACCGCGCACAGCTAGGCGTCCTGGCGCACTTCCTGCCGCTGAGCGCCAAGGCCCGCAATCGCAAGGGTCATCACATCCCCTTCGCGCAGAAAACGGGGCGGTTTCATCCCCATGCCCACTCCCGGCGGCGTGCCCGTGGCAATGATGTCACCCGGATGGAGCGTCATCATCTGGCTGAGGTAGGAAACCACCTCGGCCACGCCGAAAATCATCGACGACGTGCTGCCCCGCTGCGCCGGTTCTCCGTTCAGATCCAGCACCATGTCCAGCGCCTGCACATCACCCAACTCGTCCGGCGTAACCAGCCAGGGTCCGATGGGGCCAAAGCTGTCACAGCTTTTGCCCTTGGTCCACTGTCCGCCCCGCTCGGTCTGAAACGCGCGTTCGGACACATCGTTGACGATGGTGTAGCCCGCCACATGCGCCAGCGCATCGGCCTCGCTCACGTATTTCGCCCGCTTGCCGATCACGACGCCCAGTTCGACCTCCCAATCGGATTTCACGGATCCTCGCGGCAGATAGACCGGATCGTTCGGCCCTGTGATCGATGACGTCGCCTTCATGAAGATAATCGGCTCTTTCGGCGGCTCCAGCCCCACTTCGGCGGCATGATCGTAATAATTCAGCCCGATCCCGATCAGCTTGCCCACACGGCCCACGGGCGGGCCGAGACGCGGCGCGCCCGGCACTTCGGGTAATGCGTTGACGTCAACATCTGGCAGCGCCGCCAGTATATCGCCCGCAATATCCTCGATCACGTCCGATAGATCGCGCAGAGCGCCCGATGCGTCCAGAACGCCGGGCTTTTCGTGCCCAAGCTCGCCATATCGCACAAATTTCATGTCACCGCCCTTTCTGCTGACCTCATCCGCAGACTAGCCACGGCGCGTTTGCACGCAAGAGGGTGGCAAACCGCGGGGCCCAACCTATTCTTCCCCAAATGGTGCTCAGCTTCAGACCAGAGGGTATTTATTGCCCCGCGGGCGATTTTTACATCGACCCATGGCGCCCGGTGGACCGTGCGCTTATTACGCATGGCCATGCGGACCACGCGCGACCGGGCCATCGGCGCTACCTGGCCACCGATATTGCCGGGCCGGTGATGCGTCACCGCTTGGGCAACATTGACCTCGATTCGATAAAATATAGTGAAGTCAGAACCATCGGGGGCGCAAACGTGTCCTTTCATCCCGCGGGGCACATCCCCGGATCGGCCCAGGTCCGCGTCGAAGTGGGCGGCGAGGTGTGGGTGGTCTCTGGCGACTACAAGACCACGCCCGATGCGCTCTCGACCCCGTTCGAGACGGTAAAATGCCACAGCTTCATTACCGAATGCACCTTTGGATTGCCGGTTTTCGAGTGGCCGTCCGAGGCCGAGGCCGCGCGCCAGATAAACGAGTGGTGGGCCGGCAATGCGGCGGATGGCAAGTTCAGCCTGCTGGGCGCCTATTCACTGGGCAAGGCGCAGCGCGTGATGAGTCTGCTGGACCCCGAAATTGCGCCGATCCTGACCCATGGCGCAGTCGAGAACACCGACGCGATCCTGCGCGAGCAGGGCTTTGATCTGCCCGCCACCACGTATGTCACGCCAGACCTCGCCCCCAAGGATTATCCCGGCGCCATGATCATCGCCCCCCCCGGCGCATTGGGCAGCGATTGGGCGCGGCGGTTTCGCCCCGGCGCCACCGGCTTTGCCAGCGGCTGGATGCGGATGCGCGGCGTGCGGCGGCGTCGCAGCGTGGATCGCGGCTTTGTCGTGTCGGATCACGCGGATTGGACCGGGCTGAATGAAGCGATCAAGGCAACTGGCGCAGAAAACATATATGCCACGCATGGTTATACCGATATCTTCGCGCGGTGGTTGAAGTCGGAAGGCTATAATGCCGAAGCGCTCAAAACCGAGTTCACCGGCGAGGCAATCGATGCGGAGGAGCCGGAATGAAACGCTTTACCGCGCTCTATGCGACCATCGACCAGACAACCAAGACCAATACCAAGGTCGCTGCCCTCGCCGCCTATTTCGAAGCCGCCCCCGAGGAGGACCGTCTTTGGACCATTGCACTCTTTTCGGGGCGCCGCCCACGCCGCGCGATCACCACGACCAAGCTGCGCGAATGGGCGGCGGAGCGGGCCAATGTTCCCTTGTGGTTATTCGAGGAGGCGTATCCGATCGTCGGCGACCTGGCCGAGACAATCGCGCTGGTCCTTCCCCCGCCCAGCCGTGAACAAGACCGCAGCCTGACTGAGTGGATCGCCTTTCTGCGCAGCCTTGATGGCGCCAACGACGAAGCGCGCAAATCGGCCATTCTGGACGCATGGGATCAACTGGACACCGCCGAACGACTGGTTTTCAACAAGCTGCTAACGGGGGGCTTTCGCGTCGGGATCAGCCGCAAGCTGATGACCCGCGCGCTCAGCGCCGCCACCGGGCATGACGAAGCGGAACTGGCGCACCGTCTGATGGGCGACTGGACGCCTGACAGCACTGACTATCGCACCCTGATCGAGGCGCCCGATCCCGAGGCGGCACAATCGCGGCCCTATCCCTTCTGCCTTGCCTACGGGCTGGAGGAGGCGCCCGAGACGCTGGGCGACCCGCGAAACTGGCTGGCGGAATGGAAATGGGACGGCATCCGAGGCCAGCTCATTGCGCGCAAGGGCGCGCACTTTGTCTGGTCGCGCGGTGAGGAGTTGATGACTGACCGCTTTCCCGAATTCGCCCGTGCCGCGGATTTTCTGCCCGATGGCACCGTTCTCGATGGAGAAATCGTGGCCTGGGAGGGCGCCGCGCCGCTACCCTTTAACGATCTGCAAAAGCGGATCGGCCGCAAGACGGTGCCGAAGGCGCTGCTAAAAAGCGCTCCGGTGATCCTCTTGGCCTATGACATGCTCGAGGAGGGTGGCCGCGATCTGCGCGCCTTGCCATTTGCCGAACGGCGCGCGCGATTGGATGCGCTCCTCAGCGAACTGCCGGTTGATGCGCCCGTCCACGCCTCAAAGCTGATCGACTACGACAGCTGGGATGCCTTGGCCGAGATCCGCAGCACCGCACGCGAGAACCGCGCCGAGGGCTTGATGCTTAAATCTGCCACCAGCCCCTATCACGCGGGGCGTAAGCGCGGCGATTGGTGGAAATGGAAGCTGGACCCGCTGACCATAGATGCTGTGATGATCTATGCGCAGCAGGGATCCGGACGCCGCGCGAACCTCTTTACAGACTTCACCTTTGCCGTCTGGAATGGCAATGACCTCGTCCCGTTCACCAAGGCTTATTCCGGTCTCACGGATACCGAATTCCGCAAGATAACAGCCTGGGTGCGCAAAAATACCAAAGAGCGTTTCGGCCCCGTGCGCAGCGTCACGCCAGAGCATGTGTTCGAAATCGCCTTCGAAGGGATCGCGCCCTCGCCGCGCCATAAATCCGGCGTGGCACTGCGATTCCCCCGCATGAAACGCTGGCGGCATGACAAGCCGCTGCAAGAGGCCAACACCCTCGACGATCTGCACGAGATGCTGCGGCAATACGGCTGAAATTCGCACCGCCCTTGAGGCTGCGGCGCGGCCCGCCTATGTCTGGTGCAGCAAAATTCAGGAGCCGCAATGATGATCCGTGTCCGCCAGCCCGCCCACGATGCCAATGCAAATGCAAAGGGAAAGGATCTGGGCGACCTGCCGGAATGGGATCTGAGCGACCTTTACAGCGCCCCCGATGCACCCGAGCTCAAGCGCGATATGGACTGGCTGGAGCGTGAATGCGCCGCCTTTGCCGCCGATTACGAGGGCAAGCTGGCAGATCTGGACGCCGAAGGGCTGCTGAAATGCATCCACCGGGACGAGGCGATCAGCAACATTGCGGGGCGCATCATGTCCTATGCGGGCCTGCGCTATTACCAGCTGACCACCGATGCCGCCCGCACCAAGTTTCTGTCGGATGCGCAGGAAAAGATCACCACCTACACCACGCCGCTGGTCTTTTTCACGCTCGAGCTGAACAAGCTTGACGAGGATCATTTGGCGGGCCTTCTGGCCGAAAACGCGGAACTTGCCCGCTACAAACCCGTTTTGGACCGCATCCGCGCGATGAAGCCTTACCAGCTCTCTGATGAGATGGAGAAGTTCCTGCACGATATGGGCGTGGTCGGAGATGCCTGGGAGCGGCTTTTCGACGAGACAATCGCGGGGCTCACCTTCGAGGTGGACGGCGAAGAGTTGGGGATTGAAGGTACACTGAATCTTCTGACCGAGCAGGACCGCGACAAGCGTGAGGCGGCCAGCCGCGAATTGGCCCGCGTCTTTGGCGAGAATATCCGCACGTTTTCCCGCGTGCACAACACCTCGGCCAAGGAAAAAGAGGTAATGGACCGCTGGCGCGGCATGCCGACCGCGCAGACGGGCCGCCACCTGAGCAATGATGTCGAGCCCGAGGTCGTCGAAGCGCTGCGCGACGCCGTCGTCGCCGCCTACCCCAAGCTAAGCCACCGCTATTACGAGCTGAAGCGCAAATGGCTGGGCCTCGACCGCATGCAGGTCTGGGACCGCAACGCCCCCCTGCCGATGGAGACGACCAAGATCGTCGGCTGGAGCGATGCGCGCGACACGGTGATGACTGCCTATGCCGAGTTCGATCCGCGCATGGGCGATCTGGCGCAGCCCTTTTTCGACAAGGGCTGGATCGACGCAGGCGTGAAGCAGGGCAAGGCGCCGGGCGCCTTTGCACATCCGACCGTGACGAACGTGCACCCCTACGTCATGCTGAACTATCTCGGCAAGCCGCGCGATGTCATGACGCTCGCGCATGAACTGGGGCACGGCGTCCATCAGGTGCTGGCCGCCGAGCAAGGCGAACTTCTGTCGTCCACCCCCCTCACGCTGGCCGAAACCGCAAGCGTTTTCGGCGAGATGCTGACCTTCCGCCGGATGCTGGCGGGCGCCAAGGATAAGGCCGAGCGCAAGGTCATGCTGGCTGGCAAGGTCGAGGACATGATCAACACGGTTGTGCGGCAGATCGCCTTTTACGATTTCGAATGCAAGCTGCACGCCGCACGCCGCGAAGGCGAGCTGACGCCGGAGGATATCAACGCACTCTGGATGTCAGTACAGGCCGAGAGCCTTGGACCGGCATTTGATTTCATGGACGGGTACGAGACGTTCTGGTGTTACGTGCCCCACTTCGTGCATTCGCCGTTTTACGTCTATGCCTATGCCTTCGGCGACGGATTGGTGAATGCTCTTTATGCCGTTTACGAGGAAAACCCCGAGGGCTTTCAGGACAAGTATTTCGACATGCTGAAGGCCGGCGGATCCAAGCACCATTCAGACCTGCTCAAGCCCTTCGGTCTTGATGCCAGTGATCCCAAGTTCTGGGACAAGGGTCTCGACATGATCTCGGGCATGATCGACGAGTTGGAGGCGATGGAGGATTGATCCGGCCGTCACCGCAAAACGCAGAACGGGGCGCGGAAACGCCCCGTTTTTTCGTCTGGATGGAAATTCAGATGTCGGTAATCTGACCTGCGGCCAATACCGCACCCGTGGGCTGCCCCGTGGGCGAGCCGCCGATAGGCTCGTCGCTGATGGCCAGCGTCAGGCCCAGTGCCGCGACACCTTCGGGCAGCAAGAGCGCTGCGCGGCCATTCTCGGGCAGCACACCAAGACTGATCGGCGCGGCGCCCTCGGGGATGGCCCACAGCTCCAGCGTGCGGCCCGGCAGGGCGGCACCGGCGGTGCGCGTCACCTGCAGCTGGCCGGCATCCTCGTCATAGACTGCCAGCACGCGCAGCGACTGGTCCTGCGCCATGACTTCGGACACGTAGATCGGGCCGTTCTGCGGCTGAATCATCTGCGGCCCCTGCATGACCTGGAAGGCCAGAACGCCCACCATCGCCACCGAAACGGCGCTCACGCCCTGCCAGAGGCCAATGCGCTGCAACCAGGATGCGCCCTCGGGCGCGCCGAATAAACGCTGCTCAAGCGCCCTCTTGACCCGGCGATGCGGCGCGGACTCGGCCACTTCACTGTCCATCCCGGAAAACCGGGTAGTCCATTCGGCGACGTCGCGCAGCAGGCTACGGTCGGATTGCAGACGACGCTCGAAGGCGCGCTCTTCATCCGGCATCAAGAGGCGCAGAACGTATTCCGCGGCCAGAAGGCCATCTTCGCCACGGTCGGCTGTTGCTGAGGTGCTCATTTCGACATGCACTCCTTGAGGCTTATAAGGCTACGGCGTAGCCAGGTGCGCACCGTGTTCAGTGGCACATTCAATGTTTCGGCCAGCTCGGCATAGCTGCGCCCTTCCAGGTAGGCGCCGCGCACCGCACGGTCACGCGGGTCATCAAGCTCGGCCAAACAGACGGCGATGCGGGTCGCCTCGCCGCCCGCGATAACGGCCTGCTCGGGCGTCAGTCCCGGCGCGGCCAGCGTGTCATGCATCCCCGAGATATCTTCCGCCTGGCGCGTCGCGCGCAGCTTGTCGATGGCGGTGTTGCGCGCGATCGTGATCAGCCACGTCATTGGGCTGATCCCGCCGCTTTGGTATTTCGACGCATAGCGCCAGACCTTCATATACGTCTCTTGCAGGGCATCTTCGGCGGCGGCCCTGTTCTTGAGGACACGCAGGCAGACCCCGAAAAGTTTCGACGAGGTGCTGTCATAAAGCTGGGAAAAAGCACGGCGGTCAGCCAGTGAGATGCGCGCGATCATCTCGTCTATCTCCTGCGTTCCCAATTGCGGCGCACGTGCGCGCGGCTTGGCCTTGCGCGCAAAGCGGCGCGTGCGGGTGGACCATTCGTCGCCGGTGTCGAAATTGGACGTCGCTGTCATCTTTGCAGTTCCCATCGCTGTAGGTTGCAGAAAATCTTGGTTTGAAAATCATTAACAATCACGGATTTAGACATTTGATGGGCAAAAAAGATCTTTTTCGTGAAACTTCCCGGGCAAACGGCCCGTCAGTCCAATCAGGGGCTACGAAACGACGAGGAAGTAAAAATGTTCAAGCTGCTCAAGACCAAGATGACCACCTGGAACGCGCATGGTCGCACCGACGCGTCCGCCGAGACGCGCCACATAGTGACACGAAGCGAGATCGCCGCGCTCTTCGCCGCCGAACTGGCCAGCAGCGCGCGCCGCGCCTGAAGCCGCATCTCAGCCATGCATGCATCTCATTCGAAAGGTCGATACACGGTGCTTCTGATCCAAGCGCGCGAAAATTGCCTCCACGCCTGTCAGGCAACAGTCCGGTTCCAGTCACTCCACGCTGCATGACTTGGTCTGCACCATCGGCCATATCCTGCCGGGCGTCGCATTTTAGGCGGTATTCTGTCGGCGCCGCTTGCTCTGACGCGCAGGGCCTCTATCTTAGTACTAAGCGCACTGAGGCCAATACGTGGGGGAGTCATCATGCCGCATGCCCAACACCGATACGCAAGACACGCCGCCTTTGGTTTCGGCATGGCAGGTGCGTTGGTGGGCCTTCTTTTTTGGCTGGATACAGGGCAACTCCGGCAGATCGTCGCGTTTTCCGGCAACGAGTGGATCGCGGCGGCGGTCATGTGGCTCGGCATCGGATCGGTGTTCGCAGGTCTGAAATGCGTCTTGGCCCGCATCGACAGCGATGACGATGATGACGAAGGCCCGCGCGGCGGCGGCGGACATCGCGGGCCGCAAGGCGGCCAGATGATCCCGATCCGCGTCGAGGCACGCTGGCGCGAACGCCGCTGACATTTTCGATGATTGCGCGCAAAGTGGCGGGCCCGCACGCAGCCGTTTGGTTCCTCATTCCCGAGAGCCTGCATGTACAGGTGGGCGCCGGGTAACCTGACCAGGGCCAGGACAGAGCCAGCTCCCTCGGAAGTGATTAAGGCCACTGGAATGAAACCGATCACGAGAAGGGCAGAACCCGCCACCGCTTGAGATAGGCGCGCGTGGACGGTTCGGCAAGGGGTTGCGCGTGTTCATTCTTTGTTCATAATTGCCGCATGAACGACCAATCGCCTCTTTCCCTGCAGCCAGGCCAGATTCTGGCGCGCGGTGTGTGCCGCTTCTTGGCCGAAATGAATTTCGCCGCGCTTGAGGAATATGTGCCCGAGCGGGGCCGCCGCGTCGATGTGATGGCGATGGGCCCCAAGGGCGAGTTGTGGGTGATCGAATGCAAATCGAGCCGCGCAGATTTCATGGCCGACGCCAAATGGCAGGGATATCTGGACTGGGCCGACCGGTTCTTTTGGGCTGTAGATGCGAATTTTCCGGCCGACATCCTGCCCGAAGGCACGGGCCTGATCATGGCCGATGGCTATGGCGCCGAAATCATCCGCATGGGCCCGGAAACGAAGCTGGCCGGCGCGCGGCGCAGCGCGGTTACGCGCAAATTCGCCCGCGATGCCGCACGCAGGCTGCAACGGTGGCGCGACCCGCAGGTTTGATGGCTGTCAGGAGGCAGCGGCGCCCTTTGCGGCGGCCATGATCTCCGAGGCGATCTCTTCGGCTTCTTCGGGCGTGAAATCCATCGGAATTTCGACGCCCTGCGATTCGACGTAAATTCGCACCATACCCTGATCGGTCGGCCCGATCTGCAGGTTTGCCTCGACGTCCCGTTCGCTGTTGATGCCCATGATACGGCTCCTTGATCCTCGCCGCCGGGATAGCCCGGCGCGCCCTGCTTGGCAAGGCGGATCCCGAAAAGCCAAAGTGCCGGACTGGTGCGAAAGGGGCCGTGCCAAGACGCGGTTTTGGGTTGCAATCGCGCTGCGCCGGGGCTAAATCGCCTCCAGTGCCGCCTTAGCTCAGTTGGTTAGAGCGCTTGATTGTGGATCAAGAGGTCCCCCGTTCGAGCCGGGGAGGTGGTACCACCCTCAATTCAGTCCGATATGTCGACGCGCAGCGTCTGGCGCAACTCGCCGCTGGCCCGGTCATAGATCAGGATCTCGTCGGCATCGGTGACGATTGCGAACCAACCTGCGCTTTGCGTGAAGGCGACCGGGGCGGCGCCTTCGGGAACCGTAATCGCCTCCGGCAGGGTCAGATCGGTGCGCGCGCCGAACCGGGTGACAAAGAGCGCCACGATCACTATGAACCCGATGATCATCGTTGCGGTCAGAACCGTGACCAATACGCGCAGATATCGCACCAACGCCGGATCGACCGGCTGCATCTGGGGATCTTCATCCATGGGTTCGACCTCTTTGACGTTTCGGATCGGTATGGACCCGCCACCGCGGCTTGACAAGGCGCTGGCGCGCGACGTTCCGGTGGACGCGGCCCTATCGCGCACACGGCTGGCCCGGCTGATCGAGGCCGGGCAAATCCGTATCAACGGTGCGGTCGTCACTGATCCAAAGGCGCGCGTGGCCGAGGATGACGAGGTCGCCATCACCGTTCCCGTGGCCGAGGACACACATATCCTGCCCGAGGAAATTGCGCTCGAAATTCTGCACGAGGACGGCGATCTGCTGGTCGTGAACAAGCCCGCTGGCATGGTCGTCCACCCTGCCCCCGGCACGCCGGGCGGCACGCTGGTCAACGCGCTTTTGCATCATTTCGGCGGCGATTTGTCGGGCGTCGGCGGGCAAAAGCGGCCCGGCATCGTTCACCGTATCGACAAGGATACCAGCGGCCTTCTGGTGGTGGCCAAATCCGATGCCGCCCATCATGGCCTGGCCGCGCAATTCGCGCAGCATACGGCCCAGCGGCGCTATATCGCGCTGTGTCATGGCACGCCCGAGGCGTCGGATCCGCGGCTGCGCGGCCTGCGCGGCATCAGTTTTGAGCCGGGCAATATCCTGCGCATCACCTCGCATCTGGCGCGGCATCGCACGGACCGCCAGAAACAGGCGGTATGCTGGGCCGGGGGCCGCCATGCGGTGACGCGCGCCCGTACGGTTGAGCGGTTCGGGACGCCGGGCGCCTGCGCGCTGCTGGAGTGCTGGCTGGAGACGGGGCGCACGCACCAGATCCGCGTGCACATGGCCTATGCGGGACACGGCCTGATCGGTGATCCGGTCTATGGCGCGGGCCGCAAGCTGCGGCAAAAGGCACTGCCTCCAGCGGGCGCGGAAATGGCGCAGAGCTTTGGCAGGCAGGCGCTTCATGCCGCCAGCCTGGGCTTTGTGCACCCTGTGTCGGGCGCGGAGATGATGTTCGAGGCGCCCCTGCCCGCCGACATGACCGCACTGATCGAGGCGCTCACGCCCAGTAGCGACGCCAGCACGGTTGCGTGAAAGCGCTGTCACATGGCTGGCGCAGGGAACGGCTGCGCTTCATGATAAGTTAACAAAATAAGATCAAGAGAGTTGTAACCGCTGGCTGCAGCGCCCAAATAGATGTTAACGCCGTAAACATACACGGCACGTGAAGGGGCAATGACATGGCAAATTATGCAAATCTGCCGGCACCGACGCCGGAAGGCGGGCTGAATCGATACATGCAGGAAATCCGCAAATTTCCGCTGCTCGAGCCCGAAGAAGAATACATGCTGGCCAAACGCTGGGTCGAGCAGGAGGATACAGAGGCGGCGCATCGCATGGTGACGTCGCACCTGCGCCTCGCGGCCAAGATCGCGATGGGCTATCGCGGCTATGGCCTGCCGCAGGCCGAGGTGATCTCGGAGGCGAATGTGGGCCTGATGCAGGCGGTCAAACGCTTTGATCCCGAGAAGGGGTTCCGCCTTGCGACCTACGCAATGTGGTGGATCCGCGCCAGCATCCAAGAATACATCCTGCGGTCTTGGAGCCTTGTGAAACTCGGCACCACATCCGCCCAGAAAAAGCTGTTCTTCAACCTGCGCAAGGCCAAGAACAAGATCGGCGCGCTGGAAGAGGGCGATCTGCGGCCCGAAAACGTCAAGAAGATCGCGACCCAGCTGGGTGTGACCGAGGCCGAAGTGATCTCGATGAATCGGCGTATGTCGGGGGGTGATGCGTCACTCAACGCCACGGTCGGCTCCGAGGGCGAAGGCACGATGCAATGGCAGGATTGGCTCGAGGACGAAGATGCCGACCAGGCCACCGAGTATGAGGAGCGCGACGAGCTGACCGCGCGCCGCGAGATGCTGGCCGAGGCGATGGACGTTCTGAACGACCGCGAGAAGGACGTACTCACGCAGCGCCGCCTTGCCGATCAGACCGTCACACTCGAAGAGCTGAGCGGTCAATACGATGTCAGCCGCGAGCGGATCCGTCAGATCGAGGTTCGCGCTTTTGAAAAGCTGCAAGAGCGTATGCGCCAGCTGGCTCAGGAAAAGGGGATGATGGAGGACGCCTGACGCCCCATCCCTCAGAAAATGCAAAACGCCGCGTCCGAAAGGGCGCGGCGTTTTGCATAACTTAGGTCAATCCGGTGTCAGAACGCTTCGGGTCGCGCCTCGCGCGCCATGTGGTCCAGCACCGCGTTGACAAATTTCGGTTCTTTGCCTTCGGGGAAAAATGTCTCGGCCAGCCCGACATATTCCGTAATCACCACGCGGGGCGGCGTCTCGTCGCCCATCAACTCGGCGCCGGCAGCACGGAAGAGCGCGCGCAGCGTCGGGTCGATCCGCGCGATCGGCCATTTCGCCACCAGCGCGCGGTCTGTCATCTGGTCGATGGGGCGCTGCTGATCCACTGCCCGGTCAAGCAGCAGGCGAAACAGATCGGGATCACCCTCCATCATCTCGACGCCGTCATCCACCTCGGCACCAAACCGATGGTCCAGAAACTCCAAGTAGACCGCATTCACGTTCTGATCCGAATGCTCCATCTGGAACAGAGCCTGCACGGCATAAAGCCGTGAGGCCGCGCGCATCTTGCGTTTCTGATTGCCGGAGAGCGAGGGGGCGTCGGTGGTCATGCGGTCGGGGTGTCCTTGGGTTTGCCCGCGATCTGCATCTCGTCGGCGCCGGGGATGAACCCGACGCCCTTGCGCGGAGCGCCCCATTTACGGGTCAGCGCGATCAGATGCAAGGCGGCGGCAGCGGCGCCTGCCCCTTTGTTCATGCGCGCAGGATCGGCGCGGAGTTCGGCCTGCTCGCGGTTCTCGACGGTCAGGATACCGTTGCCGATGCACAGGCCCTGCAGGCCCAGCAAGATGATGCCGCGGCTGGAATCGTTGCAAACCGTCTCGTAATGCGTGGTCTCGCCGCGAATAACGCAGCCAAGGGCCACATAGCCGTCGAAATTGCTCAGACGCTCGGCGATGCCGATGGCCGTGGGCAGCTCCAGCGCGCCGGGCACCTCGACCAGATCATAGGTGGCGCCGGTCGCCTCGATTTCGGCAACGGCGCCCTTGATCATGTTGTCGGCGATGTCGCGGTAGAAGGGCGCGACGGCGATCAGCAGTTTTGCAGGCTTCGAGAGCTCTGCGCGGGGCAATGTGTATTCCGTGCCGGCCATGGATATCACCCTTTGCTCAGCGGGCGGGTGCCCGTGATGGAAATGCCGTAGGCGTCGAGGCCCAGGTAGCGCGTCTCGGGATTGTCCGTCACCAGAACCAGCTCATGAATGCCCATGGTGGACATGATCTGCGCGCCGAGGCCGGTATGCTTGATGGTGCGGGGGCCGTCCTCGTCCAGCTCTTCGGCCAGTTCGGGGCGCGGCTGGCGGAAAAGGAAGATCGCGCCGCGCCCCTCATCCGCGATGATCTGCATCGCGCTGCGCAGCTTGCCGGCGGGCGCGCCACCGATGCCCAGAACGTCCTCCAGCGCGTTCAGCGCATGGGTGCGCGCCAGCACCGGCGCGCCATCCGTCAGATCGCCCTTGACCAGCACCACATGCTCGGTCCCGCTGATCTGGTCGGCAAAGATGCGCATCCCCCACTCGCCGCCGATATGGGCGGTCACGGTCTCGCGGCGCAGCTCGCGCACGAGGTTATCGTGCTTGTGCCGGTAGGCGATGAGATCGCTGATGGTACCGATCTTCAGCCCATGCTCCTTGGCGAATTCGACGAGGTCCGGCAGACGTGCCATGGTTCCGTCCGGCTTGAGGATTTCGCAGATCACCCCCGCGGGGTTCAGCCCTGCCAGCCGCGCGATGTCCACGGCGGCCTCTGTATGGCCCGCGCGCACCAGAACGCCGCCCTGCCGCGCGCGCAAAGGGAAGATATGGCCGGGCGTTGCCAGTGCGGCCATCGTGTTCTGCTCGTTGATGGCGGTCGCCACCGTATGCGCGCGGTCGGGCGCCGAGATGCCTGTGCTGACACCCTCGCGGGCCTCGATCGACACGGTAAAGGGCGTCTCGTGGCGCGACGAATTGTTCACGGCCATCATCGGCAGGCCCAAGCGGTCCACACGCTCGGCGGTCATCGGCAGGCAGATCAGGCCGCGGCCATGCGTCGCCATGAAGTTGATCGCCTCGGGGGTCGCGAATTCGGCGGCGACCACCAGATCGCCCTCATTTTCGCGATCCTCGTGATCGACCAGGATGAAGACGCGGCCTGCCTTCGCCTCTGCGATGATCTCTTCGGTGCTGGCCATCGCCGATTTCAGCTCGGCCTCGACCGGGCCGGGGTTTCTGTAGGCTGTGCTGTTGGGCATAGGGCGCTCCCTCGGAAATGTCTTGCGGTGCGTGCCCGCAATCTTGCCGCCCGAGATAGCGCGCGCAGGCGCTATTGACCAGAGCCGAGTGCCGCCGCGACGCAGGCCGCGAAATCCTCGCCGCGCCGCTCGAAACTGTCGTATTGATCGAAACTGGCCGCAGCGGGCGCCAAGAGAACGGTATCGCCCGGCTGCGCATCGGCATGGGCACGGCGCACGGCCTCGGCCATGGTGGTGCAAACCTGCGCCTCGATCCCCTCCAATTGCATCGCGAAATGCGCAGCCTCGCGCCCGATGACATAGGCGCAGGCGACGTTTTCCAGCGCGGGGGCCAGGGCGCTCAGCCCGCCCTCCTTCTCCAGCCCGCCGCAGATCCAGCGGATGCTGCCAAAGGCCTGAAGCGCCTTGAGGGCGCTGTCGACATTGGTCGCTTTGCTGTCATTCACATAGGTCACGCCACCCGCCTCGGCGATCACCTGGCTGCGATGCGGCAGGCCCGGATAGCTGCGCATCCCCTCCTCGATCACGCGCGGGGCGAGGCCCATCGCGCGGCAGGCGGCATAGGCGGCGCAGGCGTTCTGGTGGTTATGCGCGCCGGGCAGGCCCTTGATGGGGCGCAAGTCGATACTGCCCGCCTGCCGGCCCTTGCGATACTCGCTGAGAAAGCCCTTGCGCGCGAAGACCTGCCAGCCTGGGCCGGTCAGTTTCTCGGCCACCGAAATGCGAATGACGCGGTCATCCGCCGCGCCCTCGCTCAATTGCCCGGCAAGGAAGCGGCCTTCGGCCTCGTCGATGCCGATGATCGCGCGGTCCGGCCCGCCTTCGGCAAAGAGACGCCGCTTGGCCGCGAAATAACCGCCGAGGCCGGCGTGACGATCGAGGTGATCCGGCGAGAGGTTGGTGAAGACCGCGATGTCGGGGGTCAGCGCGCGGGCCAGCTCGGTCTGGTAGCTGCTGAGTTCCAGCACCACGGCGCCGCCGTCCTCGGGCGGATCAATATCCAGAACACCGCGGCCAATATTGCCTGCCAGCTGCGCGTCGCGCCCCGCCTCGCGCAGGATATGGTGGATCAGCGCGGAGGTGGTGGATTTGCCGTTCGAGCCGGTGACAGCGATGACGCGCGGCGGCTGGTCGAAATCATTCCACTCGGCCCCGGCAAAGCTGCGAAAGAAGAGCCCGATATCATTATCCACCGGCACGCCCGCAGCCTGGGCCGCGGCGACGATGCGGTTGGGCTGAGGATAGAGATGCGGGATACCGGGGCTGACGATCAGGCAGGCGATACCCTCGAACGCCCCCTCACGGGCAAGGTCCAGCACCTCCAGCCCGTATTCCTCGGCCTTGGCACGGGCCGCCTCGTTGTCGTCCCAGCAAACCGGCTGCGCGCCGCCGGCTTCCAGGCTGTGCGCAGCCGACAGGCCCGAACGGCCGAGGCCAAGGATGGCGACGCGCGCGCCCTCGTATCCGCGAACGGGGATCATCGGAGCCTCACTGGCATGTCATCATTCCTCGGGGGGCACGGGACGCGCCCGGTAAATGGGATGGTCGTCATTGCGTGGGTCCAGCCCGGCCGCGCGCATCTCGTCCGCGAACTGCCAATCCGGATGGTCGATGAACATATCGTTGCCCAGCGCGACGTCCGCCCAACGCTCGGCCACCGCGCGGCGTGTCAGAAAGAACGGGTAGGCGTCGCTGCCGTCGTTGATCAGCATGATCTGATGCTCTTGTTGCTCGGCCAGCCTTTGCAGCGGGATATAGACAAAAGCCATTTCAGGTCCGCTCTCGGGCGCGGCTTCGGCGATTTGCCGGATGACCACCTCGGCCATGTCGGCGGGCCACACCAACCCTGCCGTTGTGAAAAGCCCTTCGAACTGCGCAAGAGCCTCGTCACGTCCGGTTTTCCAGTCGAGGTAGATCAACCGATCCGTCTCCCAGAGGGCGTGAAACAAGATTGCCATCGGGCGAAACCCATCCAGCCACTCGGCGGCAAAGGACTCCTCGGCGCGCCCTGCGATCATGGCATCGGCAGCGGCCAGCGCGGCAGGATCTCCCTCGGTGATCTCGGACACCGCGCGCCGCATGTCGGCATCGGTTGGCGCGGCAATCGGCTGCGCCGCCGCGGCGAATGCCCAGACACAGCCAGCAAGGAAAACCAGCCAGCGCATCTACCGAACTTTCAGCGTCGCGAGGCCGATCATCGCGAGGATCAGAGCGATGATCCAAAAGCGGATGACGATCTGCGGCTCGGCCCAGCCTTTTTTCTCGTAATGGTGGTGGATGGGCGCCATGAGGAACACGCGCTTGCCCGTCCGCTTGAAGTAAAGCACCTGGATGATCACGCTCAGCGCTTCGACCACAAAGAGGCCGCCAACGATCGCCAGAACGATCTCGTGCTTGGTCGCCACCGCAATGGCGCCCAGCGCGCCGCCAAGGGCCAGCGATCCGGTATCACCCATGAAGACGGCGGCAGGAGGGGCGTTATACCACAGAAAGCCAAGGCCACCGCCGATAAGGCCCGCCACGAATATCAGGATCTCGCCGGTGCCATCGACATAATGCACGTCCAGATACTCGGTAAAGTCGGTGCGCCCCACGACATAGGCAATGACGCCCAGCGTGGCAGAGGCGATCATCACCGGCATGATCGCGAGGCCATCGAGGCCATCGGTCAGGTTCACCGCATTGGCCGCGCCGACGATCACAACCATGGCGAAGGGCACGAAGAAGACGCCGAGATTGATCAGCACATCCTTGAACACCGGCAAAGCCAGTTGGTATTGCAGCGGCTCGGGGTGATACGCCGCCGCCCAATAGGCCGCGATGCCCGCGATCAGGAAGCCCAGCGCAAGGCGCAGCTTGCCGGGCACGCCCGCATGGTTCTGCTTGGACACTTTGGCGTAATCATCTGCAAAGCCGATGGCGCCGAAGCTCATCGTGACGAAGAGAACCATCCATATGAAAGGATTATCCAACCGCGCCCAGAGCAGCGTCGACGTCAGCAGCGCGCCCACAATCAGAAGACCGCCCATGGTGGGCGTTCCCGCTTTGGTGAAATGCCCCTCGGGGCCGTCGGTGCGAATGGGCTGACCCTTGCCCTGACGGCGACGCAGCACGTTGATCAGCGGCGGGCCAAAGATGAAACCGAAGAGCAATGCCGTCAGGAACGCGCCACCTGTGCGAAAGGTGATATAGCGGAACAGATTGAAAAAATCGCCGCCATCGGACAAGGCGGTGAGCCAGTAGAACATTCAATCATCCCTCGTCTGGAGGCGGCTGGTCCGCCCCGATTTGCGCAATGCGTCCACTATGACGCTGACTTTGCTGCCTTTCGATCCCTTGATCAGCAGCACGTCGCCCGCGTCTATCACGCCATGCACCTTATGCGCCAGTTCCTCCGCATTCTCGTACCACTGACCCCGTTGCGCGCGTGGCAATGCATCCCACAGGCTGCGCATCCGCGGTCCAACACAGTAGACCGTTGTCAGCGACGCCATATGCGGCAGGTCCACCAGCGCCCGGTGCATCTCGGCCTCGTCCTCGCCCAGCTCCAGCATGTCGCCCAGAATGGCGATGCGGCGCCCATTGGCGATGCGGCCGATATTGTCGCGCGGCGTGCTGGCGGCCAGCACTTCCAGTGCGGCGGCCATTGAAGTGGGGTTGGCATTGAACGCGTCGTCGATGAGGTCCAGCGTCCACTCCTCGTCTCCGCTGTCGAGTTGCAGCACCTCGCGCGTGCCGCGCCCCGCGGGCGGCTGCCAGCGGGCCAGATCGGGCGCCGCAAGGCCGGCATCCGCGCCCAGCGCCTCGCAGGCGGCCAGCACGCCGAGGCCGTTCATCGCGAAGTGGCGCCCCGCCGAGCTGATCTTGAACGTGGCGGACGTGCCGCCCAAAGTCGCTCGCACAATGGTGCAGTCATTGGCCAAGGTGACGCCGTCGAGCCTGTAGAGATCGCTCGCCGCGCCGAAGGGCACGATGCGCGCGCCTGCCGACTTGGCGGCGTCGATCAGAATTGGCGTGGTCGGCAGGTCGGCATTGACGATGGCGGTTCCGCCCTGCTCCAACCCTTCAAAGATCGACGCCTTTTCATGCGCAATGCCCTCGATGCTGTCGAACGCTTCCAGATGCGCGGCGGCAACGGTGGTGACCATGGCAACATGCGGCCGAGCCATACGGGCCAGCGGCGCAATCTCGCCGGGATGGTTCATGCCGATCTCGATCACGGCAAACTCGGTGTCCTGCGGCATCCGGGCCAGCGTCAGGGGCACACCCCAGTGGTTGTTGTAGCTGGCCTCGGCGGCATGGGTGCGGCCCTGCCCCGACAGCACGACTTTCAGCATCTCCTTGGTCGATGTCTTGCCGACCGAGCCGGTCACGGCCACCACGCGCGCACCCGTTCGCGCGCGGCCCGCCCGGCCCAGGGCACCAAGCGCCTCCAACACATCCTCGACGATGAGCAAGGGCGCATCATCGGCCACGCCCGCGGGGATGCGGCTGACCATCGCGGCGGCGGCGCCCGCCTCCAGCGCCTGGCCCACGAAATCATGCGCGTCCCGCGCGGCGCTGAGCGCGACGAAAAGATCACCGGGCGCCAACGTGCGGGTGTCGATGGAAACGCCGCTCGCCTGCCAGTCCCCGACTGCGCGCCCGCCTGTGGCGGCGGCGGCCTCGGCGGCCGTCCAGAGGCTCACGCGCCCTCCCCCGCTTCGGCGGAATCGAGCGCCATGACGGCGACGCTGGCCTGCTCGGCATCGTTGAAGGGCAGCACATCGGTGCCGACCGTCTGGCCCGTCTCGTGCCCCTTGCCCAAGATCAGCAGCGCATCGCCCGGCCCCAGCGCATCGACGCCCCGCAGGATCGCCTCGGCGCGGTCGCCCACATTGGCGGCCTCGGGGCAGCCCTCCATGACGGCGGCGCGGATCGCGGCAGGATCTTCGCTGCGCGGGTTGTCGTCGGTGACGATGACCAGATCCGCATGCTGCGCGGCCGCCTGCCCCATCAAGGGCCGCTTGCCCGGATCGCGATCGCCGCCCGCGCCGATGATGGCGATGAGCCGGCCCTGCACATGCGGGCGCAGCGCCTTGATGGCGGTCGCCACTGCGTCGGGCGTATGCGCGAAATCGACGAAGACCGCCGCGCCATTGCGGCGCGTCGCGGCCAGCTGCATCCGACCGCGCACTGTCTCCATTTCGGGCAGGGCCTGAAAGACGCGGTTTGCATCCGCACCAGCGCCGATGCACAGCCCCGCCGCGACCAGCAGGTTTTCCCCCTGAAAACCGCCGATAAGCGGCAGATCGACTTGGCTGATCTCATCCAGCCAAGAAAAGCGCAGCGATTGGCCGGTGGGATTGAACCGCTGGCTCAGCAGGCGCAGCTGCGCCGTATTGTGCCGCCCCACGCGCAGCACATCCTGCCCGCGCGCCTCGGCCAGCGCGGCCATGTCCTCGCCCTTGCCGTCATCCATGTTGATCACGGCCACGCCACCCTCGGGCAGAACGCGGGTGAAAAGCGCGGCCTTGGCATCGAAATAGGCCGCGAACGTGTGGTGGTAATCCAGATGATCCTGACTGAAATTGGTAAAGGCCGCCGCGACCAGTTGCACCCCGTCGAGGCGGCGCTGATCCAGCCCGTGGCTCGACGCCTCCATCGCGGCATGGGTGACGCCCGCATGGGCGGCATCCGCCAGCACCTTGTGCAGGGTGATCGCGTCGGGCGTGGTATGGGCCAGCGGCGCGGTATAACTGCCCTCGACGCCCGTGGTGCCCACATTGATCGCCTCCAGGCTCATCGCCTGCCAGATCTGGCGGGTAAAACTGGCAACCGAGGTTTTGCCGTTGGTGCCGGTCACGGCCACCATCACCTCGGGCTGGGCGCCGAACCAGAGCGCGGCGGCGCAGGAGAGCGCAGCGCGCGCATCCTCGGTCACGACCAGCGCGGCGTCCGAGGCGGCCAGCTCGGCCTTGGCGATGCGTGCGCCCTCAGCGTCCGTCAGAATGGCCGAGGCGCCCATGCGCAGCGCGTATTGGATAAACTCGCCGCCATGCACCCGCGTGCCGGGCAGCGCGGCAAAAAGCGAGCCTTCGCGCACCTCGCGGCTGTCGATGACCAGCCCCGTTACCTGCGCCTGTGCGCCGCCTGTGGCCGCAAGACCCAGCTGCGCCAATGTTCTTCTTTGCCCGCCGCTCATCGCCTTGCCCGCCCCAGTCTCTCGTTGCTCAATCGCCATCCGCCGATGTCAGCGTTATATCAGCCACAGGGGTGTGTTCAATCTCGGGACGCAGGCCCAAGAGCGGCGCAACACGCGCCACGATCTCGGATGAGACGGGCACCGCCGTCCAGCCCGCTGTGCGGCGCGGCTTGTCGCCCGATGTCTCGACCGGCTCATCGAGCGTGACGATCAGCACGTATTTCGGATCATCCGCCGGGAACATCGACGCGAAGGTCGCGATCACCTTGTCCTCGTAATAGCCGCCGCCGTTCTCCTTGGGCTTGTCCGCCGTGCCGGTCTTGCCACCCACCTTGTAGCCCGGCACCTCGCCCATGGACGCGGTGCCGCTGGTGACGACCTCGCGCAGCATCTTGCGCGATGCGGCGGCGACGGCGGCGGACATGACGCGCTCGCCTTCTTGCGGGCCATCCTGCTTGAGCAGGGTCGGCCTGACGTAGCGCCCGCCATTGGCGATGGCCGCATAGCCCGCGGCCAGGTGCAGCGGCGTTGAGGACAGTCCATGTCCGTAGGAAATCGTCACGGTCGACAGGTCCGTCCAGCGTTTGGGCAAGAGGGGCTGACCGCCCGACGCCTCGATCATCTCAAAATCGACGGGCTTGAAGAACCCAAGGGATTTCAGAAATTCCTGTTGCCGCTCCGCTCCGATGCCCAGCGCGATGCGCCCCGTTCCCCGGTTCGAGCTGTGGACGATCACATCCGACACACTGATCTGGCCGTAATTCTTGCGATTGAACTCCCCGATCGGGAAGCCGCCGACGCGCATGGGGGGCGATGCGTCGATGATGGTCGTGGGGCTGACCAGCCCCAGCTGCATCGCCTGCGCGGTGGTGAAAATCTTGAAGGTCGAGCCCAGCTCATAGACGCCCTGCACCGCGCGGTTGAACAGCGGGCTGTCGGCGGGATTGCCCTGCACCAAGGCGCGGGGGCGGTCATTGGGGTCGAAATCGGGCAGCGACGCGATCGAGAGCACCTCGCCCGTCTGCACATCCATCAGCACGGCGGCGGCGCCTTTGGCGTTCATAATGCTCATGCCGCCGGCGAGCACACGCTCGACCGCGGCCTGCACGGGCAAATCCAGCGACAGGGTCAGTGGCTGATGGTTCTGCGCGGGATCGCGCAAGCGGTCGTCGAGATATTTCTCGATGCCCGCGACGCCGATCACCTCGGCGGCATGCACGCCCTCGCGGCCGAAACCCGCGCCGCCCAGCACATGCGCGGCCAGCGTCCCGTTGGGGTAAAGCCGCATCTCGCGCGGGCCAAACAGCAGCCCCGGCTCACCGATGTCATGCACCGCTTGCATCTGCTCGGGGCTGATTTTCTTCTTAATCCAGAGGAACTTGCGCTTGCCCGAGAAATCCTTGAGCAGACGCTCTTCCTTCAGGTCGGGAAAAATCTGGACCAGTGCCTTGGCGGCCTTCTCAGGCTCGATCATCTGCTGCGGCTGCGCATAGAGGCTGTGCGTGTCGAAATTCGTGGCCAGTATGCGCCCATTGCGGTCCACAATATCGGCGCGTTGCGCGAGGATCCCCGCGCCCGCCGCGCTGGTGCGCGGCTCGGCGGGCTCTGTCTGGGCCAGAACGCCCATGCGCAGCCCGATCACGGCAAACGCGCAAAAGAACGTGGCGCCCAGCACCAGAAGCCGTCCCTCGGCGCGGCGACGCGCTTTGTCGCGCATGGCCTCGTGGCGCAGGCGGATATTCTCGCGCTCGATCGCGTCGGGGTTTTCGCCCTTGGCACGGGCGGGCAGAATACGCGCCAGCGGGCGCAGCGGCGTGCGGATCATTCTGCGGCCTCCTCGGAAGGCTGGTTCGTTACTTCGACCGAGCCCGAAAAATCGATGCGCAGATCCGTCTCAGGCGGGTAATCCACATCGTCGATACGCCCGAATTGCTGCGCCTCCAGCGGCATGAGGCCGAGACGGTCAAAATTGATATCCGCCAGCTCGCGCAGACGCGCGGGGCGGTTGAGATAGGCCCATTCGGCATTCAGAACGCGCAGACGCTGGCGTGCGGTGGCGATCTGGCCCTCCAGCCGCTCGGCATGGCTGATCGCGGCCTGCGTGCGGTAGTTCTCGTGATAGGCCCAGTAGGCCAGGCCGATTACGGCCAACGCGCTGATCACGTAAAAAAAGCTTCGCATCACTTGCCCCCCTTGAGCAGCGGCATTCCCAGTGCCTTGCGGTCCGTCACCCCCGGCGCCGCATCCGTGCGGATCGCCACGCGCAGCTTGGCGCTGCGCGAACGCGGGTTGGCCGCCAGTTCCGTCTTGTCTGCGGTGATCGCCTTGCGACTGGTCAGCGTGAACTGGCGCGGGCGCTCGGCCTCGGCC
Organism: Roseovarius nanhaiticus; assembly: GCF_900156535.1. Classification (NCBI taxonomy): domain Bacteria; kingdom Pseudomonadati; phylum Pseudomonadota; class Alphaproteobacteria; order Rhodobacterales; family Roseobacteraceae; genus Roseovarius; species Roseovarius nanhaiticus. The sequence goes on along the minus strand of NZ_FTNV01000003.1, from coordinate 85,957 downwards.
GGCGCGTGGCGGCTGCCACCCCCGCCCCCGTCCGAGCGGTCCTGCAGAAACCGTTTGACCATGCGGTCCTCGATCGAGTGAAACGTCACGACAGCCAGCGCACCGCCGGGCCGCAGCGCCCGCTCGGCCGCCTCCAGCCCGCCGATCAGCTCGCCATATTCATCGTTCACGGCGATGCGGATGGCCTGAAAGCTGCGCGTTGCGGGATGCGCCTGACCGGGCTTGGAGCGCGGCAGGCATTTCTCGACCACCTCGGCCAGTTGCAAGGTCGTGGTCAATGGTGCGGCTGTCCGCGCACGCACAATAGCCTTGGCGATGCGGCGGCTCGCGCGCTCTTCGCCGTAAAGATAAAGAATATCGGCCAGCTCGCCCTCTTCGGCGGTATTGACCAGATCGGCCGCTGTCGGCCCGTCCTGGCTCATCCGCATATCAAGCGGCCCGTCCCGCATGAAGGAAAAGCCCCGCCCCGCCTGATCCAGCTGCATCGAGCTGACCCCAAGGTCCAGCACCACGCCATCGAGACCCTGCGCATAGTCGTCCAGCTCGGAGAAAACGCCCTGCACCAGCTTGACCCGGCCCTCGTAATCGGCCGCCCACCCTTCGGCCATCGCCAGCGCGGCGGGATCGCGGTCCACCCCGATCACCTTGGCGGCGCCCGCCGCCAAGAGCGCACGCGCATAGCCCCCCGCGCCCAATGTGCCGTCCAGCCAAACGCCCTCCACCGGGGCCACCGCCGCGACAAGCGGCTCGATCAGAACTGGGATATGGGGTGCATTTTCGGGCGTGGCGGCATTCGGCATCGCCTCAGGCCCTCCCGGCTGCGTCCAGAAGGATGAGCGGGTCGAAGTCGTCGGGCTGCGCATCCAGCCAATCTTCGGTCTCGGCGGCCTCTTCGGTCTCGTAGGTCTCGGGGTTCCAGATCTGGAACGTGTCCCCTGCGGCGATGAAGAAGGCTTCGTTCTCCAGCCCGATCTTGGCGCGCAGCTTGGCAGGCAGCACCAGGCGCCCGGTATCGTCGATCGTCGTGGGAAAGGATTGACCGTGGTAGAGACGCTGCAGGATCTTGCGATCCTTCGATCCACGCGGAAGCGCGTCGATCTTGTCGTCCACCTCGTTGATGGCCTCGACGGTGTAGCATTCCAGGTAGTTGCGGCGGTGATCGCCGTAGACGATGATCAACTCGGGCGCGAGGCCCTCTTTCCAGTTGGGGTCCGAGGCTTCGATCACACGGCGGAAAAGGGCCGGGATCGAGACCCTGCCCTTCGCATCTACCTTGTGATGGCTTTCGCCTCTGAACCTGCGTGCCACGTCTGCGGCCCCTTGCCCTGTCTCAAAAACTGCTCTTCAAACGAAAACGACGGATCGAGCTGCTGCCACTGCTCGATCCGCCGCCCTCGTCCCGCATTTGCGGGGTGTCCAGCTACGCGCGCCACCTGGGGGGATGTCTGCTCGCTGCGCGCCGGATCTCTTCGTTCGGATGAAGGCGGATGCCTGTATGAAACCTGACTTTGGTTATTTTATTCGGGATCGTTTGGTGTCCCTTGTCGTCGTCCCGTCCTCATCACGCTTATAGGGATCGCATGGGAATTCATGGGACGCAACAAAAAAATGAAGCGCGAACCTACAGCATGTAGTTATCCACAAGGGTACAAAACAAGATCATGTGACACGATTTTGTGAAAAAATGGCTCACATAGATGTGATGATCAAAAATCACACCATATCTAGGGGCAGCAGAGGTGACTTAAAATTTCCCCTGATCTCCCATTTTTTTTCGCCCAACACGCAGTCACCGCGCAAAGCGGCCGCGTTTGGCGTACCGCAAGCCCACGGGGAGCGCAGATTCGTTTCGTGAAAAACAGTTGGATTCGCGCAAATGCCGCCGTGCACTCTGCCATTCGCCCGACCTGGATTGCTCAAATCCCGCCCCAGTACCATGAAATCCCACAAGCCGCACGCGGCGCTCAAGGCCAACGGTTCGCGATCCGCGCAAAATCGGTCAGAACAATCACCTCTCGCCCGCAGAGGAGGCATCAGCCAGGCAAATCAAAAAGGGCCGAGGCATCAATGTGCCCCGGCCCCCTCGTTCATCTTGGCAAAAATACTCAAATCCCAACGCTTCAGCGCAGATCACCATCGGGATGGGGCGCATCTGGATCCGCTTGGCCAATTCCCAGAAAGACGAATTTCAAAGGCACCATCCAGGCAAAGCCCAAGATCACGTAGACAAAGAACTCGACCCATCCCGGCAAGTCCGGCAGCCATGCGATCAGGCTGATTGCGGCGACGATATAAGCGGGCAAGCCGATCAGAAGGATCACCAATGACCAGCGCCGCCGCGCCTTGTAGCTCAACCGTGTCTCAGCCATGCCGCCTCCTTGCATCAGTCCGCGAACGGATCGGTCACCAGGATGGTGTCCTCCCGCTCGGGCGAGGTAGAGAGTAGTGCGACGGGGCAATCGATCAATTCCTCGACGCGGCGGACGTATTTGATCGCGCCCGCGGGCAGGTCGGCCCAACTGCGCGCGCCTTCGGTGGACTCGGACCAGCCCGGCATCTCCTCGTAGATCGGCTTGCAGCGAGTTTGCTGGTCGGCCGCGGTCGGCAGGTAGTCCAGCGTCTTGCCGTCCAGCTCATAGCCCGTGCAGATGCGCAATGTCTCGAACCCGTCGAGCACGTCGAGCTTGGTCAGCGCGATTCCCTTGACGCCGCTCGTCGCGCAGGTCTGACGCACAAGGGCGGCATCGAACCAGCCACAGCGCCGCTTGCGCCCCGTGACGGTGCCAAATTCGCGCCCCCGCTCGCCCAGGCGCTGGCCGTTATCATCGTCCAGTTCGGTTGGAAACGGGCCCTCGCCCACGCGGGTGGTGTAGGCCTTGACGATGCCCAGCACGTAATTGATGGCCCCCGGCCCTACGCCGACGCCCGTCGCCGCCTGCCCCGCGATCACGTTGGACGAGGTGACAAAGGGATAGGTGCCGAAATCGATATCCAGCAGCGCGCCCTGCGCCCCCTCAAAAAGGATGCGCTTGCCGGCCTTGCGCTGATCGTTCAGCACCTTCCAGACGGGCGCGGCGTATTGCAGAATTTCCGGCGCAATCTCTTGCAGCTGCGCGATCAGCGCGTCGCGATCCACCGCCTCGATCCCGAGGCCCTTGCGCAGCGGATCGTGATGCTGCAGCGCGCGGTCCACCCGCGCCTCAAGCGTGGCCGCATCCGCCAGATCCGCCACCCGGACCGAGCGGCGCCCGACCTTGTCTTCATAGGCCGGCCCAATGCCGCGCCCGGTCGTGCCGATCTTGGTGCCCTTGCTGGCCGCCTCCTCGCGGGCGCGGTCCAGCTCGCCGTGGATGGGCAGGATAAGCGGCGTGTTTTCCGCGATCATGAGTGTGTCGGGGCTGATCTCGACGCCTTGCTCACGGATCTTCGCGATCTCGGCCACCAGGTGCCACGGATCCAGAACAACGCCATTGCCGATCACCGACAGCTTGCCGCCCCGCACCACGCCCGAAGGCAGCGCGTTCAGCTTGTAGACCTTGCCGTCGACAACCAATGTGTGCCCGGCATTATGCCCACCCTGAAAGCGTGCGATGACATCTGCCCGCTCACTCAGCCAATCGACGATCTTGCCTTTGCCTTCGTCGCCCCATTGGGCGCCTACGACGACCACGTTTGCCATGCCGGACCTCTTGTCATTACGGATAAAACCCGCGTCGGTATAGCGGTGCGCTGGAGCAGGCGAAACCTCTAAATCGGTCCAACGAGGGGCGTCTGCGCTCTGGACAGACGCCATGCGCCATGGCCCACTGTCCCTTCCGACAGTAAAGGAGAATTCATGGGATTCGCGCTACGCTGGCTGATCGCCTTTGTCCTTCTGACAGCGACCTTCAATCCGACGCCGTGGAATTACATCCAATGGGCGCGTCAGTCCTATCAGGACCAACTGCCGTTGGTGGTTCTAGCGGGCCTGATCCTTTTAGTTGTCTATGTCGTCTACCTGCGCGCCACGCTGCGCTCGATCGGGGGCTTTGGCATGACGATGGTGTTGGCGATCACGGCGGCGGGTCTGTGGGTGCTGCATGATTACGGCCTTCTGACGCTGCGCGACACGTCGCAGCTGATCTGGCTCGCGCTTGTCGCGCTGTCTTTGGTGCTTGGCATCGGACTTAGCTGGAGCCATCTGCGCAGGCGCCTTTCAGGCCAATCGGATATCGACGACGTCGGCGATTAACCGCATGGCAGCAGGCCCTATGGTTATTGCCGCCGGGCATAGTGCTTTGGCACAGTGCCCCGGCAGGCGATGGCGGGTTGCGGGGGCGCCTGAAATTCCATAGATACCGGGTCAGATTTTCTGATTTCCCTATTCGGCAGGCCGCTCAATGGAAAACGTCGTTCTCATCATCCACCTGCTTCTGGCATTGTCGCTGATTGGCGCCGTGCTGCTTCAGCGCTCCGAAGGGGGCGGTTTGGGCATGGGCGGTGGCGGCGGCGCAGGCGGCCGCGTGGCCGGGCGCTCTTCTGGCACGGCGATGGGCAAGCTGACCTGGGTTCTTGCGGGCGCCTTCATCTGCACCTCGATGATCCTCACGGTGATCGCGGCCAGCAATTCGTCCGGCGCCTCGGTGCTGGACCGCCTGACCGATGCGCCCGCCCGCGACGAAGCGCCGCTGGACGACGGGCTGACCGCGCCGCTGGCACCCGCCGACGGCGACGCGCCGGTGCTTCCGACCGCCGATTGATCCTGAATGCAACTGGGCCGCACACGCGGCCCAGAATGGTCATGCGGTGCGGTTGCGTGCCGTGGCCGAATCCTCTATGGCTCAAGTCCCGTGGTGCTGCGGTTTTTTGACGCCGTTTTTGCACGTTATCCGGCCCCAAAGCATGGGCCTCAAACACGGGGGACCGCCACCCAATGGCCAGATACATCTTCATCACCGGCGGCGTTGTCTCCTCCCTCGGCAAGGGTCTTGCCTCCGCCGCACTCGGCGCGCTTCTGCAGGCGCGCGGCTTCTCGGTTCGCCTGCGCAAGCTGGATCCGTATCTCAATGTCGATCCCGGCACGATGAGCCCTTTCGAGCACGGAGAGGTCTTCGTCACCGATGACGGGGCCGAAACCGACTTGGATCTTGGCCATTACGAGCGTTTCACAGGCGTCCCCGCCCGCATGACGGATTCTGTCAGCTCGGGGCGGATCTACTCCAATGTACTGGAGAAAGAGCGTCGGGGCGACTATTTGGGCAAGACGATTCAGGTCGTTCCCCACGTGACGAACGAGATCAAGGACTTCCTCGCCATCGGCGAGGACGAGGTCGATTTCATGCTGTGCGAGATCGGCGGCACGGTGGGCGATATCGAAGGCCTGCCCTTTTTTGAGGCGATCCGGCAGTTCAGCCATGACCAGCCGCGCGGGCAGTGCATCTTCATGCACCTGACCCTCCTGCCCTATCTGGCCGCCAGCGGAGAGCTGAAAACCAAGCCGACCCAGCACAGCGTCAAGGAACTGCAGTCGATCGGCATCGCGCCCGACATCCTCGTCTGCCGCTCCGAACACCCCATCCCCGAAAAGGAACGCGAGAAGATCGCCCTTTTCTGCAACGTGCGCAAAGAGGCCGTCGTTGCCGCCTATGATCTGAAGTCGATCTACGAGGCGCCGCTGGCCTATCACCGCGAGGGGCTGGATCAGGCCGTGCTCGACGCGTTCCAGATATCGCCCGCCCCGCGCCCCGATCTGAGCATCTGGCAGGACGTGGCGGACCGCATCCACAACACTGACGGCGCCGTCAGCATCGCCATCGTCGGCAAATATACACAGCTCGAAGATGCCTACAAATCCATCAAGGAGGCGCTGACCCATGGCGGCATGGCCAACCGGGTCAAGGTCAACGTCGAATGGGTCGATGCCGAGGTCTTCGATTTGGAAGATCCAGCCCAGCATCTCGAAGGCTTCCACGCGATCCTCGTGCCGGGCGGCTTCGGCGAGCGCGGCACCGAAGGCAAGATCAAGGCGGCGCAATTCGCACGCGAGCGCAAGATCCCCTATATGGGCATCTGCCTTGGCATGCAGCTGGCGGTGATCGAGGCCGCGCGCAACGTCGCGGGGATCAAGACCGCAGGCTCGGAGGAGTTCGACCATGAGGCGGATGTGCGCCGTTTCGAGCCGGTGATCTACCACCTCAAGGAATGGGTCCAGGGCAACGAGAAAGTGAAGCGCAAGGTCACCGACGACAAGGGCGGCACGATGCGCCTCGGCGCCTATGACGCCATCCTCAAGGAAGGCAGCCGCGTCGCCGAGATCTACGGCAGCACTTCAATCGAGGAACGCCACCGCCACCGCTATGAGGTGGACACCAAGTATCGTGAAAAGCTGGAGGAATGCGGCCTCGATTTCTCGGGCATGTCCCCCGACGGCCGCCTGCCCGAGATTGTCGAATGGGCCGATCACCCATGGTTCATTGGCGTGCAATTCCACCCCGAACTGAAATCCAAGCCGTTCGCGCCCCATCCCCTCTTCAGCGATTTCGTGCGCGCCGCGGTCGAAACCTCGCGCCTCGTCTGACACGGCGCGCCGGATTGCCAGTCCGGAATTTGAGTATTTTTGCCAAGATAAAACAGGGGCGCGCGCCCGAATTGCGCGCCTGCCTCTTTCTTTTTGCTGAAAATATCCCCGCCGGAGGCTTCTGAGGCGTCAACCGGCACGGCGGTCCGAATGGTTCAGCCCGCCATCAACGCTTCGGCTGCGGCGCGGGCGGCGGGGGTGATCGTGTCGCCCGAAAGCATGCGCGCGATCTCGTCCACCCGCTGATCAGGGCCAAGGCCAGTGACGGTCGATAGCGTCATGCCATCCTCGACGCGCTTCTCCACGCGCCAGTGATGCGCGGCGAGTGCCGCGACCTGTGGGCTGTGCGTGACGACCAGCACCTGACCGCCAGAGGCCAGATCCGCAAGGCGGCGGCCCACAGCATCGGCGGTGGCGCCGCCCACGCCGCGGTCGATCTCGTCGAAGATCATGGTGAGGCCGGGCTGACTGCCCGTAAGGCAGACTTTCAACGCCAACAGGAACCGGCTCAGCTCGCCGCCGGAGGCGATCTTGGCCAAGGGGCCGGAGGGCGCGCCCGGGTTGGTCGCGACGCGAAAGGCGACCTCGTCGATCCCGTCGGGGCCGGGCGGGATCTCGGTCATCTGCGTCTCGAAGACCGCGCGCTCCATCTTGAGCGGCGCGAGCTCTCCCATAACTGCGGTATCGAGACGGCCCGCCGCCTCGGCGCGCGCGGCGCTGAGGGCGCTGGCCGCATCGTCATAGAGCTTGCCCGCGCGCTTCAGCTCAGCGCGCAGACCCTCCAATTCTGCATCCCCGGCATCGAGCGCGGCCAGCCGCGCCTCCAGGCCCTCGGCGAAGCTGCCCAGCTCGTCCGGCACGACGTCATGTTTGCGGGCCAGGGCGCGGATTGCGAAGAGACGCTCTTCGGTCTCCTCCAGCTCGGAAGGGTTGAAGGCAAGCGCCTCGAGGCAATCCTCGACGCCGCGCGCGGCCTCGTCCAGCTCGACCATGGCGCGGCCGAGCGCGGCAATGGTCGCCTCCAGCTCGCCATCCAGCTGCGCGCTGGCATCCTCCAACCAGCGCAGCGCGTCGCCAGCCGCGCCTTCGGCTCCGTCGCCCCCAAGCGCCTGGGCCGCCTTGGCGATATCGCTGCGCACCCGCTCGGAGGCTTGCATCATGCGGCGGCGCGCGTCGAGGGCGGCATCCTCGCCCGGCTCAGGGTTCAAGCTGCGCATCTCGGCGACGGCGTGGCGTAGATATTCCTCTTCGCTGCGCACGGCCTCAAGCGCCACCTCGGCGCGCTCCAGCGCCTTTTGGGCGGCCTGACGCGCGACCCATGCGGCGCGCACCTCTGCCTTCAGGGTCGACAGCTGGCCATACTCATCCAGCAGGATCCGGTGGCCGCGCGGGTTCAAAAGGCCGCGGTCGTCATGCTGGCCATGCAGCTCGACTAGCGTTTCGCTGAGGCTGCGCAGCACTTCGCCCGAGCAGCGGCGGTCGTTGACCCACGCCGTTTTGCGCCCGTCTGCGGTATTGATACGGCGCAGGATCAGCTCGTCCGCGGCGGGCAGGCCCGCCTCCTCCAGCACCGCATGAGCGGCGTGGCCCACCGGCAAATCAAAGACGGCGGTCACCTCGCCCTGCTCGGCGCCATTGCGTACCAGCTCGGCCCGGCCACGCCAGCCCAGAACGAAGCCGAGGCTATCCAGAAGGATCGACTTGCCGGCCCCCGTTTCACCCGTAAGCGCGTTGAGACCCGGCTGGAACCCCAGTTCCAGCCGGTCGATGATCAGCATGTCGCGAATGTCCAGACTGCGCAGCATTGCCCCAAACCCGTCGGCGGGCCATGGCCTGCCGCCCTAGTTACAGCGAAAAGTTACAGCCACTGGCCCTTGATCATCTGGCGATAGATCTGCGCCAGCCAGCTATCGCCGCGCGCCTCGAGCGCGAGGCCGCGCCGCGTCAGAAGCTCGTAACTGTCTTCGTACCAACTGGTGGAGCGGAAGTTGTAGCCAAGGATCGCGCCAGCCGTCTGCGCCTCGTCCGTGAGACCGAGCGACAGATACGCCTCGACCAGGCGATGCAGCGCCTCGGGCGTGTGCGTGGTGGTCTGGAAATCCTCGACCACGACGCGGAAGCGATTGATGGCCGAGGTGAAGTGATCGCGGCGCAGGTAGTAGCGTCCGACCTCCATTTCCTTGGCGGCCAGATGGTCGAAAGCCAGATCGAACTTCAGCATCGCGGTGCGGGCGTATTCGCTCTCGGGATAGACCTCGATCACGCGGCGCAACGCCTGGAGGGCCTGAAATGTCAGACCTTGATCGCGGCCGACCTCGTCAATCTGGTCATAATAGCTGAGCGCCAGGAGGTACTGCGCGTACGCCGCATCCTCATCGGTCGGGTAGAAATCGATATAGCGTTGCGCGGCGCTGCGGCTGGCCTCGTAATCGGCGTCGCGGTGATAGGCATAGGCCTGCATGATTACGGCGCGCTTGGTCAGGTCCGAATAGGGATACAGCCGCTCGATCTCGGCAAAGCTCTGCGCGGCCAGCGCGGGCTTGTTAGAGGCAAGGTCGAACTCGCCCCGCTCGAAGATCTGTTGCGCGGTGAAATTCTCGTAATCGACATCGCCGCGCTCGACCCGGCCATTGATGCCGCTGCACGATGCAATGGCCGCCGTCAGCGCAAGGATGACAGCCGTCCGGGATGCACGATGCCCCATCTGCTTGGCCGCCTGTTTTGCCGTCAGTCTTGCGCGCCGTTCTGCGCCCTGTCTGCCAAACGTCATGCCTGATTAGCCCTTCTTCGCCTCTGAACGGTTTGTAGCCCAATCACCGGCCCTGTGCCAGCACGGAATCCGGCAAGAATGCCGGGCAGGATCAGCGACCGATGTCGGAATTGGGATGGGCTGCAGGGAAGACGCTCAGGCGACCTGGGGCACTTCGCCCCAATGCACGCCCGCGCCCGGCAGCTTCGAGGCGAGGGATGCGTCACAGGTCACCCACTCGACCGCGCCCGGCTGATCGAACAGCGCGCGCAGCAGGTCGTTCGTCATGGCGTGGCCCGCCTTGTGACCGTGGTAATGCGCCAGAAGGGGTGCACCCGCCAGAGCCAGATCGCCCAAAGCGTCCAGCATCTTGTGGCGCACCGCCTCGTCGCGGTGGCGCAAACCACCGGGGCTAAGCACTTGGGCGCCATCAACGACGACAGCATTTTCAAGCGAGCCGCCAAGCGCGAGGCCATTGGCGCGCATCAGATCCACATCGGCCTTGCGGCAGAAGGTGCGGCTGCTGCTAAGCTCGCGCACGAAGCTGCCATTGGCCATGTTGAGACGCTTGGTCTGCGTCCCGATCGCGGCATCGGCAAAGGCGATGTCGAATTCGATGGTCAGTGTGTCGCTGGGGCTGAGACGCGCCCACGCATCGCCGCGCTGCACCGTGACGTCGCGGAGCACGCGGAGCGCCCGCACGGGCGCTGCCTGACGGCGGATACCAGCCTCCAAGATGCCACGCACAAAGACGACCGCGCTACCGTCGAGGATAGGCACTTCGGGGCCGTCAACGGTGACGACAGCGTTGTGAATGCCGCAGCCCATCAGCGCCGCCATCACATGCTCGACCGTCGAGAGCTGAACGCCATCGGTGTTCTCAAGCCGTGTGCAGAGCGGAGATTGATGTACGAGGTTCCAATGTGCGGGAATGTCGCAGGATGCGCCACCATCGCCCGCCGCTGCGTCGATGCGCCGAAAGACGATACCGCTATCCACCGCGGCGGGGCGGATCACCAGACGGGCCGGGCGACCTGAATGCAGGCCGACACCGTCGAAGGTGATGGGATGTGATACGGTATTCTGCACTCGAGACCTCTGGTTCCCGCAAGCCTCAAAACGGGCTGGCGATGTGTTAACGAGGGTTTAGGCCCCTCGTTCCCTTGGCTCAACTCAATCTTTGCAACCGATTGAAACATGCCGGTGCAGGCTATGGGCGGCAATTCGCCTAAAGGTGTATATACGCGCCTTTTCAATGGCTTGAATACGCGGATTAACCCCGCTCATCACGAAAAAAGACCGCCCGGAGGCGGTCTTTTCAAAGGTTTTTCAACAAGCTTGTAAGGCCTTGGATCAATTCGCCTGGCGGCGCAGGAACGCGGGGATCTCGATCTGTTCGTCCCGCTCGTCCTCGGGCTCGGCCGCACGCTGCTGGGCCGGAGCCTGCGCCTGCACGCTGGGCTGTTGACGGGGCTGACGCGACGCCTCGCCTTCCTGGCCATGACCGGTCATCCGGTTCAGCAAGGAGTTGATGCCAAAGCGCGGACGTTCCGACTGCGGCTGGGGCTGCTGCTCGCGGGGCTGTTGCTGCTGGGTCGCAGCACGCTGCTGCGCCGTTTGCGCCCCCTCAGGGCGGCGCGATGCAGCATTGCCGACAGCGTGATGCAGACGGGCCAGCGCCTCGGGCGACGGCGTGCCGGGGGCCGGGGCGCGCGGGGCGACATAGGCGTCCAGATCGTCCTCTTCCTCGTCCATCGCGCGGGGCGCATAGGCGGGGGGCGGCAGATCGTCATCGGCGCGCGCGGCGGGGCGCGGCGCGGGCGCGCGCTCTTCGCGGGGCTCGAAGATATCCTCCATTTGGTCCTCGGCAGCGGCGCGCTCGGCCTCGACCTGGCTGAAGAGCGACGGCTCGGGCTGCGGCTCTTCGCGGCGGGCCGCGACGGGCTCGGGCTGCGGAGCAGGAGCCGGGGCGGGCTTGGCCGCGGCTTCCTCGCGGCTCTCCTCGACGCTCGATGTCTGGCGCAGCGGCTCGGCCAGCGAGCGGCGCGGCACGGGCACATCAGAAATGGCAGGCGCCGCATCGATGCCGGTGGCGACAACGCTGACGCGCATCATGCCTTCCATCGACGGATCCATCGTGGAGCCAACGATGATGTTTGCCTCGGCGTCCACTTCCTCGCGGATACGGTTGGCCGCTTCGTCCAGTTCGAAGAGGGTCAGATCGTGACCGCCGGTGATGTTGATGAGAACACCCTTGGCGCCCTTGAGGCTGATCTCGTCCAGCAGCGGGTTCGCGATGGCCTTCTCGGCGGCCTGGATCGCGCGATCCTCGCCCTCGGCCTCGCCCGTACCCATCATCGCCTTGCCCATCTCGTCCATCACGGCGCGCACATCGGCAAAGTCGAGGTTGATCAGGCCGGGGCGGACCATCAGATCGGTCACGCCCTTGACGCCCTGGTAGAGCACATCATCGGCCATCGAGAACGCCTCGGTGAAGGTCGTCTTCTCATTGGCCAGACGGAAAAGGTTCTGGTTCGGAATGATGATCAGCGTGTCGACGACCTTCTGCAGCGCATCGACGCCGTCCTCGGCCTGCTTCATCCGCTTGGCGCCCTCGAACTGGAAGGGCTTGGTCACGACACCGACGGTCAGAACGCCCAGCTCGCGCGCAGCCTGTGCGATGATCGGCGCGGCGCCGGTCCCGGTGCCGCCGCCCATGCCGGCGGTGATGAAGCACATATGCGCGCCCGCCAGGTGATCGACGATCTGCTCGATGCTCTCCTCGGCGGCGGCTGCGCCAACCGAGGCACGGGCGCCCGCGCCAAGACCTTCGGTAACCTTCACGCCCAGTTGAACGCGATTTTCGGCGTTCGACTGCTGCAGCGCCTGGGCGTCCGTGTTCGCAACGACGAAATCGACCCCATCCAGCTCTTTTTCGATCATGTTGTTGACCGCGTTACCGCCTGCGCCGCCAACACCGAAAACGGTGATCCGGGGCTTGAGGTCTTCGCGTCCGGGCATGGTGAGGTTCAATGTCATTGCTCTGTCCGCCTGTGTTTTAAGCTGTGTTTTAGCTTGCGCTTGCGCCCACATTCGCGGGCCTTTTTTCTGCCTTATTTCGCATTATTACCGAGATACGCCCGGATCGTCACCTAAAAAAAGCCTGTTAACCACCAAATATAGTCATTTTTTCACGTCTTTTCGCGGGATTTCGCCGATCACACCCGATATTGCGGTCACCAGTTGTCCTTGAACCATTTAACCGCCCGCTTGAGCGAGCGCTGCGGATAGCGATCGACCGGCAATTCGAAGTCCCACCACTCGTCCTGCGGGTTCGCCGCGAACAGGCACATGCCAACCGCGCTGGCAAATCCCGCGCCCGTCGCCGCCTGCGGCAAGCCGTGCACGCGCAGGGGCCGCCCGAGGCGCACCTGCTGCCCGAGGATGCGGGAGGCGAGGCCATCGAGGCCGGGGATCTGGCTGCCGCCGCCCGTCAGCACGATCTGCTGGCTGGGCAGGCAGTCGAAGCCGGCGGCATCGAGGCGCGCGCGCACTTCTTCCAGGATTTCCTCGACCCGCGGGCGCATGATGCCGATGAGTTCCGCCCGGCTGACGCTGCGGCGGTCGTGATCCCAATCGCCGGTATCACCGTGGATCTCGATCATCTCGCGGTCGTCCATGCCGGTGGCGACAACGCCGCCGTAGAATGTCTTGATCCGTTCCGCCGTGGCGGTGGGCACCGAAAGGCCCATGGAAATATCGGATGTCACATGCTCGCCGCCCATGCGGACACTGTCGCAATAGATCATGTGCTTCTTGATGAAGATCGAGATGCCGGCGCTGCCCCCACCGAGGTCAATGCAGGCGGCGCCCAACTCCTGCTCGTCCTCGACGAGGCTGGAAATGCCCGAGACGTAAGAAGAGTTCGCCACGCCGGCCAGTTCCAGATCGCAGCGCTTGACGCAATGGGCGAGGTTCTGGATCGCGGCGGCGTCTACGGTCAGCATGTGCATGTCGGTGCTCAGCACATTGCCCATCTGTCCGCGCGGATCGATAAGCCCCGAGCGGTGATCGAGCGCGAAATTGACGGGCTGCGCGTGCAGCACCTCGCGGCCATCGCCGAAATCGGGCACGTCGCAGGAGCTGAGGACGCGGCTCACGTCCTGCTCGGTTACCATATGGCTTTCCAGCTCGACCTGACCGGCAAGGCCATAGCTGCGCGGGGACGCACCCGAAAAGCACGCGATGACGTGATCGACGCGCATGTTCGCCATCTTCTGCGCCGCCTGAACCGAGGTGCGGATCGCGCGCTCGGTCTCGGCCATGGCGTCGATCTCGCCAAAGCGCACGCCGCGCGAGCGGGTCGTGGCGGCGCCGATCACCCGGAATCCCGCCTGACCTGCCATGGCGCCGATGCCGTCGTCGCGGCGCGGTGTGGTGCCGTCGAAACGCAGAACAAGGCAGGCGATCTTGGACGTGCCCACATCGAGAACAGCGACCACACCCCGCTGCATGGCGGCGCGCCGCATGTTCCGCATTGCACGCTGGGATTCATATAGTTCGATCATTCTGCGCTTGTCCCTGCCTGTTCATTGCGTACCCGCCACCATTCGGATGTGGCCTGTTCCTTCATCCGCAGCGTCGGTCGGTCCGACAGCCGCATGTCCACTGCCGCGATGTCGCGCTCCAGCATGTCCTGCGCTTCGCTCAGCACGATCACGCGCTCCAGCGCGCGCACCGGATCATCCTCGGGCAGCATGATGCGCTGATCGCGGTCCAGCACCACGTCCCAGCGCCGCTCGCCCATCCGCACGAGGCCGCGCAGACGGCCCGCAAGGGGCGCGGCAGCGGCGCGGATCGCCAGAGCCTCGGGGATGGCCTCGTCAGCCCCGGCGCCAGTCAGCACCGGCAGATCCGGCCGCTCGCCGCGATGCGCGGCGGCGTCAAGCGCCACGCCTTCGGCATCCATCACGATCAGGCCGCCGGGCACGCGGATCAGCGCAGCAGGCTCACGCTCGCTGATGCGGATCTCCAGAACGCCGCCTTGGCGCACGCGCACGGCGGCTGCGGCGACGGCTGGAATATCTTCGACCGCGACACGCACCGCATCGAGATCCATGTCAAACGAGCTGGCAGGCAGCGTGTACGCGAAACTGTCGCGCACCTCTTCGGCGACGCGGTCGCTGGCGCCCTCGACGGACATGAGCTTGACCATGAATTCGGGGCGCGTCTGGATTTGGTGGCGGATGTCGGCGATGGCCAGTTGCAGGCGCTGCTGAACGGCGGGATCGGACAGATACCAGGTGCCGATGCCGAAGCTGAGGCAAAAGGGAATGCCAAACCGCAAGAGGCGGCGATACATCGGCGTCAGCAGCACGCGCTGCATCCGATACGCCCAGCGCGACGGGGCCGGATCGGACTTGGCCCCGGTTTGACGACTGGAGGTGCCGCGCTTGATCAACGATCGCATGACGCATCCTCCACCATCCAACTGCAGAGCGCGCCGAATGTCATGCCTGTCGCCTGCGCCTGTTCAGGGCTGAGCGACGTGGGCGTCATGCCGGGCTGCGTATTCGTCTCAAGAAGGATCAGGCCTTCGGCGCCCTGCGCCTCGTCCCAGCGGAAATCGGTGCGGCTGACACCGCGGCACCCCAAGATCTCATGCGCCCTGACGGCGTAGGACATGCAGAGGTCGAAAATCTCTTGGGGGATCTCGGCGGGCACGACATGGCGCGATCCGCCAAGTTCGTATTTCGCCGCGTAGTCATACCAGCCATCGGTGATGATATCCGTCACAGTCAGCGGCTTGCCCCCGATGACTGTGGTGGTCAGCTCGCGGCCCGGCGCATAGGCTTCGACCATCACGCGCTCGGGCATGTCATCGCTCAGCTGCGCGGGACCATTGGCGTCCTCGCGCACGATATAGATACCGACGCTGGAGCCTTCGTTGTAGGGCTTGACCACATAGGGCGGCTGCATGGGATGCGCGCGGCGCACGTCGTCACGATCCGCAATGATGCTGGGCACAACCGGAAGGCCAGCGGCGCGGTAGGCGGACTTGGTCGCCTCCTTGTCCATCGCCAAGGCCGAGCTAAGAACGCCCGAATGGGTGTAGGGAATGCGCAGCCATTCCAGAAGGCCCTGAACGCAGCCATCCTCGCCCCAGCGGCCATGAAGTGCGTTAAAGACGATGTCGGGGGCGATGTCGGACAGCTTTTGCGCCAGGTCCGCGCCAGCGTCCACTTCGACTACGTTGTAGCCTTCATCCCTCAGCGCGGCGGCGCATTCACGCCCGCTTGACAGGGACACGTCGCGCTCTGCCGACATGCCGCCCATGATTACCGCGACTTTGGGGTTTGTTCTGCTCGAACGCACCACCGATCTGCCTCAATGTCCCGGGCCGTTTGCGGCCCCGATTATTATAACGAACCTTATATGGTTCTGTTTTACTGGTCTTTTTCACGATCTTCGGCAGGGGCCTGTCCTGCCGGGGCCGGTATGCCGACCCTCATGATTTCCCACTCTAACTCTATTGCGCTGGTTTGAAAAACCTTTTTTCTGACATCTTCGCCCAGACCTTCGAGGTCGGCGGCGGTGGCGCCGCCGGTATTGACGAGGAAATTGGAATGCATCGGGCTCATCTGCGCGCCGCCACGCCGCGCGCCGCGCATGCCCGCATCGTCGATCACCTTCCACGCCTTGAGGTCATGCACGTCATCCGCCCGGCCTGTGCTGCTGTGCCCGGCAGGGTTGCGAAAGGTGCTGCCCGCGGTGCGGTCCTTGGTCGGCTGCGTCTCGTCCCGCTTCTTCAGCTGCTCTTGCATCTTCGCAGCAAGCCTGTCCGGCTCGCCCTTCGGCCCCGTGAAGGTGCCCGAGATCAGCACCCAGCCTTCGGGCAGATCGGTCTGGCGATAGCGAAAATTCAGATCCTCCGCGCTCAGCGTGACAATCTGGCCCGCCCGCGTGATGGCGCGGGCGCTGACGAAGGCATCCGCCGTATAGGTGCCGTAGCAGCCCGCATTCATGCGCAGCGCGCCGCCTATGGCACCGGGAATGGTGCGTAGGAAGGTCAGGTCGATCCCCGCCTCCGCCGCGCGCCGCGCCACATGCGCATCCAGCGCGGCGGCCCCTGCGATGACGTTATCACCGCTTACCTCGATACCGTTGAAGCCCCGCCCCAGCCGGATCACCACAGCCCGCAGGCCGCCATCGCGCACGATCAGGTTGCTGCCGACACCCATGGGAAACACCGGCACGTCCGGGTCCAGATCGCGCAGAAAGTCTGCCAGATCGGCCTCATCCGCGGGCTGGAAAAGCCAATCGGCGGGCCCGCCCACGCGGAGCCAAGTAAGGTCCGCAAGCGGGCGCTGCGGCGTCAGACGCCCGCGCGGGGTTGGCATGGGCGCGCTCATTTGCGCAGCGCCTGCCGGGCAAGCCCCACGATCATGCCAAGCAGGCCGCCGAAGAGCCAGATGGGCAGGATGAGCCCGGTAAAGATCGCGGCAACCGGCGGCGCCTGAACCGCATAGGCGCCCCAGCCGATCGCCATGACCAGCGCGCCCGCAACACCCCAGCTGATCATCGCCACATGGCTGCGGCGGCGCATACCAACACGGTAGAAAACCCCTGCCCCGACGCAAAAGGCCGCGATCATGAAGAGAAGCAGAAGAGGCGGAAGGCCGGTCACAAGCTGTGTCCGCATATCAAATCACAGGCAGGCATTACTTCTCGGCCATCTCGGGCGTCAAATCCGAGCTTGCTTCGGGAACACGGGGCGCCCGTGGCGGCACCGGCGCTCCGCGCAGCCAGCGTACCAGATACACGACCGGCCAGCGCAGCATCGACATGGCGCCCAGAAGGCACAAAAAGCCCATGAGCGGTCCCGTCTGGTAGGTCACATACCCCACGATGGGAATTCCCACCGCAATCAGGCAGAAGGCGGCGCGCCAATGCTTGTCCCGGCTGGGGGTCATGGCCAGAAGATTGGCGCCGATGGCCCAGAGGCAGGCAAGAATGAGCGATGTGGGCATGGGCTATCCCTCCTGCAATTCCGAGATTTTCAGGGCGTCCGGCAGGCGATTGGCCCAGCCGCTGATCGTGCCGGCACCGAGGCAGACCACCAGATCGCCGGGGCGGGCGTGGCGGCGCACCAGCTTGGCCAGATCCTCCTCGCCCTCGATGGCATGGGCATCGCGGTGGCCCCGGTCGATCAGGCCTGCGACCAGGTCATCGCGGCTGGCGCCCTTGATCGGCTCCTCGCCCGCGGCATAAACCGGCGCGATGGCGACGACATCCGCCTCGTTGAAACAGGCGCAGAATTCCTCGAAATGATGATGCAGGCGCGTGTAGCGGTGCGGCTGATGCACGGCGATGACGCGGCCTTCGGTGGCGTGGCGCGCGGCCTTCAGCACGGCGGAAATCTCGGTGGGATGGTGGCCGTAATCATCGATGATGGTCACGCCGTCCACCTCGCCCACGCGGGTAAAGCGGCGGTTGACGCCGCCGAAACTGGCCAGCGCATCGCGGATTTCGGCGGTCTTCATGCCCAGATGGCGCGCGACGGCCACGGCGCTCAGCGCGTTCGACACGTTGTGATCGCCCGGCATGGGCAGGGTGCAATCCTTGATCATCTTGCCTTCGGCCTGCAGCGCGATATCGAAATGCGCAGCGCCCTTGGCATAGCGCAGATTGACTGCACGCACATCCGCCTGCGCGTTGAAGCCATAGGTGACGACGCGGCGATCCGTAATCTTGCCCACCAGCGTCTGCACATCGACATCGTCGGTGCAGCACACGGCGAGACCATAGAAGGGGATATTGCTGACGAAATCCTCAAAGCCCTTGTGCAGCGCCTCTTCGGTGCCCCAGTGATCCATATGCTCGGGGTCGATATTGGTCACAATGGCAATGGTGGCGGGCAGACGGTTGAAGGTGCCGTCGCTCTCGTCGGCCTCGACCACCATCCATTCGCCGCCGCCGACACGCGCGTTGCTGCCATAGGCGTGGATGATGCCGCCATTGACGACCGTCGGATCGAACTGGCCATGGTCCAGCAGGGCCGCGACCATCGTGGTCGTCGTTGTTTTGCCGTGGGTGCCGCCCACCGCGATGTTGGACTTGAGGCGCATCAGCTCGGCCAGCATCTCGGCACGGCGCACCACGGGCAGGCCGCGGCGGCGCGCCTCGTCCAGCTCGGGGTTGCCGGGCTTGATCGCAGAGGAGATGACGACCACCTGCGCATCCGCGAGGTTCTCGGCCCGCTGGCCCTCGAAAATGAGCGCGCCATTGGCCTCCAGCCGGTCGGTCAGCGGACTGCGCTTCAGATCGCTGCCCTGAACCACGTAGCCGTGATTCAGCAAAACCTCGGCGATGCCGGACATGCCGATGCCGCCAATGCCGACGAAATGGATGGGGCCGACATCGCCGGGGAGTTTCGTGGCTGCGTTCATCTAGCCTTGGCCTTTCTGTGCGATGGTCTGGACCAGCTCCGCCAGGTGGAGCGTGGCGTCCGGCATGGCGCAGCTGAGCGCCGCGCGCGACATCTGGCTTGCGCCTTCGGGGTGCGTCATGACGGTCTCGATTTGCTGTGCCAGCGCAGAATGGTCAAGCCTGCTTTCGGGCACGATGATGGCGGCGCCCGCATTTTTCAGCGCCTGCGCGTTGGCGGTCTGATGGTCGGCGGTGGCCGCGGCATAGGGGATCAGGATCGACGGCCGCCCGATCACGGCGATATCCGCAATGCTGGAAGCGCCCGCGCGGCTGATGATCAGCTGCGCCTCGCTCATGCGGCGCGGCACGTCGCGGAAAAACTCCTGCACATCGGCGTCGATGCCATTCTCGGCATAATAAAGCGCAACGCGCTCCAGATCCTCGCCGCGCGCCTGATGGGACACGCGAATGTTACGCAGGATATCCATTGGCAAGCTGGCAATAGCGGGCGGGACCACGTCCGACAGAATGCGCGCGCCCTGACTGCCGCCGATGACGAGGATCGACATGGGGTAATTGCCCGGCGGAATATAACCCGCGCCCGCACGCTCGGCCACGGCCGCGCGCACCGGATTTCCGACGTGATGGCCCTCGATCCCGGCCGGCAGATCGGTGGGCCAAGTGCCGCAAGCGACCGCGTCGACGCGGCTGGCGAAGCTCCGATTGACGCGACCCAGCACACCGTTCTGCTCATGAATAACACGCGGAATGCGTAGGATCCACGCGGCGGCCAGCGCCGGAATGGTAGGATAGCCGCCGAAGCCGATTACCACATCGGGCCGCTCGCGGAACATGCTCCAGGTCGCGCCCAAAACGCCGCCGAAGATACGAAAAGGCGCCATCACCTTGGCTGCAATGCCGCCACGCGCGGTGGTCGCGCTTGTGATCTGGCGCACTTCCGTTGAATGCGGAAAGCCGCCCGTATAGCGGGCGCCCCTTGCGTCGGTGCTCAGCCTGACGCGCCAACCCTCGCGCAGCATATGCTCGGCCAACGATTGCGCTGGAAACATATGGCCGCCGGTGCCCCCGGCGGCCATCACGATCAGGGGCTGGCGCGCGCTCATCGCGCACGTCCTCGCAGGATATCCCCGATTTCGCCCTGGGGCCGTGAGCGGGTAAAGGCAAAGAGCATACCTACCGCGATACCGCCCGCGATGAGGGACGAGCCGCCGTAGCTGACGAAAGGCAGCGTCATGCCCTTGGCCGGGAGCAGGCGCACCGCAACGCCCATGTTGATCATGGCCTGGACGCCGAAGATGCAGGCAAGGCCGGTGCCCGCAAGGCGGATGAACGGATCGCGCTCGCGCATCAGCCGCATCAGCGAGCGGACGACAACAGTGCCGTAAAGCGCGATGATGCACAGGACCAGAACCAGGCCGTATTCCTCGGCCGCGACGGCGATGATGAAGTCGGTATGCGCATCGGGCAGCGACCATTTCACGGTCCCCTCGCCCACGCCGACACCAAAGAAACCGCCCTCCTGGATGGCATTGGTGGCAAAGCCCAGCTGCGTCGTCGGGTCCACATCGGGCGACAGGAAGCCGTCGATGCGGCGCGCGAAATGTTCGGAATTGGAATAGGCCAGCGTGCCGACCATAACGACGGCGCCCGCCATCAGCGCCAACAAAAGGATGGGTGCGCCCGCCACGAAATACATCACGCCCCAGGCGAACAACACCAATGACGCTTGGCCAAAGTCAGGCTGTAGCGCCAGGAAGGCGACGATGAGGATAGTCAGAATGAACGACCAGCTGAGGCCCGGCGGGCCGCCGATCTCGCGGCTGGCGGCCATCATCCAGGCAGCTGCCACGACGAAACCGGGCTTGAGAAATTCCGACGGCTGGATCGACGCAAACCCCAGCGAGTACCAGCGCACCGCGCCCTTGCCGAAATCCGTGCCGAAAATCGGCAGCATCATCAGCGCCGCCAGTGCGGCGAGAAAGCCGATCACGGCAAGGCGCCGCACCAGATTGGGCGACATCATCGAGGTCAGCAGCATCGCCACCATGGCAAGTCCGCCAAAGAACATCTGTCGCTGCACGTAGTGAAAGGGGGCAAAGCCGTTCTTCTCGGCGAGGGGCGGCGAGGCCGCAAAACCAAGAAGCAGGCCGATGCAGAACAGCATCAGCACGCAGGACATCGACCACTTGTCGATGGTACGCCACCACTTGGGAAGGACTGGCTCGACATCCCCGACGGGCGCCGATCCATAGACCATTTCTGTCATTTGAGCCGCCGCTCCTGCCTCGTTCATCGTCCCTTTGCGGGATCTATGGTAACACAGTAGCAGCAATGGCGCGTTCTGGAAAGCCTCGTTTGGCATGGCGGGCGCCGGCCAGCCGCCTATTTCTGCGGCGGTCACCGCCCAGCTTCCGGGACTTCAGGTCGCAGCCACGCGGGCCTTCGCCATCTTGACCGCGCCCGGCCCTTCGGGCAGGGCGTGGCCCATGCAAGTCGATACGCTGATCCTTGGCGCCGGGGCCGCCGGCATGATGTGCGCAGCGCATTGCACCGGGTCCACCCTGGTGATCGACCACGCACGCGCGCCGGGCGAAAAGGTTCGCATTTCCGGTGGGGGGCGTTGCAACTTCACCAATATCCACACCGAGCCCGAGAATTTCCTCTCGGCCAATCCGCATTTCTGCAAATCCGCCCTCGGCCGCTATTCGCCCTGGGAGTTCGTTGCGCTTGTCGAGGCGCATGGCATCAAATGGCACGAAAAGACGCTGGGCCAGCTCTTTTGCGACGTGACCGCCAAGGATATCGTCGCCATGCTCCGCGCCGAAATGACGCGCGCGGGCGCCGATCTGTGGCTGCAGACCCAACTGAGCGAGATCAGCCATGACGGCAGCGCCTTTCGCGCCTCCGTGACGCGCGACGGCAAGACGCATGAGGTTCGCGCCCGAAACCTGGTGTTGGCCACGGGCGGCAAATCCATCCCCAAGATGGGCGCGACCGGTCTTGCCTATGACATCGCGCGCCAATTCGGACTGGCCGTCACGACCACCCGCGCGGGCCTTGTGCCCTTCACCTTCCCCGAGGGGCGCTTCGCCGAACTGTCGGGCACCGCGCTGCCCTGCCGCGCCACCGCCGGCGGCGCCAGTTTCGACGAGGCAATGCTCTTCACCCATCGCGGCCTCTCTGGCCCGGCCATGCTGCAAGTCTCCTCCTATTGGAGCGAGGGGCACCCGATTACCGTGGATCTGGACCCCGAGGGCAGCTTGTTCGAGACCTTGCGCGAACAGCGCGCCACCTCGGGCCGTCACAAGCTGACAACCGAACTGGCGCGCCACTTTCCCGCTCGCCTCGTCGCGGCGCTGCCGCAGCAGACAGGACTGCCGCTCGCAGGCAACCTCGCTGATCAAAGCGATACGGCGCTCAGTCACTTGGTGGACAGCCTGCGCAACTGGCAGATGACGCCGGGCGGCACCGAGGGATACCGCACCGCCGAGGTGACGCTGGGCGGCATCGACACGGACGGCATCACCTCGAAAACGCTCGAGGCGCGCGATGTGCCGGGACTTTATGTCATCGGCGAGGCGATCGATGTCACCGGCTGGCTTGGCGGGTACAATTTCCAATGGGCTTGGGCCTCGGGCGTCGCCGCAGGCCGGGCCATCACGGCACGCCTGTCCTGAGACGCACACGCGTCCAATTTCATCTTGGTAAAAATACTCAATCTTCTTAAGGTTTTTCCTTGAAAAAACCTTGCCGCCGCGCGCCGCCTCAGCGGCGCGCAATCGCGTTTCTCAGGGCTTCGTCGGATGGAACAACCCGCCGGGCGAGAGAGTGAAAATCTCGGCCCCGTCCGCCGTCACGCCCACCGAATGCTCGAATTGCGCCGAAAGTGACTTGTCGCGCGTCACAGCGGTCCAGTCATCAGACAAAAGCTCAGTCTGGTAGCTGCCAAGGTTCAGCATCGGCTCGATGGTAAAGAACATGCCCTCTTCCAGCGTCGGGCCCGATCCGGGCGTTCCGAAATGCACCACGTTGGGCGGCGCGTGAAAGACACGCCCGAGGCCATGACCGCAAAAATCACGCACCACTGACACCCGGTGCGCCTCGGCGTACGCCTGAATGGCGTGGCCGATATCGCCGAAGGTATTGCCCGGCCGCACCGCCTCGATGCCCTTCATCAGCGCGTCATGCGTGATCTGGATCAGCCGTTCGGCACGCGGTTTGACGGCGCCCGCCACATACATCCGGCTGGTGTCGCCAAACCAGCCGTCGACGATGACCGTCACGTCGATATTCAGGATATCGCCATCCTTCAGCGCGTCATCCTTGCGCCGCTTCTCGAGGTCGCGGCTCACGGTGTTCAGCTTGGGAATGGGTGCGCCCGGAATCCCATGGCAAACGACGTGATTGACGCTGATGCAGCTGGCATGTCGGTACCCCTTGTAGCCAATGGTAGCCGAGGCGGCGCCCGCCTCATTGACCATCGCCTCGATCATTGCATCCAGCGCGCCGGTCGTCTGACCCGGCGTCACATGCGGCGCGATATCGTCGAGGATCCGCGCGGCCAGCGCGCCCGCCTTGCGCATGCCTGCGAAATCCGCCGCCTCATGGATGCGGATGCCGTCGCGGGTGGTGCGTCCGGTGTGCTTGGTCAGCATGTCTGCCTCATATGTCTTGCCATTTGCGGCCTTACTTAAGACGATTGCCGCAAAAGGACCAGAGGGCGGCGGGCGACGCGCGCCATCATGGCTCGGGGCCGTCCGCCACGAGCGGCACTGACGCCTATTCGTGCGCCAACAGCACCGCCTCGACCCGCCGGTTGGCCTCGCGGCCCGGTGCCGTATCGTTGGGTGCGACGGGTGCCAGATAGGCGATCCCTTCGGCTTCCAGCCGGTCGGCGGCGACACCGTGCTGCGCAACCAGACGCCGCATCACCGCCTCGGCCCGTTGCCGCGAAAGCGCCAGATTGCTTTGGTACCCGCCCACCGTATCGGTATGGCCGACCAGCGCGATGCGCCGTGCCGGGTTTTCGTCCAGGAAATCCGCCAACGCGGCAAGCGAGGCAAAGGGCCCCTCGCCCAGCGCCGCAGCGCCGGTGCCGAAATCGAGATCCTCCAGCACCACATGCCCCTGTGTACGCAACGCCGCGACCAGCGCACCGTCATCGGCGTTTTCCGTCGATGTCGCGCCCCCCGCAGGCGCCGCCGCGTCCCCACCCGGCGTGACATAGGTGATCTGCACATAGGTTGCCGCGCCCGAGCGGCTGACAAGCAGCGTCACGTACCGCGCCTGCGCGCCCTGCCCCTGCCGGGCGGCAATAAACCGGTAGTCAAAGAGATCGACAAACATCTCAGGGGGCGGCAGCACCGGCAACGCGAACCGGAAATCGAACCCCCCGCACGCCGCATCTTCACAGCGGTAGAGGGTTTCGAACCCTTCAGATGACAGCTGGTCAGCGAATTGGTTGATCACTTGTAGCGTCGTCAGCGAAGAGCCCGCGACGCGCCATGCCTGCCGGGTAACCGTGCCCTCGGCCGCGAAAGTATCGACCTCTCCATCCCTCCACGGGCCGATCGGCACGGCGTAGGTGCCCGAGGCATCGTGCAATTCGCGGGTCATCTCGGCATTCGCGGGCAAGCTCAGCGTCTGCGCCTGCGCGGCGTCAATTGGCAGCAAAAGCGCGAGAAGGCCCAGCGTCGCTGTGCAGAGACTCCCGGTCATGGCCTTGCGCCGGATCATAGCGCACCGCCCGGATGCTGGCGGTAGTGGTAGCGTCCGACCAACTCCATCCCCAACTTGGCATAGAGCGCATTCGCCGCAGCATTGGCCGCGGTACAGATGATGGCAAGGTGCTGCGCGCCCTGCCCCCGCGCCCAATGCGCAGCCTCGGCCATCAGCGCGCGTCCGGCGCCGCGCCGTCGCATGGGGCCAAGCACTTCGAGCGCGTGAACCATCGCAATCCCCTCATGGATTGCCACGAACCCGGCGCCCACCGCGCGGCCCTCCAAACGTCCCAGCAGCGCCGTCTTGGGGCCCGCCACCCTGTGCATGACCGCCAGCCGCAACGGGCCGATCCCGCCAGCGGCCCAGATCTCGGCCTGGATGGCCAGAGGTTCCCAAAGATTGAAACTGGCCAGGCGTTCGGGCGGCGCAAGGTCCAGATTGGCGAGCGGACTGACATGCATATTGACCGGATCCACCAGATCATAGCCCGCCCCGGCCAGTAGCGCGTCCAGCGCCTCCTCGCCTTGGCGCAACATAAAAAGGGGCGTTTGGCCCGCACGGCGCATCTCGGCCTCGGCGAAGGCCAGATCCTGTGCAAACCCTGCTGCGGCAATCTCGCCCTGCGCGGTTGCTGCCGAGACGCGCTTGCCCCCGCCCTGCCCGTCCCGCAATAGCCAGGGACCCGCCTGCCAAGCTGCGGCAGGCGGCCACGTTGCCTCGATCACGCGGGTCAGTTGCGCTGCATCGGGCAGAGGCGTGCTCACCCGAAAATTTCCTGCATTTCGGCCAGCGCCGCATCCAGCGCCGCGGCATCTTGTCCGCGTGTCACCACATTCGTGCAATAGGCCCCGCCTCGCTGAAACGGGTAGGAGCCGAAACTGAGCATGGGATAGCGCGCCGCCAGATCCGATAGGGGCGCGGCAATGTCACCCTCGCCGCGATAGACGTCGATATTGCGCGACAAAAGCGGCGCGCCGCCCGTCAGGCCGGGCACCACGGACGCCACCATCGCTTTGAAAATGGCGGGCACCCCGGCCATCACATGCACATTGTCGATGATGAACCCCGGCGCGGCGCTGACCGGATTGTCGATGAGCCGTGCGCCTTCAGGAATGCGGGCCATGCGCAGGCGCGCCGCGTTCAGCTCAACCCCCGATTTCTCGTAATGCGCGGCCAGAATGGCGCGCGCGTCCTCGCGCACGCCGATGGGCGCGCCCATCGCGGCGGCCACCGCATCGGCGGTGATGTCGTCATGCGTCGGTCCGATTCCGCCGGAGGTGAATACATGATCGTACCGTGCGCTCAGCGCCTTGACGGCGGCGATGATGTCATCCGCATCATCGCTGACCACGCGCGCCTCGCGCAGGTCGATCCCCGCCTCGGTCAGCACGCCAGCCAGATGATGCGTGTTGCTGTCATGGGTGCGCCCGGACAGGATTTCGTCTCCGATGACCAGCATCGCGGCGGTGGGGTTGGGCATGGGCACTCCTTGAGCGGGCGGAAAATCTGGGCGCGCGGCGCGGGCGGCATGGTGATGCGGCGCGCTTGATCGCACTATATGTCTTGGTATAGGCCCGCACCCATGCGGTTTCAAACCCCCCTTTTGCGCGCCACGCTACTGCGCCGCTACAAACGCTTTCTGGCTGATATCGTGCTGCAAGACGGCCGCGAGGTCACGGCCCACTGCGCCAATCCCGGCAAGATGACGGGCCTGGCCGAGGTGGGCACAATCATCTGGGCCCAGCCGAATGACGACCCGAAGCGCAAGCTGCGCTATGCGTGGAAGCTGGTGGAACTGCCGGGCGGGCACATGGCCTGCGTCGATACCGGCGCGGCAAACCGCGTTGTTCAAGAGGCGCTGGAGGCGGGCGACATTCCCGCCCTGACAGGCTATGACACCATCCGGCCCGAGCAACGTTATGGCACCGGCAGCCGCATCGACTTCCTGCTGGGCGGCGGCGGCCTGCCGGAATGCTATGTCGAGGTGAAATCCGTCACGCTCAGCCGTGCGGCGGGTCTGGCGGAATTTCTCGACACGGTCACAGCGCGGGGCGCGCGGCACTTGGCGGAATTGACGGAAATCGCGAAAAACGGCGAACGCGCTGTCCTGCTCTACCTCGTCCAGCGCAGCGATTGCGATCGGGTGACTGTGGCCAGCGATATCGACCCCGCCTATGCACGGGCGATGCTGGCGGCCCGCGCCGCGGGTGTCGAAGTGCTGGCCTATCGCGCAGATATCACGCCCATGCGCATCACGCTCGGGCCCGCATTGCGGGTGGAGTAGCGCGCTCTAACGGCGCGCCTTCCACATCAGCCAGCCGACGAAAAGAAGACCCGCGCCGGCCAGCGCGATGAAATACCCGACGGGCACCAGCCACAAAGGCAGGCTGGTGGCGGCCACGATGAATTTCAGGGAAAATCCCAAAAAGATCATGATCAGCGAAGCCCACGCAAGGCGCGAGCGGGTGAGATAGCTGGGGGCCATTGGTCTAAATCTCCTTGGTTTGGGATGCATCCGCGCCCGCCGCCGCATCGGCGTCATTCCGGGACGCGCGACCGCGCGGCGCATCGTCGTCGTCAAGAAGTATACGCGCAGCATCCCCTTCGAGATCCTCGTACTGGCTATGCCGCAGCGTCCAGATACAGGCGACGAGGCCAAGACTGCCCAGAAAAACCGACACGGGGATAAGAACGACCAGGATATTCATCGGCGCA
Organism: Roseovarius nanhaiticus; assembly: GCF_900156535.1. NCBI lineage: Bacteria > Pseudomonadati > Pseudomonadota > Alphaproteobacteria > Rhodobacterales > Roseobacteraceae > Roseovarius > Roseovarius nanhaiticus. The sequence continues at coordinate 58,766 of NZ_FTNV01000003.1, read as the reverse complement.
CCGCATTGAGAACGACAGTGACAGAAGACAGCGACATCGCCAGTGCCGCCGCCAGCGGCGAGGCGAACCCCGCGAGGGCAATGGGAATGGCGATGGCGTTATAGCCGGCGGCGATCCCGAGGTTCTGCCGAATGCGCCGCAGGCTCAGCCGCGCACCCTTCAGCGTCTGGGGAATGGCCATCAGATCGCCCGCCAGGATCAAGCCGTCGGAGGCCACCCGCGCCGCATCGAGCGCCGAGGCGGGCGCGAGCGACACATGCGCCGCCGCCAGCGCCGCAGTGTCATTGAGGCCGTCGCCCACCATCAACACGCGGCGGCCTTCGTCGCCGAGCGATTGCACGAGCGCCGCCTTGTCCTCGGGGCGCATATCGGCATGCACCTGGGTAATCCCGATGCTGTCCGCCAGAGCGCCTGCCGCTTCGGCCCGGTCGCCCGACAGCATCCGGATCTCATAGCCCGCCGCCGTCAGCGCCTCGACCATCTGCTTGGCGCCGGGGCGCAGCGCCTCGGTCATGGGCAGCGCTATGGTGCGGCCCGGCAGGCGCAGCTCGGTGCCCGCCTCGCCGCGCATTAGCGCCACCGGCTTGCCCCGCCACTTTGCCGTGACGCCCTCGCCGGGGATCTCGCGGATGGCCGTCAGGGCTTCGGCCGCGCGGCCCGCCAGCGCGGCGGCGATGGCGCGCGACACCGGATGGTCCGACGCCTGCGCCAGAGCCAGCGCCACGCCCGCCGCCGCATCATCCAGCTGGGGCAGTTGCGGCGTGCCTTGGGTCAGCGTGCCGGTCTTGTCCAGAAGGACGCAATCCACATCGGCCAAACGCTCGAGCGCGGTTTCGGATTTCAGCAAGATCCCCTGCCGGAAAAGGCGCCCTGTCATGCTGGCCGTCACCGCAGGCACGGCGAGACCCAGCGCGCAGGGGCAGGTGATGATCAGCACGGCGGTGGCGATGCCGATGGCCAGATGCGCGTCGCCAGTGGCCGCATACCAGCCCGCAAAGGCGATGGCGGCCAGCCCGTGAACCACCGGCGCATAAAGCCGCGCGGCGCGGTCGGCGATGCCGGAATAGCGGTGGCGCCCCGTCTCGGCGACCTCGACCAGCGCGGCGAGGCGGCGCAGGGCGCTGTCCTCGGCCCGCGCGGTGGCGCGCAGAATCATGGGCGCGTCCATGACCGTCTCGCCCGCGCAGATCGCCTCGCCTTGGTTGATGCTGACAAGTGCGGATTCGCCCGTCAGCGCCGAGCGGTCGAGCACGCCCGCCTCTTCGGCGACGCCATCCACGGGCGCGCGCGCACCTGCGGATAGCGCGATGCGGTCGCCCGGTGCGATGTCGGCGACGGCAACCGTGCGCCGCTCGGCCCCATCCAGCAGCGTCGCGCGCGGCACTTCAAGCGCGGTGAGCTCCGCCGCAGCCGAACGCGCCGTGGCGCGTGCGCGCTGATCCAAATAGCGGCCCGCGAGTAGGAAGAAGGTCAGCGACAGCGCCGCATCGAACCACGTATCGGCGCCCGCGCCGAACATCGTCTCGTGCAGAGACGTAACGCAGGCGAGAAAGATCGCGATGGCGATCGGCACGTCCATATTGACGCGGCCCGCGCGCAGCGCGCCCGCGGCCGAGGCGAAGAAGGGCACCGAAGAAAACGCCAGCGCAGGCAGCGCGATGGCCGCCGAAATCCAGTGGAACATCGCCTCGGTCGTGGCGCTGGCGCCCGACCACACGGCGACGGACAGTGCCATGACGTTCATCATGGCAAAGCCTGCTACAGCAATACGTGCCAGAAGGGCGCGCGCCGGATCGTCCGCGCCGGTGTTCAGCGCAGCGCTATCCAGCTCATGCGCCTCAAATCCCGCCGCCTCGAGCGCGGCGATGGCGGGCGCGGCGCCGAGGCCGGGCTGCGTCACGATGCGCACGCGGCGGCGGCCCAGATTGACCCGCGCCGCCCGCAGGCCCGGCACGGTAGCCAGCGTGCCCTCGACCCCGGCGATGCAGGCGGCACAGGTGATGCCCGGCAGCGACAGGTGCAGCACTTCGCCCGCGGCATCACGCGCCGTCTGTGCCGCCGACGGCGCCGCCGAGCAGGCAGGGCAAGCGGCCATCGTGCTCATTGCGGCACCACCAACGGGATCCGGCGGCTGAAGCGCGTGCCATCCTCGGCCAGCAGCTCGGCGCGCAGGTTCCAGTTGCCGGGCGACAGATCGACAGGCGCTATAAAACGTGCACCATCCCACTCGAAGGCAGGCGTGCGGTCGCGGTCGACGGTGGTGGCGCGCCCGAGGATCATCGAGACGATCTCGGGGCGGACCGGGCGGCCATCGGCGCCGGTAATGGCCAACTCCAGCGTGCCTGCCTGGATCGCGGCGCTGACATCCCAGCCAAGGGCGTCCTGTGCTGCGCGGTCCTCGTCAAAACTTTGGCTCGCGACGTAGGAACTGTCGGTTTCAAGGCCCGGAAACGTCCGCACCGCGCTGAATGCCAGCACGAGGTTGACCCCGATGATGATGCTGAAGCCAACAACGAACATGGCCAGCACGTGCCATCCCGTCAGGCGGCGCTTGCCTTGGTTTTCCGCAACGGTCATCAGAAATTCTCCCGTCCGTTGAAAATTGTATCGCGGTACGCGCGCTCGCCCGAGGCCGTATCCTGGGCCCAGATGCGGAATTCGCTGCGCTCCTGCCGGGCGAGCGGATCGTCCGGACCGGCGACCACATAGACGCGCTGCAGCATCGTACTGTCGGCCGCCACCTCGACAGTATCACCTGGCGCGCCTTCCAGCGACACCGAAAGTCCGGGCGCATCGGTCAAAGACAGCTGAAACTCCCGCGCCTCGCCATGCTTGTTTCGGAGGCGAATATCGTAAGTGTTGCGGATCGATCCGTCCGACAGCGTGACGAATGTCGGGTTGCGCACGGGCGCCACAGTCAATTCGATATCGGCCCGGATAAAGAGCGCAAAGATCAGACCGACACCGATCAGCCCCCAAAGCGCGGTATAGATCAATGTGCGGGTGCGCAGTACGTGCTTCCACACAGGCTTGGGCTGCCAATCGCGGCTGTGGGGCGTGACGAAGGGCGCGTCGGCGGCATGGGCGGCGGGCGCCGCGGCACCCGCCACTTGCTGCGATGCCGTTCCATCGGAGGTCACGTCCGATCGCGCGGCAGCTGTCGGGGCAGGAACACCCGTCTCGGCGCCGTCATCCTCGGCCTCTGTGCCCATGGGGCGCACCGGCGCATGTTCGCCGGGCAGCACCGGGGGGCGGTCATCCAGCGCCAGATAGTCGATCAGGCCGCGCGGGCGGCCGATCTTGGCCATGACCTCGTCACAGGCGTCGATGCAGAGCGCGCAGGTGATGCACTCCATCTGTTGGCCTTCGCGAATATCAATGCCCATGGGGCAGACGTTGACGCAGGCCATGCAGTCGATGCAATCGCCCAGTTCCTCGCCGCTGCGCGACAGGCGCGGGGCCGCGTGGTCCTTGTCGGCGTCGGTTTTGCCCGCCGCCAGGCCGTAGCGCGCCTGCTGCGCGCCGCCGCTGCCCGCCTCCTCGGCCACGGCCTTACGCTTGGCGCCACCCTTGCCGCGCGGCTCACCGCGCCAGTCGCGATAGCCGACGGTCAGCGTGCCTTCGTCCATCATGGCGCCCTGAATACGTGGCCAGGGGCACATGTAGATGCAGACCTGCTCGCGCATGAAGCCGCCAAAGATGAACGTTGTCGCGGTCAGGATACCGATAGTGATATAGGCCACCGCCGGAGCGTTCAGCGTGAAGAGCTGGGCCGCCAATGTGGGCGCGTCGGCAAAGTAGAAAACCCACGCGCCGCCTGTTGCGATGGCGATCAACAGCCAGACCACCCATTTCGTGATGCGCAGGCGCCATTTGGTGAAATTCCAGGGTGCCTTCCAAAGACGCAGGCGCGCGTTTCGGTCGCCTTCAATCCAGCGCTCAACCAAAAGAAACAGATCGGTCCAGACGGTCTGGGGGCAGGTATAGCCGCACCAGACCCGGCCCAGTGCCGACGTGAACAAGAAGAGGCCGAGCCCCGCCATGATCAAAAGACCGGCAACGAAATAGAATTCGTGGGGCCAGATCTCGATCCAGAAGAAATAGAACCGCCGCGATCCCAGATCGACCAGCACGGCCTGATCCGGCAGGTTCGGACCCCGGTCCCAGCGGATCCACGGGACGAGGTAATAAATGCCCAGTGTGATCGCCATGATGTACCACTTCAGGCGTCGGAAAAATCCATTGACCCGGCGCGGGAAAATTGGTTCTCGCGCGGCGAAAAGCGGGGGATTGTCGGACATGGGCGATCTTTCCGTATTGGCTTTGATTGCCTGGCTTATCGCGAAAGCATGATGCAGACGCTTTGAGATGGATCAACCGCCGCCTGCCTCCTTAACGGGGCCTACGGCGGTTTTCGCCTGTGTTTACAGGCGGTTCACAGCGCTTGATAACGGCTGCGCCATTCCGTCGCAGCCGTTATCCTGTCCCGTGCAGCGCTTACTCCGGCGCCACCTCGCCTGCGCCTGCCTCGGTCGGTGTATCCTCTGCGCTGGCCGGGAAGCTGGCGTCGGGCACCGATGCGGCCTCTTCGGCCTCGGCCTCGGTCATGGGATCGGCTACCGTCGCCTCACCGCCGCCCAGACTGTGGACATAGGCCGCCACGGCGCGCACCTGCGCCTCGCCCAAACGCTCGGACCAGGGCGGCATCACGCCAAAGCGCGAGTAGCGGATGGTCTCGGTTACCGCTTCTTCGGTGCCACCGTACAGCCAGATGGCATCCGTGAGGTTGGGTGCGCCAAGCTCGCGGTTGCCCATCCCGTTGTCACCGTGACATGCGGCACAGTTGTCGAGGAAGAGGGTCTCGCCCGCCTCATTTCCTTCGGCCAGGCCCGACAGGCTGCGCACATAGGTCACCAGCGTGGCGATCTCTTCGCGTTCCAAGATGTCACCGAAGGCGGGCATTTCTGTCCAGCGCGCGTCGGGGTCGTCCTCATTCCGGATGCCGTGGCGCACGGTATAGGCGATATCGGTCAGCGTGCCGCCCCAGATCCAGTCATCGTCCAGAAGGTTTGGATAGCCCGCGGCCTGGACCCCGGCCGCCCCTGCCCCGTGACACTGCGAGCAGTTGTTGGCAAAGACCGAGCGGCCGGCGGACACGGCAAAGCGGTGCAGCTCCTCGTTCTCGGGCAGAACGCCCAGATCCACATTGACGAGGCTCTCGGTGATCTCGGCATTCGAGAGGTTCACCTCTTCGATCTGCTCGGCTACTAGGCCGCGGGTCGACCAACCCAGAACGCCCTGCGTGGCGCCCGACACCATCGGCCATGCCGGGAAGAGGATCACGTAGATCACCCCCCAGACGATCGTGGCGTAGAACGTCCACAGCCACCAGCGCGGCAGAGGCGTGTTCAGCTCTTCGATACCGTCCCAGCTGTGGCCCGTCGTTTCGGTGCCTGTCTCGTCGTCGATGCGCTTGTGATCAGACATCACCGTTTCCTTTCACGTTATGCGGGGCGCGTGCCTCGCGGCGCGGGGCCGGACGCTCGTCATTGTTACGAAATGGCACGTCGGCCGCGTCATCGTGGATCGGGCGCGATCCGGGGCGAAATGCCCAAACGATGACACCCAGAAAAATCAGCGTCAGCGCCAAGAGCGCCCAGCTGTCGGCAAATTGCCTCAGAAGCGAGTAGGTCTCCATATCACGCCCCCCCCCTAGCGGCTGACATCGGGCGTGAAGGTCGAGAAATCGACCAACGTGCCCAGCATCTGCAGATAGGCGATCAGCGCGTCCATCTCGGACGTGCCCGGCTGGCCGTCGAAATTGCGGATCTGCGCGCCGGGATACCGCTCCAGCATGGCGTCCCAATCACCGTTCGGGTCAGTCTGCACGTGGAAGTCGGCCTTGGAGGCCTCGACCATCTCGTCGGTGTAAGGCACGCCGACCATGCGGTGAGCCGAGACCAGATCATCGATATGCTCGCCATCCAGCTGCGTCGCCGCGAGGAAGGCGTATTTCGGCATGACACTCTCGGGGACGACCGATTGCGGATCCATCAGGTGGTCGACATGCCACTCGTCGCTGTAGCGACCGCCAACACGTGCCAGGTCCGGCCCGGTGCGCTTGGACCCCCACTGGTGCGGGTGGTCGTACATCGATTCCGCCGCGAGGCTGTAATGGCCATAGCGTTCGACCTCGTCCCGCATGGGACGGATCATCTGGCTGTGACAGGTATAGCAGCCCTCGCGCACATAGATTTCGCGACCGGCCAGCTCTAGCGGAGAATAGGGGCGCATGCCCTCCACCGTCTCGATGGTGTTCTCCAGCCAGAAAAGCGGCGCAATCTCGACGATGCCGCCGATGGACACCACGGCAAAGCTGCCGGCCAAGAGCAGGGTCGCATTCCGCTCGAACCGCTGGTGAAACGTGATCGTCTTGGTTTCGGGCGGCAGCTCGTTCGGGATATCGCCCGGAATGTCGCCCGCGGTGGCGACCTTCGGGTCGTCCTTGGGGTCGTAGTCGGGGGATTTGGGATCTTTTGTCATGCTCTTACTCCGCAGGCTGCGTTGCGGCCGCCGTACGCGGCTCGCGAATTGTCATCCACATGTTCCACACCATCAGCACGCCGCCCGCGACATAGAGCACACCGCCCAGCGCGCGGACCACATACATCGGGAACTTGGCATCCACGGTGTCGGCGAACGAGTTGACGAGGAAACCGTTGGCGTCGACTTCGCGCCACATCAGACCTTCCATGATCCCGGAAACCCACATCGAGGAGGCGTAGAGAACGATGCCGACCGTCGCGAGCCAGAAATGCGCGTTGATGGCCGAGAGCGAATACATCTCCTTGCGGCCCCACAGCTTGGGCGTGAGGAAGTAGATCGCGCCGAAAGTGATCAGGCCGTTCCAGCCAAGCGCGCCGGAGTGGACGTGACCAATGGTCCAGTCTGTGTAATGCGACAGCGAGTTGACCGCGCGGATCGACATCATCGGACCTTCGAAGGTCGACATGCCGTAGAAGGCGAGCGAGGCGACGAACATCCGGATGATCGGATCAGTGCGGATTTTGTCCCAGGCGCCTTGCAGCGTCATCAAGCCGTTGATCATGCCGCCCCAGCTGGGCATCCACAGGATGATCGAGAACACCATGCCCAGCGTCGCGGCCCAGTCGGGAAGCGCCGTGTAGTGCAGGTGGTGCGGACCCGCCCAGATATAGAGGAAGATCAGCGCCCAGAAGTGGATGATCGACAGTTTGTAGGAATAGACCGGACGGCCCGCCTGCTTGGGCACGAAGTAGTACATCATGCCCAGAAAGCCTGCGGTCAGGAAGAAGCCCACGGCGTTATGGCCGTACCACCACTGCGTCATGGCATCCTGCACGCCCGAAAAGAGCGAGACGGACTTGGAGCCGAAGATGGACACGGGCATGGCCAGGTTGTTGACGATGTGCAGCATGGCGACCGTGACGATGAAGGCCAGGTAGAACCAGTTTGCGACGTAGATATGACGCTCGCGCCGCTTGATGATCGTGCCCATGAAGACGGCCAGATAGACGACCCAGACAATGGTCAGCCAGATGTCGATATACCACTCGGGCTCGGCGTATTCGCGCGATTGCGTGGCGCCCAGAAGATAGCCGGTCGCGGCCAGCACGATGAAGAGGTTGTACCCCCAGAAGACGAACCACGCGGCATTGCCGCCCCAGAGGCGGGCCGAGCAAGTGCGCTGCACGACGTAGAACGAGGTGGCGATCAGGGCGTTGCCCCCGAACGCAAAGATCACCGCCGAGGTGTGCAGCGGACGCAGGCGCCCGAAATTGGTAAAGGGCTGGCCCCATTCGAGGTTCAGCGCCGGAAAGGCCAGCTGTGCGGCGATATAGGTGCCCGCCAGAAATCCGACAACGCCCCAGAAGGCGGTGGCGATGACGCCGTAGCGGACCGGGCCATCCATGTAAGCCAACTCACGTTCGGCCAGCATCGCCGCCGATGGTGATTCGTCGATTCGGCGCACTTGCCAAACGAACATGCCCGCAGCGATGAACATGATGAGAAGTGCGTGAACCAAATAGGCCAGGTCCCGCGCAAAGTTAGCGGCAATTGCGGCGAATAGCGCAATGAGGCCGAATGCAATCAGCTTGAAATAGTCAGACATCGCCCGTCCCTTTTCCGGTCGTTTCACGTGGGGGAATGCCCGACACCCAAGTGGGGCACATTGATATAGGTCAATAAACCTCTCGCCATGCGTGTGACCACCCAAGAATTGCGGTCGGGCTGTGCAATTTGCGCACAGCGCAGGCGCGATCCCTGCCGCAGCCTGAGCGTCGGCAGGATCAAAAGACCGGTTATATGCATTGTATTCGGGGCAATATCCGTCAGGCGACGGTTGCACCATCCTCGTCATCGCCCGCCGCGGTCAGCAGTGCGGACAGATCCGCGCAGGTGATGCCGCGGTGTCCCTGCATCTCGATGATCCCCTCTTTCCGAAGCGCTGTCACCTGGCGGCTGACAGTCTCGATGGTCAGGCCCAGATAGGACGCCATGGCATCGCGGGTCAGAGGCAATTCCGCGCGCAGCGGATGTCCCGCCGAGGCAGCCCGGCGCAGAATATTGGCCAAAAGCGTCGCGACCTTCTCGCGCGCAGTCTTGCGCCCCAGAAGAATCATCCAGTCGCGCGCCGCATCCAGCTCGTCCAGAGACATCTGCAGCATGCGCTCCATGAGATGCGGCGTCGTGCTCAGCAGATGACGGAATTCATCCCTGCGAAACAGGCAGAAGGTGACATCCGTGGCCGCGACCACCTCGTAGGCGGCTGTATCGCGGTCATGGCGCCCGACGAAATCCGAGGGCAGCAGCAATCCTACCATCTGGACGCGCCCGTCCTCCATCGACCGGGTCAGGGTCGCGCAGCCGCTCACGACCGAGCCGACGAACGGCAGATTGGCACCCTCCATCAGGATCGTCTCGCCCGCGCGCCACGTACGGTAGGATTTGATCTCGGACAGTTGGTCCAGCTCTGTGGGCTCGCAACTCGCGCATATGGCGCGGTGGCGGATAGGGCAAGCCGAGCAGCCTGCCTTGGCGATCTGAAGGTCAATGCGTGTCATAGTTTATGATTTGCCATTTCATTTGACTTCGATCAAGGCATACCGGCCATGCATCGGCTTTTTGGTCATCATGACACACCTTGATCCACAGCTCACCGAACGGGCCCTGGCCGCACGCGCACCGCGCTACACCAGCTACCCCCCTGCGACACAGTTCGGGCCCTCGATCGGGCCCGATACCATGCTGGAATGGCTTTCCCTGATCGAGCCACATTCAAGCATCTCCCTTTACGCGCATATCCCCTTTTGCCGGCGCCTTTGCTGGTTCTGCGCCTGCCGCACCCAAGGCACCCAAAGCGAGGCCCCCCTCGAGCCCTATGTGGATGCGCTGGAGGCCGAGGCCGATATTATAGCGGCGGCCCTGCCCGCGGGCGTGACGACCTCGCATCTGCATCTGGGCGGCGGAACGCCGACCTTCCTGCCACCCGATCTGCTGCGACGCCTCTACGCCATGCTCGAGGCGCGCATCCCCCGCGCTCCGGGTGCCGAAATTTCGGTCGAGGTGGATCCGACAGAAATCGACGATGCCCGGCTCGATGCACTGGCGGATGCGGGCGTGACCCGCGCCAGCCTTGGGGTGCAGGATTTCGATCCCAAGGTGCAGGCGGCCATCGGCCGTATCCAGAGCTTTGAGCAGACGAAATTCGCCGTGGACGGACTGCGTGCGCGCGGGATCAACGCGATCAACCTCGATCTGCTTTATGGCCTGCCACATCAGACTCACGACAGCCTGATGCGCACGCTGGACATGGCGCTGTCGCTGTCGCCGGACCGCATCGCACTTTATGGCTACGCTCATGTGCCATGGGCCTCCAAGCGACAGGTGATGATCCGCGAAGACCACCTGCCCGATGGCAGGCAGCGGCTGGACCTGTCGCTGCGCGCGGCGGAGCGTATCGGTGAGGCAGGCTATTGCGCCATCGGGATCGACCATTTCGCCAAGCCCGGCGATACAATGGCGATCGCCGCCAAGGCAGGCGCACTGCACCGCAACTTTCAGGGCTATACCACCGACGGCGCACAGACGTTGATCGGACTCGGCGCCTCGTCGATCTCGCGGCTGCCGCAGGGCTACGCGCAAAACGCGCCCGCCACAGCGGCCTGGAAAGCCCGGATCGCAACGGGCCGTCCGGCCACGATCCGCGGCCATGCCGATACCGGCGACGACGTGCTGCGCCGAGCGGTGATCGAGCGGCTCTTGTGTGATTTCCGTGTCGATCCGGCCATCTTCGGTGATCCCGCCCGCGTGGCGGAATGGACAGCGCAGGCGGCCGAGGCCTGGCAAGGGGGGGTCAGCCTCGACGACACTGGCGCGCTCACCATCCTGCCCGAGGCGCACCACCTGGCCCGAATGATCGCGATGGAATTCGACGCCTACGCAATCTCTGCGCAGCGCCACAGCGCGGCGATCTGATCCACAGGCGGTAAGCACCAGTCAGACTAATGCTTTTCCGCCTTCGGTTTTGATTTTTTCCGTCTATAGTGGGGGCGACCGGTATGAACCCGCGTCGCCCCGCGCGTCGGCGCCATGCGCCGATAATGGCAAACATCTTTTTGGATCTTTTGCCGGGCACGCTCGTTCTAACCAAAGTGATGTCAGTGCCGCAGAAGGACCGAACCGCCATGTTGACCAGACGCCATTTCGTGATCACGGGCGCGGCCCTCTTCTCGATGCCCCTGCCCGGTCAGGCCCAAAACCGCCCCACATCGAACCCGTCGAAATGGGCGGCTTGGGACGCGCGCGTGACGCCGCCAAATTACGACCCGGCCACCAGCAACCCTTGGGGACTCGATCCGCGTTTTCTGCCGCAGCGGGTCGAAGCCAACGCGGGCCTGACGCCCGGTGACATTCACGTCGACGCAGTGGCGCGCTACCTCTATCACATCCGTGATGACGGTACCGCGATGCGCTATGGTGTGGCGATCGCGCGCGGCAACCTCTACGAGCCTGGCCGATACACGATCCGCCGCAAAGCCAAGTGGCCGACATGGACGCCGACCAAGGCGATGATCGCGCGGGATCCGGAGATCTACAAGCAGCATGAGGATGGCATGGATGGCGGGCCGACCAACCCGCTGGGCTCGCGCGCCTTTTACCTCTTCCGCGGCAACCGCGACACCTATCTGCGCATTCACGGCTCGCCGCAGCCCCGCTCGATCGGCGGGCGTGCAAGCTCGGGCTGCGTGCGGATGGTCATGGCGCATATCATCGGGCTTTATGAGCACGTGGAACCCGGCGTAACGGCCCATCTCTACCCAGCCGAAGACGGCGTGACCGCCCGCAGCTAAAGCGGCGCGCGGCGCTGATCGCTCAGATGGCGGGCGCCTCGGCCGGTTTGGTGCAGATCGGGCGGCCGTCACTGGTCCGCAGCGGCAGCAATGTCGTCTCGACCGGGCCGGCGTGGCGATACTGATAGCAGCCGGTCGTGGGATCGATACGCACGGCGTTCAAATTCTGCCATGGCGCAGCAAGGGCGGCCACAGGCTCGGGCGCTGGCGACATGCCGGGCAGCGCTGTAGTGGTTCCAGTGCCGTCCATTTCCTCGCAGGCGGTCAACATCATCAGCGCGCAGGCCGGCATCCAGACTAGTCTTCTCATTATTGGTCATCTCCTTGAATAGTGCGCAGAATGGGCGATTCTGCGCCGCAGAGCCAGCGTTTTGCCGCCCGTCCCTGCAATAGATCCGCCTATAGGCGTTTCAGATACGCATAGGAGACGTAGCCATCGAGGCCGCGGGCCTCTTGCAGGACGGCCTTGCACCAACGCGTGCCGCCCGTACGCTCGCAGTCCAGCACGCGGACAACAGTGCCGTTTGGCAATCCGGTGATGACCCTGAACCCGGTACCCGGCCCGGCCCGCAGTTTGAGCATGTCGCCCTCTTCGACGCCATTCACCTCGTAAGTGCCTGCCGGACCTGCATTGAGGCCCCCGAGGCTGACCGGCCCGCCGCCCACCGGCGCGCAGGCCGCCAGTCCGCCCAAAATTATCGCGCCAAGCGTGGCTGAAATGGCGTATCTCATCGCTCTCTCCTTGATCGTTCACAGCGTGGGTAGCGCGGCCCCACCGGCCCGTAAAGGACCGGTGTTGCCGAGCGGCGCTGTTCAGTCGCTCAGATCTCGAGGATTGTTGACCCGGTGGTCTTCCGCGCCTCCAGTGCCTCATGCGCCTTGGCGACGTCGCGCAGCGCGAAACGCTGGCCGATCGTGATCTTGACGTCGCCCGACAGCACTTTCTCCGCCAGATGGCGGGCCATGGCCTGGCACGTCTCGTGATCTGCGATATGCGTGAAAAGCGTGGGCCGCGTGATCTTGAGCGAGCCCTTCTTGCCCAAGATACCGATATCCAGCGGCGGCACCGGCCCCGAGGCGTTGCCGAACGAAATCATCATGCCTAGGGGGCGCAAAGACGACAGCGAGCCGTCGAACGTGTCCTTCCCGACCGCGTCCATTACGACATCGACGCCCTTGCCGTCCGTCAACTCGCGCACCGTGGCCGCCCAATCCCCCGACCGGTAGTTGATGCAATGCGCGGCGCCATGGTCCAGCGCCAACTGGCACTTCTCGTCCGATCCGGCGGTCCCGATCAGGGTGATCCCTTCGGAGCGCGCCCATTGGCAAGCCAGAAGTCCCACGCCGCCTGCGGCCGCATGAAAGAGCACGGTATCGCCCGATTTCAACGGCGTTGTGCGGTGAAAGAGATACTCGACCGTCATCCCCTTCAGCATCATCGCCGCGCCCTCTTCGAAGGAGATCCCCTCGGGCAGCGGGCAGACTTGGGCGGCGGGCATGACGCGCGCCTCGGCATAGGCGCCCGGCGGGTTCGAGGCATAGGCGGCGCGGTCGCCTTCCTTGAGATGTGTCACGCCCTCGCCCACCGCCTCGATCACGCCGGCGGCCTCCATCCCCATGGCGTGGGGCAGCTCCATCGGATAGAGGCCCGTGCGCTGGTAGACATCGATGAAATTGAGGCCGACCGCCTTGTGCGCGATGCGCACCTCGCCAGGCCCGGGCGCGCCCACGTCACGCTCGACCAGCTTGAACCGCTCGGGTCCGCCATGTTCCTCGATGATTGCCGTCAAAGCCATTTCAGCACCTCCCTGTGGATTTTCAAGCGGCAGAATGAGTGCATTCAGCCGTCAATGTCGAGAGCCATCTGGCACGCAGATGAGGCGTGATGCGCAGGCATCGACCCGCCGTTGCGACACACGATGCAGCTGTTTTCTACAGAGGCAAATTTGGGCGCGGCCCGGCAGGCAGGCAGCAAAGTGTTCTTTGCTCAAAGATACATAACAGCCGGCTCAAACAGACCTGACGGGCGTTTTTTCCCTCTGCCCCCGGCCCACTGATCCTTGCGCCACAGGCATCCGGCATCACCGCCGCTGCCGCGCAAAATGACAAAATATGGACAAAGTCACACCATATGCCAGTCGCTCTTTCTTGGAACACCTGCCCTGGGCAAATGAGGGCGCTACATGACAATGCAGACTGAAATTGATTTTGGCCGGCGCTCGGGATCTGCAATCGCATCGGGCAAAGCGTTTACCTCCCTGCTCGGTCTAGGCCTTCGGAAAAACATTATCCTGCTTCTTCTGGTGCTGGCTTACTACCTGGCGGCATTGGCGATCGGCGTCTACACGGCGAGGCCGGTCAATACTCTGAGCCCAACCATTCTGGTGCTGATGCTGGCCAGCCTGGTGCCGCTTTTTCTGGCATCGATGATAATCTGGCGTTTCGCCTACATGGCGACGTCCGTCCGCCCGGAAAAGCCCATTGGCTGGCTTGTTCAAGATTTCAAGACAACCATTTTGTTTGACTATCAGCGGCTTCTGAGCGGAGGCATCGCAATTTTTGCGAGCATCTTTTTCGTCGCCGCCTTCTCTTATGTCAAAGAGGCCATTCCCGAGCTGAACCCGTTTGCGTGGGATGAAGTGTTTGCACGCATGGACCGCCAGATGCACGGTGGTGTCGACGCATACATCTGGCTAAGCCCAATTTTTGCGAATGACACGATGATCCGCGTCGTCGACAAAGCCTATTCTGCATGGTTTTTGTTGATATATTTCTTTGTGTTCGTCGCCTGCATGGACCGCGAAAACCCAATCCGCCGCAATGCATATCTGATGTCCTTTACCCTCACATGGATCATTGGCGGCTCGATCTTGGCGACGGTATTTTCGTCGGTCGGGCCTATTTATTTCCAGGATTTCGGCCTCGGCGACCAGTTTCTGCCGCTGAAGGACATACTCTTGCGCCAGGACGCGCAGCGTCCGCTGCTGGCTGTCGAAATGCAGACCCGTTTGCTTCAAAACCACCTGAACGGCACTGATGTGGGCGGTATCTCGGCGATGCCCAGCATGCATCTTGCCACCTCGTGGGTCATGGCATTTCACGCCTTTCGTTATAGTTCCAAACTTGGTTGTATCATGGTGGGATTTGCCGTGCTGATCCAGCTGGGATCGGTCATACTTGGCTGGCACTACGCGATTGATGGTTATGCAGGCTTCCTTGTCGCGGCAGCATGCTGGTTCAGCGGGAGCAAGCTGGCCCAAATACAGAGCCGGATAGATGAGCCCTTGGACGTCTCTTCGGTTAAATGAAACATTGAACGAGCAGCGGGCTCTGAACCGCCCATAGGCAGAAAACGGCAACCCGCTGACACCACGGATCTTCAAAGCCTGAAGCGCCGGCCCTGATCCTGCCTTGGTCTGTCTTAAATTTGACTGAAATTGCACGAATTGCTGCCGCAGACAGTGTATATCCGTTTTGAAAACCAAGGGGCGCGAGCACGATGCCAACCACATTCAACTGGATATACCTGGGCAACGAGTCCCTCGTGCTGGACCCGACAGAGGGCAACAGCAACGCCGAGAATGCCGGGCTGTTTGTCGGCCGCAGCTACGGCACCGCAGGTGATCCGCTTCATCAGCGCATCGCCAGTGTGACGACCATCGACAATGGTGGCGCTGCCGGTGCTCTCGACATGAACAACAACGTGACGAACGACGCGTTCACCACCAATATCGGCAGCGGCCCCCAGACCTTTACCTTTGATGGCCTTAGCGTTTTCAACGCCACCATCGCCTATGCCAACGGCACGACGGCGCAGGTGACGGCGGTCTTGGCACAGTCCACGACCGGCGAGTTGTTCCTGGCGCCTGAGTTTACCAACAATGCCGACGTGGGCGCCTTCGAGGCCCGTCCGATCGTGTCGATCACCCTCAATGGCGTGGAGTCCAGCACCAATACCAACCTCGGGGCCAACCGTCTTTTGCAGGGCTGGGATGACGGGGTGATTGATGGCACCGCAGGCAATGATCTGATCGATACCGCATATGTCGAACCGATCACCTCGGGCTCGGATCGCGTTGACAATGGCGACGGTCTGAGCGGCCCTGGCTTCAACGATGACGTGATAAACGCGGGTGCGGGGAATGACACCGTCCTGGCGGGTCTGGGCAACGACTCGGTGTCTGGCGGTACGGGCAACGATTCGCTGAGCGGTCAGGCCGGGAACGACACGCTGCTCGGTCAGGCCGGGGCCGATACACTGATCGGCGGCGCGGGCAATGACAGCCTCGAGGGCGGCACAGGCAACGATGTGCTCTACGGCGATGCCGGCCCGGCGGAGCGTTGGAATTATCAGGTTTTCACACGTGATTTTACTTCGGCCAACGGGCAGGCCTTCACCATCGAGAGCGGCACACTTGCGGCCACCGGCACCTCTGCCGGATTCAATGTCACGGGTCACGGCCAACAGGCAACGGGCCAGAATGATCCGAACGATTACGGGATCATCTATACCTCAAAGCTGATCGCCTCGTCAGATGGCGTCTATCGGTTCGAGACCACCTCGGACGATGGCTCGACCCTCCGCATTTTCGACAGCCAGGGCAATCCGGTCACCTTTACCAACCAGAACGGCACGACCGGTACATTTCTGAACAACGACTTTCATCAGGCCGCAACCACCCGTTGGGGCGAAGTGACGCTGGAAGAGGGCCAAAGCTACACCATCGAGGCGCGGTACTGGGAGAACCAGGGCGGCAACGTGTTGTCGGGGCGTGTGACCCCGCCCGGCGGCACGGCTCAGGATCTGGCCACCAGCCCATTGATTGTCGGCACCGATAGCGTTGCCGGCAACGACGTCCTTGATGGCGGCGCGGGGGCCGATCTGGTCTATGGCGAAGGCGGCAATGACACGCTGATCGCGGGCGAGAATGACACGCTCTATGGCGGCGACGGTGACGATTTCTTTGTGATCGGGACGCCTTCCGAGGCCGGTACAGGCACAATCACCATCGTCGGCGGCGAAGGCGGCGAGACAAATGGCGATACGCTGCGGCTCGACGCCAGTGTAAGCCGTGCGGACATTACCTTTACCAACCTCGATGATGCCGCAGGCGGATTGTCGGGCAATTTCACGCTGGCCGACGGCACGGTCGTGACCTTCTCCGAGATCGAGAACATCATCTGCTTTACCCCCGGCGCACAGATCTTGACCCCATATGGCGAGCGGGCGATCGAAACGCTGCGCGCCGGTGACATGGTGGTCACTCGGGATCACGGTCCCCAGCCGATCCGCTGGATCGGTCGCCGCACGGTTCCGGGTGTGGGCAAATTTGCCCCGATTTCCGTCGCCGCGCATGTGCTTGACGGCGCGACCCGTGGCCTGCTTGTCTCGCCGCAGCACCGGCTTCTGTTTACAGGCTACAAGGCCGAGCTTCTGTTCGGTCATGACGAGGTTCTGGTCGCAGCCAAGCATCTGGTCGATGGGCGCGACGTGATCGCGGCTCCGCAAGCCGCGGTGACCTATATCCACATGATGCTGGATTGCCATGAGGTGATCTATGCCAATGGCGCCGCCACCGAAAGTTTTCACGCAGCCGATGCCGGCATCTCGGCTATATCGGACAAATCCCGCGAGGAAATGTTCAGCATTTTCCCGGAGTTGCGCGCCAATCCGAACGCCTATGGCAAGACCGCCCGCCAATGTCTCAAAAGTCACGAAGCGCAGCTTTTGCTGCCTGCTCAGGCAGCTGTCAGGTTCGCGGCCTGAGCCGGACGGCGCACCTGCCATAGATCGGTCGGATGAGGCCGCCATTTTACCCAAGTGATACCCGCCTCAGCGATGAGGGAAGCTGGCGTGCTCCTACCGGAGGCATCGGCCCACCGGGATGGCCATACACCGGGGGTAGAACGATCGGAGTTGACTGGTAAAAACTCTTCCAGTCCCTCGCTTCGCCATCAGTTTCTTGATCATGTGCAGCAGACTTGGCATGTCCGGGCGCCGGATCTGAGCAAGGTGGTCGGCTATATTGGTGCCCGCGTGACCAGGGGCACCAACTCTGGGGCCCTGCCCGTCTGAACGACACGAACACCGCCGTTCCAACCTTCAAGCCTTTTGGGGCGAAGGAGCGCTTGAGACCGAACTGCCGTATGCTGCGACGTACGCGATTGACCGCTTAAGATCTGAACGACCCGCATTTGCAATGGGGGTGCCACCCTCGCGTGTGAGGCTGCCGCGGGAGCCCGAACAGGTGCGCCGTTCAGTTTCGTTCAGCCAGCTCTTTCACATATTCACGCAAGGCGAATTTCTGGATCTTGCCAGTCGACGTTCTGGGAATGCTGGTTACGATGAACATTCTGGGAACTTTATAGGCGGCCAAACGGGCCCGGCACCACGCGCGCAATGCCTCTGTGTCGATCTCCTGACCCGGCGCCGCTTCGATAAAGGCGCAGGGGGATTCCCCCCATTTTTCGTGGGGCATGGCGACGACAGCTGCAATCGCTATGGAGGGAAAGCCGTAAAGCACCTCCTCCACCTCGATGGAGGAGATATTCTCTCCGCCCGAGATGATGATGTCCTTCGAGCGGTCTTTCAGCTGAATGTACCCGTCGGGGTGCACAACGCCCAGATCGCCGGAATGGAACCAGCCGCCCTCGAACGCCTTCTGTGTGGCCGCAGGATTGCGAAAGTAGCCCTTCATCACGACGTTGCCCCGAAACATGACCTCGCCCATCGTTTCTCCGTCTCG
Organism: Roseovarius nanhaiticus; assembly: GCF_900156535.1. Lineage (NCBI taxonomy): Bacteria > Pseudomonadati > Pseudomonadota > Alphaproteobacteria > Rhodobacterales > Roseobacteraceae > Roseovarius > Roseovarius nanhaiticus. The sequence goes on along the minus strand of NZ_FTNV01000003.1, from coordinate 40,627 downwards.
AGGAACCGGGCGCATGGTTTCAGGGTCGAGCACATCCAGCCCCTCGAGCGGGAGGTAGCGCACGCCTTGGCGGGATTTCAGCCGGGCCTGTTCGGTGCTTGGCAGAGAAGACCAGGCGTCGTGCCAGTCGTTCACAACTGCGGGCCCATAGGTTTCGGTCAGCCCGTAGAGATGGGTGACGTCAAATCCTGCGGCATTCATGTCAGCCAACAGCTTTTCCGGCGGCGGTGCGGCTGCAGTGAAAAATTGCACCGTGTGGTCAAGAGTACGCTGTTCCTCTTCGGGTGCGGAGATCAGCAGCGACATGACGATGGGGGCGCCGCATAGATGTGTCACCTTTTCATCTGCCAGTGCGGCCCAGATCGGCGCGGCGCGGACCTGTCGCAAGCAGACATGGGTTCCGACGATGGCGGACAATGTCCATGGAAAGCACCAGCCATTGCAGTGAAACATCGGCAGCGTCCAGAGGTAGACGGCGTGTTTGCGCATCGAGGTGGTAAGCGCATTGCCCTGCGCCAAAAGATACGCACCCCGGTGGTGCGAAACGACGCCCTTCGGATCGCCTGTCGTTCCGGAGGTGTAGTTGATCGAGATTGCGTCCCATTCATCCTCGGGCATGAGCCAGGCAAATCCGGGATCGCCATCGGCGAGGACGGTCTCATACTCCGCCCCTTCGAATGCCATTCGCGCACCATCAAACGCAGGATCGTCGACAAGGATGACCAAGGGACTGACCTGGGTTAGATCCAACGCTTCTTTCATCAGTGGCCACAACTCGATGTCAACGATGACGATCTTGGACATCGCATGATCGAGCTGAAACGCGATGATCGTCGCATCCAGCCTTGTATTGATTGAATGCAGAACACCCCCGCACATGGGAACGCCGTAATGGCATTCCAGCATGGCGGGTATGTTGGGCAGTATCGCCGAGACCGTATCCCCGCGCCCGATCCCTCGCTGCGCCAGGGCCGATGCCAACCGCCGCGCACGCGCGTAGAACTCCGCATAGCTGCGCCGCAAGCCGCCGTGAACGATGGCCGTGTGATCGGGAAAGACCGTAGCCGCGCGTTCCAGAAAGGTCAGCGGTGTCAGTGGCTGGTGGTTGGCAGGGTTGCGATCCAGATCGGTGTTGAAAGGGTTGGCCGTCATGTCTCAGGCGTCCTGCCATTGAGGGGCGCGTTTCTCGATGAAGGCGTTGATCCCCTCTTCGGCATCCCGCGCCAGCATATTGTCCACCATCACCTGGCTTGCCTGATCATACGCCTCGGCGAGGGGCAACTCACGCTGCGCGTAGAAGGCACGTTTGCCCGTGGCCAAGGTCATGCTGGATTTCGAGGCAATCTTGCGGGCCAATTCGGTGGTCGTGTTTTTCAGTGCGCCCTCGCTGACAACGCGATTGATCAACCCGATCTCGGCGGCGCGGTCGGCTGGCGTCATATCCCCGGTGAGCAGCATCTCCATCGCGTGCTTGTTCGATACGTTGCGCGACAAGGCGACCATCGGGGTCGAACAGAATAGCCCGATATGAACGCCGGGCGTGCTGAATTGCGCGGTCTCGGCGGCAATCGCCAGATCGCAGCTTGCCACCAGTTGGCAGCCTGCCGCTGTGGCAACGCCCGCAACCTCTGCAATCACCGGCTTGGGGCAGTTGACGATCCCCTGCATCACACCCGAACACAGCGCCATGACCTTCGCGAAATAGGCTTTGCCGCCGTCCGGATCACTGCGCCCTGCTGTCATCTCTTTCAAATCGTGACCGGCACAAAAGGCGGGGCCGTTTGCAGCGAGGACAATCACCCGGACAGACGGATTGCTGCCGGCGTCCGCGAACGCTTTGGCAAGCGCGGCCAGCATCGCCTCGGAGAGCGCGTTGCGCCGTTTTACGTCATTGAGCGTCAGGCGCAGAAGTCCGTCATCGCTCAGATCGCTGAGAAGAATGCTATCCGTGTGCATGGGGTCGGTCCTTTAGCGGATGTTGATCTCGACGCTATCAGCGAGAGTGTTTGCAATAAAGCAATAGCGGTGCGCGCGTTCCTGCATTTCGGCCATCTGCGCGTCGGTTATGGAAAAGCCGGTGTCAAAGCGCACAACGGGATGAAGGTCGATCCGAGTGACCGACATCTGCCCTTCGGGATTCTTGCCAAGATGCGCCTCGGCATAATCGTGATAGCTGGCCACCGGCCAGCCCGCCTTCGCTGCCAGCGCGAGGAAGGTCATCATGTGGCAGCTTGACAGCGCCGACGCGAGCGCCTGCTCGGGGTTGGTATTCGACGGATTGCCACCCCAATCGGGGGCAGAGTCCACAGCGATGTCGTGCGTTTTGTTCAATTGCACGGTATGTGCGTTTGAATAGGCACCTGCCGCGAATGCGGGCTCTGCGCGCTGCCAGTGCAGCTCGATTGAAAGATCTGACATTTTTGCAGTCTCTTGCGAAAGTGTTGGTGCCGCCGCACGTGCACCCCGAAGAGCGCACGCGCCGTTGATGATGCAGGATGCCTTATGCTGCCGCAATCTGCTTCTTGGGGTCGTAGAACGGGCGCTCGACGACTGTCGCTTTTGTCGGGCCGAATTTTGTCACGACGTCGACCTCCGCCCCCAGCATCGCTGCATCCACGGCAACCATCGCCAACGCAATGTTCTTTTCGAGACGCGGCGAATAGACCGCCGATGTCACCTTGCCGATCACTTCGCCGCCCTGGTTGATCGTCCAGAACGTCGTGTTCGGCCCGTCAAGCGGCTCGCAATCCAGCACCAGACCGACCTGCTTGCGCTTTGGACCTTCTGCATGGATGCGGCGCAGCGCGTCCTTGCCGATGAAGTCCGCATCTATGTCGAGGTTCACAAGGCGGTCGAATCCGAGTTCATAGGGGTTCGTATTGATGTCCGCATCCGCATGATAGGACAGCATGCCACCTTCGATCCGACGGATCGAGGATGTGTGACCCGGCCTCAGGCCGTGCTCCATGCCCGCGGCCATGATCCTCTCCCACAGCAGATCGCCTTTGGACCCATCGCGCAGATAAAGCTCGTAACCCAGTTCGCTGGACCACCCCGTGCGCGACACGATAAGCGGGATGCCATCCAGATCGACTTCGCGCAGCCAGTAGTATTTGAGGTCAACGATGCTTTCGCCGAAAAGCTCTTGCATGATCAGGCCCGATTTCGGACCCTGAAGCTGAAGCGGCGAGACATCAGGCTCGCCAATTTGCACATCCAGCCCCGAATGCACGGCCACGCCCTGAGCCCAGAGCAGGATGTCGCTGTCGGCCAGCGATATCCAGAAATGGCCTTCGGCAAGGCGCAGCAGGATCGGATCGTTCAGGATACCGCCCGCGGCATTGGTGATCAGCACGTATTTGCACTGTCCCACAGCCATCTTGGACAGATCGCGCGGCGTCAGCAACTGGACGAACTTTGCCGCATCCGGACCGGTGATCTCGACCTGACGCTCGACGGCCACGTCGCACAGGATCGCGTCATTGACGAGGTTCCAGAAATTCTGTTGCGGATCACCAAAGTCGCGAGGGATATACATATGATTGTAAACAGAAAAAGCCTTGGCGCCCCAGCGAACCGTTGCGTCGAAGTAAGGGGATTTCCGGATTTGAGTGCCGAAGCCAAAGTCTTCTGATTGCGTCATGTTTTCGCCCTCGCAGCAGGTGGCCTGACAGGCCAGTGAAGTGTTGAAACCTGCCCGTGACTTAACTTCAAATCAGCAAATGTCGCGGTCTGATAACATGCGCGGATCGGGCCAATCAGACCGATTTTCAGGGTGGAAAAAGGCCGTTCAGTCTTTGCCCTCTAATTGTCGCCCTTGCCGATCAGTTTAGCCAGGTTGGGCCTGCTGGTTTTGATCTGGCGGGTCGCGATGTAGGTCATGTAGCGATCTATGGCTAGCTCGGCCGACAGCATGTGGTCCATCGCCTCCTGGAAGGCGGCAAGGCTGGGCGTTACCACTTTCATCACGTAATCCATGCCCCCTCCGGTCGCGATGCACTCGATGATTTCGTCCTGCTTTTGCACATAGTCTTCGAAACGAACGAACTCCGCCTTGCGATGCGATCCGAGAGAGACCGTCACAACAACCTGAGTAAAATCCATGATCCGGTCCAACGCCAACTCGGCGTGGTAGCTGCGGATATAGCCAGCGGCTTTCAGACGATCGAGCCGCGCCCAACACGGCGTGGGCGACAGGTTCACAAGTTCGGCCAGACGCACCTTGCTAAGTTGTCCATGCTGTTGGACCGCACTGAGGATACGGATGTCCGCAGCGTCGAGGCCCAATTTCTTCATGCGCGCAGGTGTCTCACGTCGTTGATGTGCCAGTCGTCCGAGCTGTCAATAGAGGATCGTCCTCGCACGACTTTCGTAATTTCTTCGCTTGAGGCTTTCACTTTTCCGACCCATTCGCCCGTAATCGCGCCAAAACACTCTGCTATGCGTCGGTTCGACCTGAAAGCAGCGGTCAGCATTGGCAATACGCCGATGCTCCTCCACGTGTTCAGCCAGATCGCTGCGGATCACACGCTTGGCAACGCCACGGCAGACCGAGCATGTGATACCTTCAAATGCCATGATGCGTCTGCTGCTCGCAAAGCCCATGGTGGTGTCGCGCCCAGCAAGAAGCCTTGGATGTGGACGCCCTCGGCAGGGGCGAAAGCGCGCGGCGCAGCGGTGCGATCCTCAAGTCATCTGTGGCGATATCCGACCGGGCACCCCCGTCCAAGCCGCGTCGAAACAAAGCCTCTCACAGGCCGTTTTGACATAGCGACGTGCATGAGGTTCGGTCACCTTCCGGAGCTGCAAACCCACCCCGCCCGTCTCAAGCGCGCTTTGCCTTTCGGTACCCGTTGGCGAGAGTGATTTGGCAAAAACGCCAGCAAAACAAGCCTAATATAGAAGGCTTTTAAGCGTAATTGCCGTGCCGGTCAGCTCCGTTGACACGTCATTTTTGACTCACCATACTGATGTGTACACTGTGGGGAAAATATCCGGACCAATCTGTCACAATGTCCTTCTCAGGTTGTGACGTGGCCCAGTGATGGAAAACTGTGAAATAGCGCTTGGTCTCGCTGGACAGAGCGCTTCATGCAAGGTCGGGATCATCTCTGCCAACAAGCGCAAACCTCTGCCATTTATGGTTGAACTGCATAATCAAACGGGAGAATTACGTGAGAATATTCAAACAGATAGCCCTTGTGGGCGCAATGATAGCAGGAACCGGGGCGCATGCTCAGGAAAAGTTCATCACGATCGGGACCGGCGGCCAGACCGGCGTCTACTTCGTGGTCGGCCAGTCGATCTGCCGCCTGGTGAACCGCAACACTGCAGAGACAAATCTGAAGTGCACCGCCCCGTCGACGGGTGGCTCCATTGCGAACATCAACGCCATCATGGCGGGTGACATGACAATGGGCGTCGCTCAGTCCGACTGGCAGTACCACGCCTATAACGGCACATCCGACTTCGAAGGCAACAAGTTCGACAAGGAGCGCGCTGTCTTTTCGGTTCATTCCGAGCCGTTCACAGTGATCGCGCGCGCCGATGCCGGCATCACCGAGTTTGCCGACCTGAAGGGCAAGCGCGTCAATATCGGCAACCCGGGGTCAGGCCAGTATGCGACGATGCAGGTGGTCATGGACGCTTTGGGCTGGACCATGGACGACTTCGCGCTGGCCTCCGAGCTGAAGCCGGCCGAGCAGGCCGCGGCCTTGGGCGACAACAAGGTCGATGCGATCATCTATACGGTCGGCCACCCGAACGGATCGGTTCAGGAAGCGGCCTCGACGGTCGAGACTGTTCTCGTTCCCGTCACCGGCCCCGAGATTGACGCGCTGATCGCTGACAATCCCTACTACGCCGCTGCCACCATTCCCGGTGGTATGTATGAGGGATCGCCGGACGACACCCAGACCTTCGGCGTGAAGGCGACGTTCGTGACCTCTGCCGATGTGGAAGAAGAAACCGTCTATCAGGTCGTCAAGGCCGTGTTCGACAACTTCGATCGCTTCAAGAAGCTTCACCCGGCCTTCGGCAATCTGACCGAAGAAGAGATGATCAAGGATGGTCTTTCGGCACCGGTGCATCCGGGTGCCGAGCGCTACTACAAGGAACGTGGCTGGATGTAATTCCCGCCTGATGACGGCGGTGGCAGCCTGCAGAGGCTGCCACCACTTGGGGGATCGCCCACATAAGGCCGACCCCAACAAAGAATAAAAAAGATTTTCACCCGTCCAGAGCGGGTCAGCGGGGGTACAGAAATGACCGACGATCCGAACCAGCACCAGGCTGCGCGCGTGGAAAATGAGGCGGCCGGTCGCGGCGGTCTGGACCAATCCGAACTGGACGAACTGGTCGCATCTGCCGACACTGGTGGCCGCAACGTCGCAGGCCCGGTCGGCAAATTCCTGATGCTTGTTGCGCTGGCGTGGTCCCTGTTCCAGCTTTGGATCGCCTCGCCCATTCCCTTCATTGTCGGATGGGGCGTCTTCAACGATACCGAAAGCCGGTCGATCCATCTGGCATTCGCAATCTTCCTGGCCTTTGCTGCATTTCCCGCGACACGATCGAAATTTCAGCTGGGTCTGGGCATCGTGATACCCGTTCTGCTGTCCTACCTGTTTATCCTCAGCTCCAAGGACGGCACGGCCATCTGGTGGATTCCCATCGTCGGCTTGGCCGTTGTGGCCGCAGTGATTGCGGGCAGTCCAAAGAACCGCGTGCCGTTCTGGGAATGGGCGCTGGCGATCGTCGGTGCCGCTGCTGCCCTGTATCTTTTTGTATACTACAGCGATATTTCCGGGCGGGTCGGCGCGCCGATCATGCAGGATTTCGTGGTCTCCGTAATTGGCATCATACTGTTGCTCGAGGCCACGCGCCGGGCATTGGGGCCAGCGCTGATGATCGTGGCGACCTTGTTCCTGGTCTACACCATCCTCGGACCGCAGATGCCCAGTATCATCGCGCACAAGGGCAACAATCTGTCGGAAATCGTGAACCACCAGTGGATCACGACAGAAGGCGTCTTCGGCATCGCGCTTGGCGTCTCGACGAGTTTCGTGTTCCTATTCGTGCTGTTTGGCTCTCTTCTGGACCGCGCGGGAGCCGGCAACTATTTCATCCAGGTTGCGTTTTCGCTGATGGGCCACATGAAGGGCGGCCCGGCCAAGGCAGCTGTGGTGTCCTCGGCCATGACCGGCCTGATCTCGGGATCAAGCATCGCGAATGTCGTGACCACCGGCACGTTCACCATCCCCCTCATGAAGAAGGTCGGCTTCAGCTCGGAAAAGGCCGGCGCCGTCGAGGTGGCCTCATCCGTCAACGGTCAGATCATGCCCCCGGTCATGGGCGCCGCTGCGTTCTTGATGGTGGAATACGTGGGCATACCCTATTTCGACGTGGTCAAGCATGCATTCCTGCCTGCCGTCATCTCCTACATTGCGCTGGTCTATATTGTCCATCTGGAGGCCTTGAAGGCAGGCATGAAGGGCCTTGAGCGTCCCTATGAGCCCAAGCCGATCATCCAACGCCTGATCGGGTTCGCCTTTGGAGTCGCGTTCATCTGTGCGCTGTCGTTCCTCGTCTACTACGGCATGGGCTGGATCCGGCCCGTTTTCCCCGTCGCCGCGCCTTACATCATCTTCACCGCGTTGACCGCGGCCTATATCGGGCTGCTTTACATCGCGTCGAAAGAAGAGCCGTTGAAGCTGGACGATCCGAATGCGGCAGTGACAAAGCTGCCCCTGCCCGGTCCGACTGTGCGGTCGGGCCTGCACTTTATCCTACCGGTCGTCGTGCTGGTCTGGGCGCTGATGGTGGATCGTCTGTCACCGGGCCTCTCGGCGTTCTGGGCGACGATGTACATGATCTTTATCCTGATGACGCAGCGCCCGCTGATGGCAATGATGCGCGGCGAAGGCCAAATGGGCGCCCGCATCAAGGAAGGCGCGACCGACCTGCTCGAAGGTCTGGTTGTCGGCGCCCGCAACATGATCGGCATCGGCATCGCGACCGCCACCGCCGGTATCATCGTCGGAGCGGTCAGCCAGACGGGCGTGGGATCGGCCCTTGCCGACGTGGTCGAAGTCCTGTCGGGCGGCAATATCCTTGCCATTCTGTTCCTGACGGCAATCCTGTCTTTGATCCTTGGCATGGGCCTGCCGACCACGGCGAATTACATCGTCGTGTCCGCTTTGCTCGCACCGGTCATTGTGACGCTGGGACAGCAGAACGGCCTGATTGTGCCGCTGATCGCTGTGCACCTTTTCGTCTTCTATTTCGGGATCATGGCCGACGTGACGCCACCTGTGGGGCTCGCATCCTTTGCCGCCGCTGCCGTTTCTGGCGGCGATCCGATCAAGACGGGTGTCATCGCGTTCTTCTACAGCTTGCGGACGGCCGCACTGCCGTTTCTGTTCATCTTCAATACCGAATTGCTGCTGATCAATGTGACGATGGTGCAGGGCATATTCGTCTTCATTGTCGCAACGGTGGCTATGCTGCTATTCGCGGCAGCCACGCAAGGGTGGTTCCTTGCCAGAAACCGGTTCTATGAGACGATCCTGCTGCTGCTGATCGCCTTTACCCTGTTCCGCCCCGGTTTCTGGATGGACATGGTAAGTGCCCCGTATCTGGAGGAAGAGCCGGCCGCGATCACGCAGGCGGCCGCCGATACCGACATCGGCCAAACGCTGCGGGTGCGTGTGGCAGGCCTGAACGACTTGGGCGACCCAATCGAATTCGTGGCGCTCGTCCCAATTACGGAAGGTACCACCGGTGAGGAAAAGTTGGAGAATGCCGGCCTGACCTTCCGGGATGAAGGCGACAAGATGTTCATCGACGATGTCGCCTTTGGCAGTCCGGCGGCGGAGGCCGGGCTGGACTGGGACCAGGAGGTGCTGCGCGTGCTGAAGCCGGTGCCACAGCCCAGCAAGTACCTGATGTTCATCCCGGCGCTGATTTTGCTGGCCTTGGTCGTCTTTTTGCAGCGGGGCCGCAACACGCGCGCGTCCCGCAAAACCGCACACGCCTGAGGAGAGACACGATGTTCAACACGGTTCTTCTGACGATCGATCTGAATGCAAAAGCCTCATGGGACAAGGCGCTGCCGGCAGCTGTCGAACTGGTACGCACCTCTGGGGGCAAGTTGCATATCATGTCGGTTGTACCTGATATCGGCTCGCCATTGGTCGATGGGTTTTTTCCGCCTGACTACGAAAAGCTGGCCGTCGAGGCGGCCAGCAAAGCACTCGACAAGCTGGTCGAGGACCAAGTGCCCAGCGATATCGCCGTCAAACAGCATCTCGCATTCGGCAAAATTCACCGCAAGGTCCTGCGCGTGATCGAACAGATCGACTGCGACCTCGTGGTCATGGCGTCGCACAAACCAGACCGTGTGCGGGAATTCCTCGTGGGATCCAATGCCGACCGGATCGTGCGCCGGTCACCCGTTTCCGTGCTGGTCATCAGAGCGTAGAGCGCATGGCCGGGCACATCTTTGGACGGTCGAGCAAGGCCACCCTGCCCACTGCGGTCAGGGGCGATGGATGCTACCTGATCGACGCCGACGGCAAACGCTATCTGGACGGGTCCGGCGGTGCGGCTGTCTCGTGCCTTGGGCACTCCAACGCCGCCGTGCGCGCGGCGCTGCATGCCCAGATTGATCAGGTTGCCTTTGCGCATACGGGGTTTTTCACGTCCGAGCCTGCCGAGCGGCTGGCGGATCGTCTGGTTGCCAACGCGCCAGACGGTATTGACCGGGTTTATCTGGTTTCAGGGGGCTCCGAGGCTGTCGAGGCCGCCATAAAGCTGGCGCGTCAGTACTTTCTCGAAATCGGTCAGCCGGATCGACACCGCGTTATTGCGCGGCGGCAAAGCTATCATGGCAACACTCTGGGCGCCCTTGCCGCCGGAGGGAACGCATGGCGCCGGGCGCAATTTGCGCCTCTTTTGGCGGACACAACCCATATCAGCCCCTGCTATGAATACCGCGATCGCCGTGAGGATGAGACCGTCGAGGCCTATGGCCGGCGTGTCGCGAACGAGCTTGAGACCGAAATCCTGCGGTTGGGAGAAGGCACCGTCATGGCCTTTATTGCCGAACCGGTGGTCGGTGCGACGAACGGTGCCGTTCCTGCCGTGCCCGGATATTTGCGACTAATCCGCGAGATCTGTGACCGCTATGGCGTGCTGCTGATCCTGGATGAGGTGATGTGCGGAATGGGTCGCACCGGCCACCTGTTCGCCTGTCTCGAAGACGAAGTCGCGCCAGACATGATAACAATCGCAAAGGGGCTTGGCGCCGGATATCAGCCGATTGGTGCCTTGTTGACCACCAAAGCCATCTACGATGCCATCGCATCCGGGACGGGGTTTTTCCAGCACGGCCACACCTATATGGGGCACCCGCTTGCCGCGAGCGCAGCCAACGCCGTGCTTGATGAGATATTGGACCAGGGACTGCTTGGCCGGGTGCAGGCGCAAGGGTCAAAACTACAGTCCGCGCTGCAATCTGCGCTGGGGCAACACGCCCATGTCGGTGATATTCGCGGCCGCGGCCTGTTCCGCGGGATCGAACTTGTTGCCGACCGCGAGACCAAGGCGCCGTTTGATCCAAGTCGCAGCATTGCAGCACGGATCAAGAAAGAAGCCTTTGCCGCTGGTCTGATCTGCTACCCGATGTCTGGCACTATCGACGGTCAACACGGCGATCACGTCCTGCTGGCTCCGCCCTTCATCATCTCGGACGACCAAATCGGCGAATTGGTCGACAAGTTATCGGGCGCGATAGACAGGGCAATTGCCGTATAATTTCTGCGAACCGTGCGGGTGCCGGAATTACTGAATTCTTTGGCCATGGCTGATAAAGATGCTTTTATGGCCCACGCCAAGTCGGCGTGTCAGCAAGCGACCATGGTGGTAAGCCTCCAGCGCAAGTGCATAGTCTGGATCGAAGACGGATCCTTCCCAAGCCGTATCAGGGCATACCCGCTTGGGTGATTTTCCATTCCTCGCAATTTGCGCGCCTTCCAAGTGACGCTTAAGCGGGATCCAAGCATCACATCCCATTTGATCTCAAAAACAAAAAGGCTCTCTCATGTCAGACACTCGCCACCCGACACTGGATGAATCCGCCCTGACACCCGAACAACAAAGCGTGTTTGACGCGATCCGTGAGGGCAAGCGTGGCGTGGTGCAGGGTCCGCTGCGCGTCTGGCTGCAATCGCCAAAGTTGGCCGAGCGGGCGGAGGCTCTTGGCGCTTTTTGCAGATATGATACGCGCCTGCCGCCACGCGTGTCGGAGCTCGCAATTCTGGTGACAGGAGCCTTTTGGGCTTCTGGCTTCGAATGGGCCGTTCATGCGCCTATCGCACTGCAAGCGGGGCTGGCCGAACACATCGTCGAAGATATCCGCTGCGGGAGAACGCCGACGTTCACTGCAGCAGACGAAGCGGCGGTTTATTGTTTCGCAGACGAGTTGCATCGCAACCATCAGGTATCCTCGTCGACTTATGCAGCGGTGGTTGCGCAGTATGGCGTTGAGGGTGCGGTTGAGCTGGTTGGAATACTTGGCTACTACACCTTGATTTCCATGACAATTAACGCCTTCAACGTCCCTCTTCCCGAAGGAGAAGCCGATCCGTTCTGACCAAGGTCGTGGCGGGCGAGCTTGCTGTGCGGGAGGTTGCAATCAGCCGCCTTCGTGAATGGTCCGGCTGTCGCGTCGTTCGCCCCGAGGAAATTCCCAGCCGCCGCATCGACAAGGGCCATGGCTACGGTTCCGATACACGGTCTGAACAAGGCACACTCCATCCCGACGAGTTCCGGAACATCGTTGAGCGAAAATTTTTTTCTCCCGCAGGACTGCTGGAGACGGCCGCGACCAAGAGCCCCAAGGCCGCTGAACAGAGGCAGTGCAGCATAACACTTCCTCAAGAACGCCAACGACGGGCGCAGATAAGCCTGACGTGACCAAGCCGACCGGTGGTTCGGTCAACACCAATGGTCAACCGGATCTGACAGACCAACGTCAATGTGATGTCATGACCAATGGCTGAACTTCTCTTCGCGGTATCTCGCCCGCTTCATAGTCCAGCCCATCGTTGGGGCAGATTGTGATCTATCGCCGAGGAAAAACCCTAGAACTGGTCAGGCGCATCATTGTATTTCAGCGAGTAGATTTGAAACCGGTCGCAGCTTGCAGGCTCACTGCGACCGAGCGTTCTCGATGAAAAAACACGCAAAGGGCGGGGGCGGTCACTCTGGCAAGCTTTGAGACGCAATCACAAAAATCTGACTTGAAGTCATCCGGGATCCTGTCCATTCACGTTTTATGAGCGTCCCGCGTCATCAATTCTTTGGCAGACTGTCCCGTAAATCGCTGGGCCGGATGCTTATGGTATTGGTGCTGATCTTCCAGGTTCTTGCGCCGAGTCTGGCAACGGCCATGCAGTCGGACCCCGCGGCAGATGTGGTGATGATGGATCATTCCGATCATCAGATCATGCAACACGCCGAAATGGACGCCACCGGCCTCGGCAGTCCGGCCACACAAGATCACCATGACAGCGCGGAGCATTGCGCGCCGTCGATCTGTTGTTTTCACGGGGTATCCTCGCCGATCGCTTTTGATATCGCCGTGGTCCTTCTGCCGACCGTGCGGACAGCCGATTACGCTGTCGCGCTGCCCTCCAATATCCGTTTCAGCAAAGACCGCCCTCCAAAATATCTCTGATCCGTTCTCCGTGCGCGCCCGCTTTACGCGGACTGCGCTTCTGTAACTGATTGGAAATGGCGTCCCAAATCGGACGTCGCGGTCGAGGTGACCATGCGTGGAAGATATTCAGCCCTAAGCGTTCTGGCGCTTGGCTTGGGCTTGGCGGGCGGCATTCTCGTCGAAAGGCTGTATTTGACGCCCTCTCAGGGTGCCAACGGAAGCGGCGCCGAGATCCTTTACTGGGTCGCGCCGATGGATCCCAATTTCAGGCAACCTGGCCCCGGCAAGTCTCCTATGGGAATGGACCTCATCCCCGTCATGGCAGGAGAGGAGCCCGCCAGCGACGCGAGCGAAGTGAAACTCTCCGGCACCGAGATCAACGCGATCGGCGTGCGCACCGCGATTGCGCAATCCTCGGAGATTTCAGAGCAGATCGAGACGGTCGGTAATGTCGCCTATGACGACCACCTGACCAGCCACGTCCACACCCGCGTTGATGGATGGATCGAGGCGCTGAACGTGCGTGCGGTCGGCGATCCGGTCAAGAAGGGTGATGTCCTTTTCGAGATGTTCTCGCAGACCATCGGTTCGTCCAGTAGTGATCTGGTCCGCGCGCTCGAGGCCGGCAATCCGCGCATCATCAGCGCCGCACGGAATGCGCTGCGAAGCCAGGGCATGTCGGACGCCCAGATCAAACGGATCGAGGCCAGCGGCGAGCTTGCCCGCAATATCGAGGTGCTCGCGCCGCAGGATGGCGTTGTCATATCGCTTGAGGCGGCGGAGGGGATGTTTCTCAGGCCGGATGTGCGGGCGGTTTCGATCACCGATCCGCGCGACGTTTGGCTCATCGTCGATGTGTTCGAGCGCGATATCGCGCGTCTCAGCGCGAACATGCGCGCACTGGCCCGCTTCGATCATCTTCCTGGCCGTCTGTTCGAGGGAGAAATCGACTACATCTATCCCGCCCTCGACGCCAGAACTCGCACCCTGCCCGTCCGGCTTCGATTGGATAATGAGGACGGTCTCTTGAGGCCGGGCATGTTTGGCACCGTCACGCTGGTCCCCGAAGCATCACGAACGGCGCTGACCGTTCCGACCGAGGCGATCATCCGCACAGGCTCGGCCGAGCGCGTGATCCTCAAGACGGGCAACGGAACGTTCAAGCCGCGCCTCGTCACCACCGGTCTGCGCGACAGCTTCGGCGAGGGGGGCCGGACCGAGATCATGCAGGGCCTCGCCCCCGGTGAGGAGGTCGTGGCCTCGGCGCAGTTCCTGATCGACAGCGAAAGTGCGCTGAGCGCGGGACTGATGCGTATGGCACCGACCGACGATGCGCCCGCGCGCGGCACCGGAACGCTCGTCGCGTTAGACCGTGAGACTCGCATAACCACGATCCGGCACGGCGCACTCGCGGCACTCGACTGGCCCGCCATGACCTCTCGCTTCGCGCTGCGCAGCGATATCGCGCTGGAGCGGCTGGAAGTGGGGCAAGAGGTGACGTTCATGGCCGCACGCGGCGCGGACGGCCTTCTGAGCCTTATCGAACTGGGAGCCGATGACGGGATTGCCGCCACCGGGCAAGGCAAAATCCTTGCCGTCACCGACGAAGGCAAGCTGACCGTCGCGCACGAGCCGATCCCGGAACTCGGCTGGCCCGCCATGCAGATGGACATGGATGTCGCAGGCTTTGCCCCCTCGGAGGCGCCCCTGGACCAGCCAATTGAGTTCGATCTGGCCAAGGGTGAAGACGGTCTTTTCACCATTGTCGCCCTGCGCGGCACAGATATGGCAGCAGGCAGCGATACTGCCGCGTCCAATGCCGCTGCACCCGAGGCCGCAGCGCCCCCGATCACCGTGTCGGGCACGATCGATGCGGTGGACGCGGCGGCGCGCATGGCCACCATCACCCATGGGCCGATCGCGGAAATCGGCATGCCCGGCATGACCATGGAGTTTGCGCTGACCGAGGGGCTCGACCCCGCCGCTCTGCCGGTGGGCGAAGTGGCGCAGCTGACCTTCGCGCGTCCGGATGGCATGACGATGATTCTGGCCGAAGCGGCGCCCACCGCCCCGCCGATGGAGGTGAACGGCATGATCAACAGCGTCGATGCGTCCGCGGGCACGGCCAACATCACGCATGGTCCGATGACCGAAATCGGCATGCCCGGGATGACGATGGACTTCGCCGTGGCGCCGTCGGTCGAGGCCAGCAGCCTGCCTCTTGGCCAAGAGGTGACGCTGGAACTGGCGCGCAACCCTGATTTCTCGTTGACGCTGGTCGGCACGCGCAATGCGGGGGCGGCACAATGATCGCCGCCATCATCCGCGCCTCGATCGCGAACCGCATCATCATTCTCGCGCTGGCGATCATGATGGGCGCTGCGGGGATCTGGGCCATTCGTACGACGCCGGTAGACGCCATTCCGGATCTGTCGGACGTGCAGGTGATCGTGAAAACGCCCTTTCCCGGCCAGGCGCCTCAGGTGGTCGAGGATCAGGTGACCTATCCCATCGCCAGCGCCATGCTGTCGGTGCCGGGCGCCAGCGACGTGCGCGGCTTTTCCTTTTTTGGTGACAGCTACGTCTATGTCGTCTTCGAGGACGGGACTGATCTCTATTGGGCGCGCAGCCGCGTCCTGGAATATCTCGGCCAGATCGCGGCGGACCTGCCGGAGGGCGTGTCGCCGCAGCTTGGCCCCGATGCGACCGGCGTCGGCTGGATCTACCAATATGCGCTGATCGACCGAACCGGCGGGCATGATCTGGCGCAGCTGCGCACCCTTCAGGACTGGTTTCTGAAATACGAGTTGCAGACGGTCGAGGGCGTCTCCGAGGTCGCCACGATCGGCGGCATGGTCAAGCAATATCAGGTCGTTGTCGACCCGATGAAGCTGCGTGCCTACGACCTGACGCTTGCCGAGGTCAGCGCCGCCATTCAAAGCGCCAACCGCGAGACGGGCGGCAGCGTGGTCGAGATGGGCGAGGCCGAATTCATGGTCCGCTCGACCGGCTACGTGGACGAGCTGTCGGACCTGGCCAGCGCACCCTTGATGGTCAATGACCGCGGCGCGGCCGTGACGCTGGGCGACGTGGCCGAGATCCGGCTTGGCCCCGAGATGCGGCGCGGCGTGGGCGAGCTGAACGGGATCGGCGAGGCGGCGGGCGGCGTCGTGATCCTGCGCTGGGGCGGCAATGCGCTGAGCACGATCAAGGCGGTCGAGGCGCGGCTGGACGAGTTGCGCGGCAGCCTGCCGGAGGGCGTCGAGATCGTGACAACCTACAACCGCGCCGGCGTGATCGAGCGGGCCATCGACAACCTGCAGCATAAGCTGACCGAGGAATTCATCGTCGTCATCTTGGTCTGCGCGGCCTTCCTGCTGCATGTCCGCTCGTCGCTGGTGATCCTTCTGTCGCTGCCCCTCGGGATCGCGGCGGCGTTCATCATCATGCGGCTGCAGGGCGTCAACGCGAACATCATGTCATTGGGTGGCATCGCCATCGCCATCGGCGCGATGGTCGACGCCGCCATTGTCATGATCGAGGCGATGCACAGGCGGATCGAGCAGGAGAAGCTGACGGCCAAGAACCGATGGCGCATCGTCGCGGAATGTTGCCAGGAGGTGGGGCCGGCGCTTTTCTTCTCGCTCGCCATCATCGCGGTCAGCTTTCTGCCGGTCTTCGTGCTGGAGAGCCAGGAGGGCCGCCTCTTCAAGCCGCTGGCCTTTACCAAGACCTACGCGATGGCCGCTGCCGCGATCCTGTCGATCACGCTGGTCCCGGTATTGATGGGCTACTTCGTGCGCGGGCGCATTATCCCCGAGCGCAAGAACCCGCTCAATCGCCTGGTGATCTGGATTTACCGCCCCTTCCTCGATGCCGCGGTCGCCTGGCCTTGGGCGACGACCCTTTTGGCCGGGGTGCTGGTGGCGTCGATGATGTGGCCGCTCCAGCGACTCGGGACCGAGTTCATGCCCGAGCTGAACGAGGGCGATTTTCTCTACATGCCCACGCTCTATCCCGGCGTCTCGATCGGCAAGGCCCGCGAGGTGCTGCAACAGACCGACCGCATGATCGCAACGGTCCCCGAAGTGGCAACCGTCCACGGCAAGCTGGGCCGCGCCGACACGGCGACCGACCCCGCGCCCCTGACGATGATCGAGACGACGATCCAGCTAAAGCCCGAGGCCGAGTGGCGCGCGGGCAGCACGATGGAGACGATCCGCGCCGATCTGGACCGTGCAGTGCAGGTGCCGGGCGTTACGAACGTGTGGATTCAGCCGATCAAGAACCGCATCGACATGCTGGCCACCGGCATCAAGACACCCGTGGGCGTCAAGATATCGGGCGCTGATCTGCGCGTGATCGAGGATATCGGCACCCAGGTCGAACGCATCGCTGCGAGTATCCCCGGCACGACCTCGGCCTATGCTGAGCGGCCCGTGGGCGGGCGATATATCGAGATCACGCCCGACCGCGAGGCCGTCGCACGCTATATGATGAGTGTGCGCGACGTGCAGGATGTGGTGCAGACCGCCATAGGCGGAATGCAGGTGTCGGAATCGATCGAGGGGCTAGAGCGCTTTCCCATAAACCTGCGCTATCCGCAGCACTGGCGCGACAGCCCCGAGCGGCTGCGCGATCTGCCAATTGTCACGCCCTCGGGCGCGCATATCCCGCTGGGCGCGCTGGCCGAGATCCGCATCAATGATGGCCCCGGCATGATCCGGTCCGAGAACGCCCGGCGCACCGGCTTTGTACTTATCGACATCGCGGGCCGCGATCTGGGCGGATACGTGGACGAGGCACGTGCTGCCGTCGCCGATAGGGTAACGCTGCCGCCGGGCTATTCGATCACGTGGTCCGGCCAATATGAGTATATCGAGCGGATGCAGGAGCGGCTCAAGATCGTCGCGCCCGCGACATTGCTGATCATTACCTTGATGCTCTTCATGGCGTTCAGCCGCGTGATCGAGGTGGGTATCATCCTGGCCGCGCTGCCTGTCGCGCTGGCAGGGGGCGTGTGGTTCCTGTGGTATCTCAGCTTCGACATCTCGGTGGCCGTTCTCGTCGGTTTTATTGCGCTGGCAGGCGTCGCGGTGGAAACGGCGATCGTCATGCTGCTTTACCTCAACCTCGCCTGGGACCGCCGGCATGCAGCCGCCGCCACCGAGCGCCGCGCGATGACGCGTATGGATATCGAAGAGGTGGTGTTCGAGGGGGCGCTCCTGCGCGTGCGCCCAAAGGTGATGACCGTTGCCACCATCTTCGCGGGGCTCATTCCGATCATGTACGGCACCGGCACCGGATCCGAAATCATGCAGAGGATCGCGGCCCCAATGCTGGGCGGTATGACCACTGCCACCTTGCTTACCCTTTTCGTCATTCCAGCGATCTTCGTGATCTGGAAGCGGCTGGCGCTGACACGCACCAACCGCGCCCTGCAGGCCGGCGGCGACGCCCCGGCAGACCCCTTGCCCGCCGAATGAGCGGGCCAACCTTGAAAGGAAGACAGATGAAAGCTCTTTTGATTGCCACCTGTGCGGCACTCCTCGGCGCGTCTGCGGGAATGGCCGAGACGGAGAAATCCGAGATGAACCACTCCAAGATGGATCACTCCAAAATGGACCATTCGAGCATGACCATGAGTGCCGAGCAGATGGAGGGTGCCGTGCATACTATGGCCACTCTCAACTCCATCGGGGACGGCACGGCAAATGTCAGCCACGAGCCGATCCCTGAAATCGGCTGGCCCGCCATGACGATGGACCTGCCCGTACTGCCCGAGGCGCACATGATGGGCGACGCCTCCGCAGGCGATAGCGTCACACTGATGCTGATCAAGGGCGAGGATGGCATGTATGCCATCGGCGGCATCATGGCCGAGTGATCGAGGCCGCCAAATCATGCAGCGTGGCCGCAAGCTTGCAAGCGGGCTGCCCCCGTCGCGGCGGCCACGCGAAAACACTCAAGGGAGTTACCCAATGAAACCGATCAAAACAGCGCTCGCCACACTTTCCGCCGCCGCATTGGCCCTTGGGCTGGCCACCATGGGCGGCGCAGGCATGGCGCATGCGGAAAATCAAACGAACGCGGCCAATCACGGCACAATGCATGTCACCAAGAGCCCCACCTGCGGCTGCTGCGGCGCTTGGGTCGCGCTGGCGCGCGAGGAAGGCTACGATGTCGAGGTGACCGACATCCAGAACGTGACCCCCACCAAACGCGCCGCTGGTATTCCCGGCGATTTGTGGTCCTGCCATACAGCCATGATCGAGGGCTATGTCGTCGAGGGCCATGTGCCCTTCGATGCGCTGGCCAAACTGCTGGAGGAGCGGCCCGATATCGCAGGGATCGCGGTACCCGGAATGCCCGCTGGCTCGCCCGGCATGGGGGATGATCCGGCCGCGCGGTTCGACGTGATCGCGTTCGGCGGTGACGCCGGTGCCGGTGAGGTCTTCTACCGGGCCGGTCTTTGAGGATAAGGAGCGGTCGGGGGCTATGCCATCGCCGCTCTCGTCGCCATAAGATCGGTGATCACCGGACAGCGTGTTGCATCGGCACATATGATTGGAGCTAAGAGTATGAAACAGACACTTCTTGCCGGCATCGCACTGGCGTTCACGGCGACGGGCGCAGCGGCGCATTCCAAAGCCGAGGAGACCTTGCCCGCCGATGCCGCGACCGTCGCCTCGGTCCCATACATTGAGATGCGCTTCAACGATGCCATGCGCATAACAGTGATTTTGATGTCCGGTCCCGACGGCGAAGTGGAATTGACGCGCGAGACGGGTATGGATCCGGTGACCGAATTTCGCGCGCTGCCACCGCGCGAGTTGCCGGACGGCGCCTACGAGGTGAACTGGCGCGGCATGTCGTCTGACGGGCATCCCATGCAGGGCAGCTTTGCCTTTGAGATTGCAAACTGACCCTGATGGAGGGGCTCGCACCGATTGACCATTGGGTGGCTTTGGCGGTTATCGCCAAGGCGGCAGGTTATGGCGCCGCCCTGCTTGCTATGGGTGGCCCGCTTTTTGCGGTCGCATTTCCGCGTGCATCAGTTGACGTTCTGGGGCTGGCGCAGAGGGTTGCGGTCATTGCCGCCCTCGCTGCGCTTGTGGTTCTCGCCTTGCGTTTCGGCATTCGCGCGGCGCGTATCTCGGGCATGGGCCTGTCTGGCGCGCTGGATCCGGTTATGTTGGGATTTGTCTGGGAAAGCCCGCTTGGCACTGCGGCACTCTGGCAGGCGGGCGGTGCGCTGATGATCATTGCCTGGCTGATGCGGGGCAGGGTCGGTCTTGGCATAGCGTTGCTCGGGACGCTACTGATCGGGCTGTCTTTCACCTTCGTGGGGCACTCCCTTGGCGATCCGCCTGCGCTGCTCGCTGGGCTGCTGACGGCTCATCTTTTGGCCGCGGCGTTCTGGGTGGCTGCCTTGCCGCCCCTATTCCGCGCAGTTCAGGACACCGGGGGAGCCGCGCTACTGCATCGGTTCGGGCACATCGCTGCTGTCACGGTCTCGGTGCTGGTCGCGGCAGGCCTCGTCTTTGCATGGCTGATGACCGGATCGCTCGTGGGCCTCTTCACCACCGCCTACGGCTGGACGCTCTTGGCGAAACTGGCATTGGTGGCCGGTCTGATGGCGCTCGCCGCGCTTAACAAATGGCGGCTTGTTCCGGCGCTTGCTACTGGAATGCCGCGCGCCGGGATCCGTCTGCGGCGCTCAATCTTAGTCGAAGCAATCGCCGTCGCGTTGATCCTGCTCGCGACAGCTGCGCTTACCTCTGTCACCACGCCCCCGGTAAACCTGTAGCTTTCGGCATATCCAAAGGTTTCCCATGGAACGCCGTCGCCACTATCGAGTAGGTCAGCTTGATTGCGGTTGCATGATTGGCCGGTGGTCTAACGGAACGATGGTGTCGGGGCCAGGCGGTCGGCATCCAAAGGCGCTGTGTGGTCAGACAGTGTCGTAGCGGCGGTGGCGCCCCTCGATCGGGATGTGATCCTTGCGCTGGCTGTCGACTAGCTTGTCGTTCAACAGCCCGTCCCGGCCCTTGCATGGCGTTCTCACAGTAGCCGTTTCGCCGTGGCGATCCTGATGCGATGAAGGCGGTCTTGGCACGCACGGCCCCGATCCAAGCGCGCACCCTTTTGACGTTCATTCAGCGCCATTGCAGAAGTTACGTATTTCGGCGGTCTGCACAGGATGGAGGTTGCCGCACATGGGCACTGTCTGCGGCGCAAATGGTCGAGAGGCTTTCCCGGACGGCCCAGATCAGGATCACGCGGTCCAACGGCCGATCTGAAACCGCCCGCCCGAGACCGCGTAGTCATGGTCACCAGCGGTTTCAAACAGTTGAGCTGATCCCGATTGGTGCCACCATGCTATATGCGCCATTGGCCACTGGTCTGCGCCGTCACGCCGATCTGGCGCACGGCATCGGCAAGTGAGCTTACGTACAACTGCAACATGTCGACCTGCCGTCGCCCCGACACGATCTCTTCAGACATGTCTTTCTTTCCGGCCATCTGGCCTTGCGGAAGCGGGACAATACCAGTCCGGCTCGTGGACCACTTCGGTGGGGTACGGCAGCATCTCCAGCGCAAACCGCAACCTTGGTTAAGGTTTGCGATCAGAAACATTTGTGTTAATCGGTATTTCAAATACTTATTTATCAGAGGGCTTCCGAGTGCGTCTTACCTCGTTCACGGACTATGGCTTGCGGATGCTGATGCGAATGGCCAGCGCGCCGGAACGCGGGTTTTCCACCTCGGAGCTTGCAACCGAATTCGGCATTTCGCGGCATCACCTGTCGAAGATCATGCAGCGGCTGTCTGCGGGTGGCATCGTCATGACCAGGCGCGGCGGTGGCGGCGGCGGTATGCTGGCACGCGACGCGGGCGATATCAGCTTGGGACAGGTTGTCCGCCTTCTCGAAGAGGGGCAGCCGCTGGTCGAGTGTTTCGCGCCGGGGGGTGGCGAATGCGTCATTGACGGCCGTTGCAAGCTGAAGGCGCGCCTTCGCTCTGCCGAGGCCGCGTTTCTGAAAGATCTTGATCGGGCCAGTCTGGCGGATATCGCGCTGGCACCGCCGGCCACTCTTGAAGGGGCAATTCCATGACATCTGCCGGAACGCTCAGCAGCTTTGAACGCCGGATCGCTTTTGCGTTGTCCATCGCATTGGCAATCATCGGATTTGCCATGGCAGCTGCGGCTGGCAAAGGCGTGATGGCCGTTCATGGCGCCATGGCGCTGGCACTCGGACTGTTCCTGGTTTTCCGAACAGGCGGCGCGCTTTATGACGACGCGCCCGGACCCGAGCGCCATGACCGTTATTTCGACGGCCCCACCCGTTTTGGTATCGTGATGACATTGGTCTGGGCCATCGTCGCGATGGGTGTCGGCGTCTGGGTGTCCGCGCTTCTTTACTGGCCTGAAGGCACGACTGCCCTTCCCTGGACCAGCTTCGGACGGCTGCGCCCCGTGCACACCACCGGCATCATCTTTGGGTTTGGCGGCAACGCCCTGATTGCGACCTCGTTCTACGTGTTGCAACGCACCGCGCGGACGCGGCTGGCCGATGCAATCAGCCCATGGTTCGTGCTGATCGGGTTTAACCTTTTCTGCCTCTGGGCGGTCAGCGGCTATCTGATGGGCAGCACGCAATCCAAGGAGTACGCCGAGGCGGAATGGTATGCCGACATATGGCTTGTGATCGTGTGGGTCGTCTATTTCACCGTCTATATCCGCACCCTCGCACGGCGACACGAGCCACATATCTATGTGGCAAACTGGTATTACATGGCCTTCATCCTGATTGTCGCGATGCTGCATATCGTCAACAATCTCGCCCTTCCGGTGCGCTGGAATACCGCCGACAGCTTCACGATATGGGCGGGTGTGCAGGATGCGATGATCCAGTGGTGGTACGGGCATAACGCGGTCGCGTTCTTCCTGACCTCGGGCTTTCTGGGGATGCTCTATTACTACCTGCCGGTGCGGTCGGGGCGTCCGATCTGGTCCTACCGGCTGTCGATCCTCAGCTTTTGGGGCATTGTCTTTTTCTACATCTGGGTCGGCTCGCACCATTTGCATTACACTGCCCTGCCCTATTGGGTGCAGACCCTTGGCATGACGTTCTCGGTGATGCTGCTGGTGCCGTCTTGGGCGTCGGCGGGCAACGCCATCGCGACACTGAACGGCGCCTGGCACAAGGTGCGCGACGACGCGACGCTGCGCTTCATGTTCGTCGCCGCAGTGTTCTATGGCCTTTCGACCTTCGAGGGGTCGTTTCTGGCGATCCGGCCTGTCAACTCGCTGAGCCATTATACCGACTGGACGGTCGGGCACGTCCATTCCGGAACGCTCGGCTGGGTGGCGATGATCATTTTCGGCGCGATCTACACGATGGTTCCGCAGCTTTCGGGGCGCGAGGCGATGGCATGGCCCCGCGCGATCGAGTGGCACTTCTGGCTCGCTGTCGGGGGCACGCTGGTCTACGTCGTGGCGATGTGGAACGCGGGCATCACGCAAGGGCTGATGTGGCGTGCCTATGACGAGAACGGCGCGCTGTCCTACAGTTTTGTCCAATCGGTCGAGGCGATGGCGCCCTACTACCTGATCCGCACCATCGGGGGCGGCATGTTCCTGACAGGGGCCATTATCTGCGCGCTCAACTGCCTCGCCACCTTCCGCAGCGCGCCTTACATGGCCGAGCCGCGCGACGTGCCCCTCAAACCGCAGCCGGCGGAGTAGGTTATGCTCAGACTTCATTACAACCTCGAGAAGATGTCGATGGGCCTGGTGGCCGGCATCATCGTCGCCGCATCGATCGGCGGGATCGTCGAGATCGCGCCGTTGTTCACCATTGACGAGACGGTTGAGATACCGGACGACATGCGCCCGCATACCCCGCTGGAATTGGCCGGACGCGAAATCTATATCCGCGAGGGATGCTACGCCTGTCACAGCCAGATGGTACGTAGCCTCGCGGACGAGCTGGACCGCTATGGACCCTACTCGTTGGCCGCCGAGAGTGCCTATGATCACCCCATGCTGTGGGGCTCCAAACGGACCGGCCCCGATCTGGCCCGCTTGGGCGAGAAATATTCCGATGCCTGGCACAGCGCGCATCTGATCGACCCGCGCAGCGTCGTGCCCGCCTCGATCATGCCCGCCTATCCGTGGCTGAGCCGGGATCTGGACACCGACCTGATCGGCGATCAACTGGCCACACTTGCCACACTGGGCGTGCCCTATACTGCGGACATGGTGGATGCCGCCCTTGACGATGCCAAGGGGCAAAGCCAGCCGGACACGGAGGCAGGCGACGCCGTGCGAGAGCGCTATGGCGCGGATGTCGCCGTGCGCGCCTTCGACGGTGATCCGGGCCGCCTGACCGAAATGGATGCGGTCGTGGCCTATCTGCAATCGCTGGGCACCCTGACCGATGCGCCCTATGAGCTGCTGGCAGGAGAGACGCAATGAGTCACGACACGCTCGTTCTGATCGCCAAGACTTTCGGCCCGATCTGGATGATGGGCTTTTTCATCATCGTGCTGATCCGCACCTACAATCCCAAGCGCCGCGCGGACCATGAAAGGGCGGCCCGCTCCATCCTGCCCGATCAAGCCGGGGAGGACGCGGGATGAGCGATGATCCACGCCGAAATGCCGAAGGCAGCAATGAGGTTGATCCGCATACCGGGCATCGCGAGGTCGATCCCGTCACCGGATACGACACGACCGGGCATGACTGGAACGGCATCCGCGAGCTGAACACACCCTTTCCCAAGATCGCGATCTGGGCGCTTGCCCTCAGCTTTGTCTATTCCGTCATAGCGTGGATCCTGCTGCCGGCCTGGCCTTTGGGGCAGGATTACACCCGCGGCCTTCTGGGGCTGGATCAGGGCGACATGGCGGTCGAGCGGTACCGCGCCATCAGCGCCGAGCGCGCAGACTGGCTGGCCCGTTTCGAGGGGGGCGATTTCGCGGCGCTCAAGTCCGACGATACCTTGATGCTGCCCGCGATGGCCGCAGCCAATCGGCTCTATCAGGATAATTGCGCGGCCTGCCACGGCGCGGAGGGCGGCGGCGGCCCCGGATTTCCGGTTTTGAACGATGGGCATTGGCTCTGGGGTGGCGATCCGGCGACGATCGCGGAAATCTTGCATGTCGGCATCAACGGCGCTGGCGCTGATGCGCGGTTCGCACAGATGCCGTCCTTTGACTGGATGGAGCGGGGCGAGCTTGGCGCACTGGCCGATTACGTCGCCGCGCTTCCCGGCGAGGGCGCGGACCCCGACAGCACAGGTGCCGAGCTTTTTGCGGATAATTGCAGCTCCTGCCACGGCGAGAATGGGGAAGGCGGGCTGATGATCGGTGCGCCGTCCCTGACCGACGAGGCGGTCATTTACGGGCAGGGTCGCGCCAGCGTTCTGAACACGCTGCGCAGCGGGCGGCAGGGGGTCATGCCGGCTTGGTCGGACCGTCTGTCCGATGCCGAGATCAATCTGCTCGCGCTTTATGTCTCGACCCTTTCCGATGACATTTCGGAGGCGCAGGAATGACCGCAGCCGTGCAGCGCAGATTGGCCATCACCGGCGCGTTTCTGGCGATCGGCCTCTTCATCGCGGCAAACGCGCATCTGATCACCGTCGCGCTGAATTCGCAGCCCGACTGCACATTGTCCGAGCGCGCCGCCGCCGCCAAACCCGCCTGCTGAAAGGTCTGAGATGCTCGAACCTCTCCCGACACTGCGCGCCCCTGACAGGCCGGACTCGCCCCTTGCCCGGTCCTTGCCCGCGACCGCAGCCTTCGCTTGGCTAAGCGCCGGCTGGAGCGATTTTCGCGCGGGCCTTGCACAAAGTCTGATCTATGGCATCTGCGTGGTGATTTTTTCTTACGCGGTCCTCTGGGCGCTTGCGTCGGCGGGACTTCTCTATCTCGCGCTTCCGATGGTTTCGGGGTTTTTGATCGTCGGGCCATTTTTTGCCATCGGCCTCTATGAGAAGAGCCGCGCCCGCGAGGAAGGCGCACGCATCGGCCTGATGCGCATGCTTGTGATCAAGGGCGCGCCGCTGGGGCAGTTGGCCTTTGCCGGGCTGATGCTGGGCCTGCTCGTGCTGTTCTGGATCCGGATTGCCGATCTTCTTTATGCGCTTTTCTTCGGCCTTACGCCTTTTCCGGGGGCCGAAGATGCGTTTGTCAACGTCCTGACCACAACCAGGGGCTGGATGCTGATCGGGGTCGGGACCGCGATCGGGGGGCTTTTTGCCGCCTTCGCCTTCGCGCTGAGCCTTTTCTCGATCCCCATGATCATGGCCGAGCGGCGCGACGCATTGACCGCCCTCGGCCTCAGCTTCGCCATGACGACGCACAACCTGAAGCCCGCGCTGACATGGGCCGCCATCGTCGCGGGCGGTCTAGCGCTGAGCGCATTGACCGGCCTTCTGGGGCTGGCGGTGGTGTTCCCGGTTCTGGGTCATGGCACATGGCACGCCTACAAGGCGATCCGGCGGCTCGATAAATGAGCTGGCTCGTACTCATCCCGATGTCGATCACCATGGGCCTGATCGGCCTTGCCGCATTCGCATGGGCGCTGCGACACGACCAATTCGACGATCCCATGGGCAATGCTGAACGCGTCCTGATACC
This sequence comes from Roseovarius nanhaiticus, assembly GCF_900156535.1. NCBI lineage: Bacteria > Pseudomonadati > Pseudomonadota > Alphaproteobacteria > Rhodobacterales > Roseobacteraceae > Roseovarius > Roseovarius nanhaiticus. The sequence continues at coordinate 14,256 of NZ_FTNV01000003.1, read as the reverse complement.
CGATCCCCCACTTGAAATAAAAGGAGATGAAGATGACAAAATGGCTACCAACCCTGAAAACGGCAACGCCCGAAGAAGGCTATGATCTGGCGGTGAAGATGGCGCGCGTTGCAGTCAAGATGACTCAGCCGGACGCCGCGATCCGCGACAGGCTGCGGCCCGAATATGCAGAAGATTCCACCGCCCTGATCGCGTCGAGCCAGGTCGTGGCGACTCATTTCGCAACTGTTGCTGCGGCAAACGACTATTGGAAAGATGCCTAAGAACCGTACCTGAATATTAACAGAAGCTCGGACCGGCGAAGGGCGCCGTGGACAAGCGGGGAAAGGACATCCGCCACAAGACCCGAGAGGTCTGTTCGGCAAAGGCGAAGATTTTCGGTCTTTTGGCGGGCCTGTCACGCGAGCAGAGGGTTTCGGTGCTCTGCCGCCGTGAGGGCATCGCCGAAAGCCTGTATTATAGAGGGCCAAATGAGTTCCTCGATGCTGGCAACCGCCGATTGGCCGGCGACGCGGCCCGTTGGGTAACGTCGCCAGATGTCACAGATCTGCGCCCGGACACCTCGGATTTGAAAGAACGCGTGGCCGATCTCACACTAGAAAACTGTCTGCTCAAACTGGCATGACAGGGACCGGGGAATTCCGGATATGAGATGTTCTACAACCGCAAAGCTGGAAATCATCCGCTTTGTTGAGGGATCATATCCGCCCACCAAGATGACTTGGCCGACGGTCTGACCGATAACCTTCTGCCAAGATGTCCTTCCTCCGCAGGGGATATCAGCTGATGTTTGGCTAGTCGGCATCCAAGGCGCGGGGTTGCCATCCGATATACTTGGCGCCAAACGCGCATATCCTGATTCAGAGTTTGTTTTAGATCAAACATCCGACTGAGATGATGTGGCATCAGATGCCATGCTCATTGGATTCGCCCGTCTGATCTTGCTGATCACAGTCTTACTCGCCATGGCCAACGGGTCTATGGCGCGTATGGCGATGCCCATGTCAGACGCGATGACGGCCGTGATCTGCATCAACGGCGCTGCGGTCGAGGTTGTGCTCGATGCCGATGGGGCACCCTCCCCGCTTGAGACAGCCACCATCTGCGACACCTGCCCTGTTTGCGCGCTGACGGCCGCCCATGCGCCGGCGCAGCCCGCTGCTCCCGGTCGTGCCATCTCCTACGCGGCGTTCTTGCCCATGGGCGAGACTGCTTTGCCGCCGCATGGCGCATCCCTTGATCGCGCTCACGCACGCGGCCCACCTCAAGAACAGAAAAATATCTGATATGCCTGCCCGCATCTGCCCTCCTCGCGCCACCGGCCCGGCAACGCCTCCCAAGACGGCTCCGATTGCCAAGCGCCCTCGTCTTTCCCACATGATATCCTGTGTCATTGGCCTCGCTGCGCTGCTTTTGGCTGCGCTGATGCCCGGCGATGGCGTGCGCGCGCAGGCGGCCTCGGTGCTGGCCGAATACATCGGCGACGTGGCGCCCGGCGATCTGGCCCCGGGGGCGGACGCCTTTGGCTCCATCCGCGACGACATGCCGGTGGCGCCTCTGCTGCAGGGCGGCGAGCGGATCGGTTGGGCCTTCATCGCGTCTGATTACGTCGGCACAACGGGCTATTCGGGCAAGCCTATCCACACAATGGTCGCCGTCGACGATGACGCCATCGTTCTGGGCGTCAAGCTGGTCAAGCATTCCGAGCCGATCGTTCTGATCGGCATCCCCGATTCCAAGATTCAGGCGCTTGCGGCGGATTATGCCGGGCTCGACCTCGTGAAGGAGGCGCAATCGGGCGGGACTGCGCATGAGCTCGACATCATCGCAGGCGCGACCGTGACGATCATGGTGATCGACGATTCGATCGTGCGCGCCGGCCTCAAGGTGGCGCGCGATCTGGGCCTTGGCGGACTGACCGCCCCCAATGCGCCCACCGGCCCCAAATTCGAGATCAACCCCGAGGCCACCGCGCCGCAGGACTGGGAAACGCTGGCCGGTGACGGCACGCTGCGCCGCCTGTCGCTGGACGTGGGCGAAGTGAACGCGGCCTTTGAGGCGATGGACGACCCACGCGCCGCCAAACGCGCGCTGAAAGACCCGCCCGAGACCAATTTCATCGATATGTATATGGGCCTCGTGTCCGTTCCTGCCGTGGGCGAAGCCCTCTTGGGCAGCGCCGAGAATGCCAACCTGCAGGACTGGCTGGAAGAGGACGAGCACGCGATCATGGTGGCCGGGGACGGCCTCTATTCCTTCAAGGGATCGGGCTATGTCCGCGGCGGGATCTTTGACCGGATCGTGTTGATCCAAGGCGATACCTCGGTGCGGTTCCGCGACAAGATGCACCGCCGGCTGGGCGCGGTCGCGGCCGAAGGCGCGCCGAATTTCAGCGAGACGGACCTTTTCAAGATTCCGGCCGACGCGGGGTTCGATCCGACCGAGCCCTTCCGCCTGCAACTGCTTGTGCAGCGCGACGTGGCCGCGATCGAACGGGTCTTTACCACCTTCGAGATGAGCTACGATCTGCCCGCGCAATACATGCAGGAAGTGCCCGGCAGCGCGCCCGTCCCCGCTGCGTCCAATGATGCGCAACTGATGGCCGATCAGGACGAATTGGCCGCGCAGTCCGCCCTGTGGAAACGCCTCTGGCTGGACAAGACGCAGGAGATCATCGTGCTGGCGACGATGCTGACGATCCTGACGGGCGCCTTCTTCTTTCAGGGCTTCCTGACCCGGTCCGAGCGCGTCACCTACTGGTTCCGGATGACCTTCCTCACCGTGACGCTGGTCTATCTGGGCTGGTATGCCAACGCACAGCTTTCGGTGGTCAACCTCATGGCGCTCTTCGGCGCGCTGACCAGCGATTTCAGCTGGCAGGCCTTCCTGCTCGACCCGCTGACCTTCATCCTGTGGTTCGCGGTCGCGGCGGCGCTGATCTTCTGGGGCCGCGGGGCCTATTGTGGCTGGCTCTGCCCGTTCGGCGCATTGCAGGAGTTGCTGAACCAGATCGGCCGCAAGCTGGGCATTCCGCAATGGACCCTGCCCTGGGGCCTGCATGAGCGGCTCTGGCCCATCAAATACATGATCTTCCTCGGGCTTTTCGGCGTCTCGCTGGCGTCCCTCGAACAGGCCGAGATCTATGCCGAGGTCGAACCGTTCAAAACCGCGATCATCCTCAACTTCATGCGCGCCTGGCCCTTCGTGGCCTATGTCGTCGCGCTGCTGGTGGCCGGGCTCTTCGTCGAGCGGTTCTTCTGCCGCTACCTCTGCCCGCTGGGCGCGGGCCTGGCCATCCCGGCCCGGCTGCGCATGTTCGACTGGCTGAAACGCTACAAGGAATGCGGCAACCCTTGCCAGACCTGTGCGCATGAATGCTTCGTGCAGGCAATCCATCCCACTGGAGAGATCAACCCCAATGAATGCCTCAACTGCATGCATTGCCAGGTTCTGTATCAATCCAAGGAGAAGTGCCCGGTCGTGATCCGCAAGCTCAAACGGCGCGAGACCGCGTCGCGCGGCTCGGCGGAGCTGGACCGGGCGATCAAGAACCACCCCAACCTGAAGGAGACTTCCAATGTCTGACGACACAAAAAAACACGGCATCAGCCGCCGGGGCCTTTTGGGCGCCACGGGCGGTGCAGCCCTCTTGGGCGGGTCGGGCGCGGCGCGCATGGCGCTACTGGGCGGCGCCGCTGGCGCAGCCACGGTCGCCTCGACCGGCAAAGCTTCGGCCGCAGTTCAAGGCATCAACCTCGAGCCGGGCGAGTTGGACGAGTATTACGGCTTCTGGTCCTCGGGCCAGACGGGCGAGCTGCGCATCCTAGGCTTTCCGTCCATGCGCGAGCTGATGCGCGTTCCGGTCTTCAACCGCTGCTCGGCCACCGGCTGGGGCCAGACCAACGAAAGCCTCGCGATCTTCGAAGAAGGCATGCTGCCCCAGACCAAGGAATTCCTTGCCGCCAACGGCAAGCGCGTGCATGACAATGGCGATTTGCACCACCCGCACATGTCCTTCACCGATGGCACCTATGACGGGCGCTACCTCTTCATGAATGACAAGGCCAACACGCGCGTCGCGCGGGTCCGCTGCGACGTGATGAAGGCCGACAAGATCGTCGAGATCCCCAATGCCAAGGCGATCCACGGACTGCGTCCGCAAAAATTCCCGCGCACGGGCTATGTCTTTGCCAATGGCGAGGACGAGGTTCCGATGGTCAATGACGGGACCAACATGGACGACATCTCGAACTACGTGAACTTCTTCACCGCGCTTGACGGTGACACGATGGAGATCGCGTGGCAGGTGATGGTGTCGGGCAACCTCGACAACACCGATTGCGACTATCAGGGCAAATACGCCTTCTCGACCTCCTACAACTCGGAAATGGGCATGAACCTCGCCGAGATGACCGAGGCCGAGCGCGACCATGTCGTGATCTTCAACCTCAAAGAAATCGAGAAGGGCATCGAGAACGGCGACTATCAGGAGATGAACGGCGTCAAGGTGATCGACGGGCGCAAGGGCCAGAACAAGAAATACACCCGTTACGTGCCGATCCCCAGCAGCCCGCACGGCATCAACACGGCGCCGGACATGAAGCACGTCTGCGTCGCAGGCAAGCTGTCGCCGACCGTATCCGTTCTGGACGTGCGCAAGATGGACGCGCTTTTCGACGAGGATGCCGATCCCCGCTCGGTCGTCGTGGCGGAGCCGGAGCTTGGCCTTGGGCCGCTTCACACCGCGTTCGACGGCAAGGGCTATGCGTTCACAACGCTCTTCCTCGACAGCCAGGTGGTGAAGTGGAACATCGAGGACGCAGTCAAGCTCTATAATGGAGAGGATATCGACCCCATCGTGTCCAAGGTCGACGTGCAGTACCAACCGGGGCACAACTCCACCACCATGGGCGAAACCAAGGAAGCCGATGGCAAATGGCTGCTTTCGCTCAACAAGTTCTCCAAGGACCGGTTCCTCAATGTCGGCCCGCTCAAGCCGGAGAACGAGCAGATCATCGACATTTCGACCGATGACATGAAGGTGGTGCATGACGGACCGACCTTCGCCGAGCCGCATGACGCGATCCTCGTGCGGCGCGATATCGTCAATCCTCTCGATGTCTGGAACCGCGACGATCCGATGTGGGCCAAGACGCGCGAGCAGGCCGAGGCCGATGGCGTCGATATCGACGACTACATGGACACCGTCATCCGAGACGGCAACAAGGTGCGCGTCTACATGTCCAGCAACGCACCAATGTTCTCGCTGGAGAAGTTCGAGGTCGAAGAGGGCAACGAGGTGACAGTCATCATCACCAACCTCGACGATATCGACGATCTCAGCCACGGCTTCACGCTGAACAACCACGGCGTGGCGTTTGAGATCTCGCCGCAACAGACCGCGTCGGTCACGTTCACGGCGGCCAAGCCGGGCGTCTACTGGTACTATTGCCAGTGGTTCTGCCACGCCCTCCACATGGAGATGCGCGGCCGGATGCTGGTCAAGCCGAAGGCGAGCTGATCCATGGCGCTGCTCCGCCTTCTGCTGGCCGCCTGCATTCTGGCGATGCCCGCATGGGCCGAAACCGTCACGGTTTCGGCAGGCGGCGGAGCCTTGCAAACTGCCATCGCCGGGGCTGCCCCTGGCGATGTGCTGATCCTTGCGCCGGGCCGTCACGACGGCCCGGTGACGCTGGCCGAAACGATCACATTGGACGGTCAGAACAAGGCCGAGATCGTCGGCACCGAAGAAGGCTCGGTCGTGACGGTGACCGGCAATGACATCACCGTGCGCGGGCTGACGATCACCGGATCGGGCAGCAGCCACACGACCATCGACAGCGGCGTGCAACTGATCAAGACGGCGCGGCGCGCCCTGATCGAGAACAACACCATCCTCGGCAATCTCTTCGGCGTCGACATCCACGGCGCGAACAACAGTATCGTGCGGGGCAACACCATCGTTGGCCGCCGCGACCGGCGCATGAATGATCGCGGCAACGGCGTCTATGTCTGGAATGCCACCGGCGCCGAAGTCATCGGCAACGATATCCGCTACGGGCGTGATGGCATCTTCGTGAACACGTCGCGGCGCAACGTCTTCCGCGGCAACCTCTTTCGCGATTTGCGCTTCGCGGTGCACTACATGTATGCCAATGACAGCGAAGTGTCGCAAAACGTGTCTATCGGCAATCATCTGGGCTATGCGCTGATGTTTTCCGACCGCGTGCAGGTGCTGGACAACCTGTCGCTGAATGATCGCGACCACGGCATCATGCTGAACTACGCCAACCAGTCCGACATTCAGGGCAATCTGGTGCAGGGCGGCGCCGAGAAATGCACGTTCATCTACAATGCCCATCGCAACCTGATCGCCGACAACCGCTTTGAGGGCTGCGATATCGGCATCCACTTCACGGCCGGCTCCGAGCGGAACGCGCTGACCGGAAACGCCTTTGTCGGCAACCGCACGCAGGTGAAATATGTCGGCACGACCGACGTCGAATGGAGCTTTGAAGGCCGCGGCAATTTCTGGTCCGATCATCCGGCCTTCGATCTGGATGGAGACGGGCGCGCCGACAGCGCGTTTCGCCCCAATGACCTGATGGATCATATCCTCTGGTCACAGCCTTCGGCGGCGCTTCTGATGGGCGCGCCGGCGGTTCAGCTGATACGCTGGTCGCAAAGCAGCTTTCCCGCCACCCTGCCCGGCGGTGTGCTGGACAGTCACCCGATGATGGCACCGGTCGAGATTGCCGTGCCCGATGACATGGCCGAATTGGCCGAGCAAAGCGCCGGACGTTGGCGCAATGGAAAGACCAATGACGAAGAGTTTGATCCTCTCGCAACTCACTAAGACCTACGCGGGCACCCCTGCGCTGCGCGACGTCGCGCTCGAGGTCGCACCGGGCGAGCGTGTTGCGCTGCTGGGCCATAACGGCGCCGGCAAGTCCACGATGATGAAGATCATCCTAGGCCTGATCCCCTATGACAGCGGCCAAATCGAGGTTCTGGGCGCCGCGCCCGGATCGACGGGCGCGCGCGCGCATGTCGCCTATCTGCCCGAAAACGTGGCCTTCCATCCGGCGCTGAGCGGGCTGGAGCAGATCCGCCATTTCCTGCGCCTGCGGGGCCTGCCCGCAAGCGGCGCGATCGACCTTCTGGCCCGCGTCGGGCTGGCGGATGCGGCCAAGCGGCGCATCGGCACCTATTCCAAGGGGATGCGCCAACGGATCGGCCTCGCACAGGCGCTGATCGGCCAGCCCCGCCTTCTGGTGCTGGACGAGCCGACGAGCGGCCTCGATCCCGTCTCGCGCCGCGATTTCTACACGTTGCTCGACGGTCTGGCCGCCGATGGCGCCGCGATCCTTCTGTCCAGCCACGCCCTGACCGAGGTCGAGGCGCGCACCGATCGCCTCGTCATCCTGTCGCAGGGCCGCGTCGTCGCCCAAGGCACGCTGCCCGACCTGCGCCGCGCCGCGAACCTGTCGGTGACGCTGCATGTCATTCCGCAAGCCGGCGCCGAGGGCAAGCTGGCGGCGGCCCTGCCACAAGGGCACATGAATGGCACTGGCCTGCATCTGGACGTCACGCAAAATGACAAACTGCCGGTCCTGTCGCAGATAACCGCACTCAAGGATCTGGTCGCCGATATCGAAATCACACCGCCCAGCCTCGAAGACATCTACAGCCATTACAGCCGGAGGGACGGGCAATGACACGGATCCTTTCCACCGCCGCAACCGAGTTCCGCATCGCGCTGCGCAACCGCTGGGTCGCGATCGCGGTGTTGATGATGGTGGTCTTTTCGCTGGTTCTCTCGGCTGCGGGGTCCGCGCCGACGGGCGCGCTCGGAACAGACCGCCTCTCGGTGACGGTGGCCAGCCTCACGTCGCTCAGCGTCTACCTCGTGCCGCTGGTCGCGCTGCTCATGTCCTTCGACGCCATCGCTGGCGAGGTCGAGCGCGGCACGCTGCCCCTGCTGCTGACCTATCCCGGCAATCGCGCCGAACTGCTCCTGGGCAAGCTCGCGGCGCATCTGGCTGTGCTGACACTGGCCATCATCGCGGGCTATGGCAGCGCCGCGATCGCGGCCTGGCTGGTCGATCCGGAAGCCGTGCAGGGTCTGCCCGCGCTTCTGCGGCTGGTCTGGAGTTCGGTCCTTCTGGGCGCGACGTTTTTGTGCCTCGGCTACGGGCTATCGGCGCTGTCACGGCGCCCCTCGGGCGCGGCGGGGCTGGCGATCGGGCTGTGGCTAGGCATGATCGTTCTTTACGATCTGGGCCTGCTCGCAGCCATTGTCGCCGATAGCGGCGGCTGGTTCACAACCGATCTATTCCCTTGGCTACTGGTCGCCAACCCGGCGGATGCGTTCCGCCTCTTCAATCTGGCCGCATCGGACGCCACCGCGGCGGCGGCCGGGATCGGCGGAGCGGCCAATGCAATTCCGCCGCTTTATGCGTTGCTCTCGATCCTTTTGTGGCCGTTCCTGGCGCTTGCCGCCTCGGTTTTGGCCTTCCGCAAGGTGACGCCATGAGGGTTCTGCCTGCCATCCTGTGCGTCCTTGCACTGGCCGCCTGCCGCGAAGAGGCCAAAGCGCCCGAGCCGGTCCGCATGACGCAAGATGCCATCGGCCATTTCTGCCAGATGAACCTGCTCGAGCATCCCGGCCCGAAGGCGCAGGTCCATCTGGAGGGGCTGCCCGGAATGCCGCTCTTTTTCAGCCAGGTCCGTGATGCCATCGCCTATCAGCGCATGCCCGAGCAAAGCCACGCGATCACCGCGATCTATGTGCAGGATGTCGGCACCGTGCCCAGCTGGGACGCGCCGGGGCAGGATCATTGGATCGCCGCCGAGGAGGCCTATTACGTCCTCGGCTCGGATCGCACGGGCGGCATGGGCGCGCCCGAAACCGTGCCCTTCGCCGAGGAAGCGGCCGCCAGGGATTACATCGCCGCGCATGGCGGCGAGGTCCTGCGCCTCGCCCAGATCCCCGATCAGGCCGTTCTGGCGCCCGTGGCCGATGGCCTGTTAAGCCGCGCGGAGGACGATGCCGACTTCTCCGACCGGCTGCGCAAACTATCGAATGAGAGGAAGAACTGAGATGTCCAGATTGTCCCGCCGCCGCTTCCTGACCATCAGCGCAGGGGCCGCCGCAACCGCCGCCGGCAGCTTCGCGGGCAGCACGGCTGCCGCGCCGGAGATCACGCAGTGGCGCGGTATGGCACTTGGCGCGCGCACCACGCTGACGCTGGCGCATGCCGATGCAGACCGCATTGCCGCCGACGTCGCGCGTGAGCTGGACCGGCTGGAGGATATCTTCAGCCTCTACAAACCCGCCTCGGCCCTGTCTCGCCTCAATGCGGATGGCCAGCTTGACGCGCCGCCCTTCGAACTGCTGGAGTGCCTGTCGCTCTGCGGCCAACTCCACGCACTTACTGGCGGGCTTTTCGATCCAACGATACAGCCGCTCTGGTCCGCATGGGCGCGGCATTACAGCGGTGAGTCCGGTGGCCTCGATGTGGCACACGCACAGGCATTGACCGGCTGGCAGAATGTCAGCTTCGGCAGCGGCTTCGTACGGCTCAAGCGCCCCGGCATGGCCCTGACCTTGAACGGGATCGCGCAGGGGGTCATCGCGGATCGCATCGCGGCGATGCTGCGCGCCGAAGGGCTGACAAATATCATGGTCGATACTGGCGAGTTGGCCGCCATCGGCGGGCATCCCCACGGCGGCGACTGGCCCGTGACACTGCGGTCAGGCGGGCAGACCCATCTGCGGGACATGGCGATGGCCACCTCCGCACCGCGTGGTACCTGCTTTGACGCCGCGCAAACAGCCGGCCATATCCTCAACCCGGTCACCGGGCAGCCAGCGGATACGCCATGGCGTCAGATTTCGATTTCTGGCCCTTCTGCGGCGATGACCGATGGGCTGACCACAGCGGCGTGCCTGATGGACCGCACCACCATCCAAGCAGCCGTGCGGACACTTGGCCTGCGGTTGGTGCATCTTTCCTGAAGCGTTCAGCACATCCGGAGCGCGCATCCGGATCAGGTCTGCCGCCCGTGCAGAAGGGACGCGCAGAAGGTGTGTCGCATCAAGCAGGCTGGCAAGGCATGCCTGTGTCAGAGATCTGTCGGACGGCAGGGATCCAGTGACCGGCAGAGGATTGCAAAGCCATCGCCGGGCGGTAGCCAAGTGGCCCTCCTCACTTCGAAAAAAAGTATGCCGGACTGTTGGCAACCGAGGTGAAGCAACTGAAGAAAATCGTTGCGGACCCGACGTTGGTGCGCGGGATGTGCAACGATTGTGCAATCACGATCCCGACGGCGTTTGACGTCATCGGATTTCACCGCTCGACCTTCGCTGCAAATCCCGCCGCACCAATCAGGCTAGTTTCGGGAAACGGATCACCGAGATCTGCGAGACATCGTGTGTGCTGTGATTACAGGCATGTTCACGTGCTGTCAGACCACAAAGGCCGGGGGCATACATCGTTGCCCGGCAGGCTATTGCGTAGCTGTGGGCGAGAGCGATCAAGTAGGTCTGCCGCATCGACAAGAAGTTGGGGATGCCGCTTCGGAACAAGACATCCAAGCACAGAGCGAAGGCGAAGCTGCGCGTTGACCGCGCCAAAGCTCTCAGCCCCAACGACGTTTGGGCGATGAATTCTGTCCATGACCAGCTGGCGACAGGCCATAAGCTGCGTATCCCGACCGAGGTCGACACCTTTTCGCGATACGTGCCGCTGCTCGATGCGCGGCTGCGCTATCCGCCGGCCGGCAGGTGAATGCTCACATGCGCCGAGGGACGCTGGCAGGATGTCATCGCGCCGCTGGCCCGAGTGTGCGGTGGATTGACCACATCCCAAGACGATCCGGGGCGATCAAGGCCTGCATCCCTCAGGCAACACAGCGGAATTTGAAGAGGAAGACGAGGCCTGGTGAGAGCCTGTCATGCCGGCAACCCCGGACTTGGCATGTCAATGGCGCTGAGCTGCCAAGGATCAACTTGGCCTTCACAGCGTTCAGTAAGCCGGAGAGGGCGTGCACCTGACACCCCTTCTCTTCACGCCTGCCAGATGATTGTTCGCGATGGTCGCAGCAGGCGTGACGTCGCCTTCCGAGTCTGAATGCAGGGCGGCCCTGTCAGCGCGCCGTTTTAGCTAGGTCACGAAGGCCTTTCGGACAGGGGATCTGGCGAGGCTTGGCTCGAAGGCCTCCCCTACAGGCTTGCACGGGCTGTGAGAGGCCTCAGTCGCCGGTTACCGTAAGTCCAAGCAGGCGCCAGACCTGCATACCGCCGCGGTAGTATGAGATCCGGTCGGCGGGGTAATTGGCCTGAATCATGTTGCGGATCGCCGTGGGTGACTGGCCGCACCAGATGCCGTTGCAGAAGAGCGCCACGCGCTTCGCCGTCGTGCAGTCCCACCCGTCAAAATCTGCCTCGCAGCCCAGCTGGCCCAATTCGTCGACGATACGGTCGTAGGGGATGCTGACCGCTCCCGGGATCGTACCACCCTTGAACCAGTCATAGGTGCGACTGTCCACAACGACCGCCTCAGGATCCTGTAGCATCTCAATGAGCTCAAGCTCGCCGATGGTCGCCGCTCCCTCTGCGGGCGTCATGGGCTGAATGCAAAATTCAGGGCAAGGACGCGAGGTCCGGGCCCATTCGCCGGAAATCTCGTTCGTCGTATCCTGAATTCGACCAATCTCTACGGGGCCATCCGAAGTGTCCACGGTGACAGTGGGCATCTGCTTGGAAATGCCCACTTGGCTCTCGGCCTGCGCCAATCCCGGGGCGAGGGTCAGAGCAAACGTCAGAACAAGCAGTTTCATATGGGCCTCCTCCTCTGCTTCTTGCACAGGCTCCAAGCTTAGCCGTTGATTGGCGCGGCGTCACCGCCGAACACAGACAAAAGAAACACCTTCTGCCGGTCAGCGAGCGGAATGTCCTCGACGAGGCTTAGTCCTCGCTCGCCGGGTTCACCGGTTTGTCATTCGAAACTACGTTTAACTCTGGATGTGAGCACCACGTGGCAAAACTGACCCCGCTTCGTGGCAAACCAAAACAGCGGTTTTGGCATAACTACGCCCGTCCCGATAATCTGTCGACGCGGGCATAGTTAGGCCAAACGGGGCTTTCGCGACCCAGAAAACTTAATGATTTCAACGCTAAGTTCTATCACCGTCGAAAACCAACGAGCAACTTTGCCAAGCAATCGGCGAAAGTCGTGCCAAGTGAATTCGGGCCAAGTTTTGCCGACCATTGAGCAGACACAAAAAAGCCGCCCATGTGGGCGGCTTTCAGAGGCGTTTTTTTTGCAGAAATCTATAGGTCAGCACGACGAAAAACTTTCGACCGCAAGAGAACGCGGTCCATGATCGGTTCGATGCCACGATCAGAAAGACGCTTCGACATTGCCTTCGTGCTGACCCCTTCCCTCTTCGCGAGATCCTTGAGCGAAACATGAATGTCCAAAAAGCGCTGAATCTCTTCGACAGCGAATCGCAGGCGAACCGATCCACGCGCGTTGATAACCTCCGTTACTTGCAAAAATGGTCGGCCAGTTTCGTCCAATTTGGTCCTCAAATGGGTCACTCCAACCGTCGAAACGCCAAGCCGGCGCGCAGTTTCTGCGACACTACATCCATGATGATCTTCACTGGCGTTCGCGACAGCGTAGACCTCATCTGGGTCGACCAGTACCGAACGAAATCGAAGCGATTCATTCAACAATTCAACCTTGGATAAGCGACCATCAAGGACCATTCGCACAATATCGGCTGCCGTCTCGCGCGCGATTTCAGAGGCGTCGATGACATTCATCATTCCCTTGCTGGCCGATGTAACGGGCCGGCCGCTGGATCGGAACGCTTCGAGGAATGAATCGATTTCATCGAGTGGCACCTGAGTCAGAACCCCGCCGTGCAATCCCAAGCCAGGCGCGACCTGCTTCAAGATCCCGCACTTGACCAGCATCTGGGCTTGTGTGCGATTGCAGTTCAGATATTCAGGAGCGCTCTTAATCGGCAAAGATCGATTGATCCGATCGGCCAGAGCTTCACCAGCCGTCGCGTCGAATGTTCTCCAAACATCAATAACCTCCAAGTCTACATTCGCTAGCAGACCGGTGACAGCCACCGCCCTATTGATTGTTTTCACATGAATGCCTGAGTATTCGGCGAGAGTTGGCACGCTGTGACGCTTGCGGTGCTCGATCGCATGGCCAAAGAGAACCGTTTCAGGATCGACCGGCATCGTATCGACGATATATTCGCGAACGCAATCAAGGATTGGACCCGGGTCGGTGTGAGATTTGTTGTATTGAAGCCATTTAAAAATGCGGCCGAGCACTAACTGTGGGCCTCCCCAGCAATTCCTAGCCTTCACTGGCGCCGTAATCTCGTCCAAGATCGAATAAATTCCAACCGGCCCCTGACTGGCGGCCGCGTATCCGATTGCGCCAGCTTCATCCCATTCTGCAAGAGTCGGCGTCCGAAGGTCTACATCGGCACCCATAAGGCGACAGATGCCGAGCATTTCGCAGGCTTTGCTTGCTTGATCTATTCCCTGATTATCGAGCCAAGCGGGCCCCGACGCTCCTGAAAACCGGTCCTCAACATATGCCTGCAGAGGAGAGACACGCCTACGCTCTGCTTCGGCGCCTTGCTTCCGCAGAAAGTCGTCTTCAGGGGCGACGAGGTTCATGTCCTGAAAACGCTCATAGTATCCCAGGTTCTTGCGCCGAGTGAGGAGTATGCCATGACGCGGACAAACGCGGACGGTTGAGAACATCCAAGAAAGGCGCCCTACCCGGTCCCCATTCGCCTCCGCAGCTGCATCATCTATTAGGCACGCTGGGCAGTACGTTGTGTAGGTGCGCGTCATGAACCGAGCGTTGAAGGTTTCACCCTTATAGGCCAGCAGCCGTTCGCCAGCCTTTTGAGGGCCGCCCCCCAGAATCTGCGTTTCTGGAACACCTGTAAATTTTGACAGGCGCTCCACTGTTTTGACGTTCAGGTCCATTATATGGGCCTGCTTGATCTCAACCATTTTGAGAAAGTCCGCACAGGTCATGCCAGTGTGGAAGCGGGCGACGCGGGCCCCCCAAGAAACGGTTGTTTCATCGGCATATGGGGGCAAGACTGGAAGCATGGGCATATGTTCAAACCCTCTCCAGCTTTTTCTTTTGCCGCTTTGTGCGCGACTCGTCGTATTCTTCGGCACCCGCATCCAGATTTATCGAT